>JAISWR010000127.1 GCA_031270985.1 Bacteroidales bacterium | reverse complement strand
ATTGGCTAATGTTTCCATGCCCGCTTGGTAATGGTTGCGGCATGTTTGCATGTTTTCTTCTGCTTGTTCAAGGGCGCGTGCGGTCATGGCGACTTCTGTTGCCGATTCGTTGCAGGCGTCCTGCGTTTTTGCCAGTTCGAGTTCCATTTTTTCGTTCAATTCGTCGCTGCGTGACTGCACAAAATCATCTCGCGCAACGTTACAGAAAATAAAAAGTGCAGTACTCGTTTACGGACAACGTCTAAATACACCGAAGAAGTCCGTCTAAAAAATCACCAAAAAAAATAAAATTTTGTTTTTCAAAAAAATACAGTACATTTGTGCAATGTTTTTTACAGCATGTCAAGAATTGTTATCGGATTATTAATGATGATGTACGGTACGGTATGGGCGCAGCATCCCGTTGAAGGGTTGCCGGAACACTTTCAATCCTACCGCATATCGGAGCGATTGGATTACACGCAGGATAACCTGTACGACTACATTAACGGCGCCGCCGAGATGTATCTGTCGTACGGGCTTGTCGGGATGCGCGGATGCAGATACACAGCAGAAAACCTGCCCGACATTACGGTGGAGATTTACGAAATGACGGAATCCCGCAATGCTTTCGGGGTATATACCCAAAGCCGCGACAGAGACGAACATACATACGGACAAGGATCGCTGACTTATCCGGAAGCTTCTCTTTTCTGGAAAGACCGCTATTTTGCCGTCATCAGCGCCCCCAAGGCAACCCCCGAAAGCGCTGCCGCCATCCGTTTTCTGGCGGAAACAACGGACAAAGCCATCCCGCAGAAAGGCAAATTACCTGCTATCGTCGGACTTCTGCCGACGGAAAAACTGGCAGATGGCGGGACACTTTATTTTCATCACTACATCTGGCTCAACGCCTACTTCTTTATCGCCGATTTCAACCTGCTGAATATCGACGGACAAACCGACGCCGTACTTGCCAAATACGGCACGCCGGAACAGCGCACATATCTCCTGCTGGTGGAATATCCGGACGGAACCGCCACAGAGGAGGCATACCGCCAGTTTATGCAGCGATACGCGCCCGAAGCCGGCAACGGCAAAAGCATCCGGCTGGAAGATGGGACATGGTTCGTGGGATGGCACAACGGCAACCGGCTGGGCGCCATCTTCAACAGCCCCTCCAAAGATGATGCGGAAAACCTCTTTCAGGCAATTATTTCAAAAATGTAACCATAATTTAACCATAATTTAACTTTACCAGTCATGAATATCACACGTAGAGATTTATTGAAAACCACATCCGTTGCGGCAGTCGGAAGTCTGATACTTCCGTCCGTTGTGGGAAAAGCATGGGCAAACGGACAGCAGCACGACCATTCAACGGTAGTGCTCATCCGCAACCAAAACCTGTTTGCGGGCGACAAGCCCGATTCCGCCATTTGCAGCCAAATGCTCGACGAAGCCCTATGCCGGCTGACCGGCAAAGGAAAAGCCGATCAGGCATGGGAAAGCATCGTTACAGCCGCCGATGTGGTGGGCGTGAAAACCAACGGATGGAACAAGTTTCCCACCCCGTCCGTATTGGAAGAGATACTGAAAGAAAAAGTGCTGGCTACAGGCGTGAAAGCGGAAAACTTTAGCATCAACGATCGCGGCGTGTTGAACGATCCCGTATTCCGGAGAGCCACCGCCCTGATCAACATCCGCCCCATGCGCACTCATGCATGGTCGGGCGTAGGCACCCTGATAAAAAACTACATCATGTTTTCGCCCAAGCCCTCCTCCTATCACGATGACTCCTGCGCCAGTCTGGCAGCCCTGTACGATTTGCCGGAAGTGAAGGGGAAAACTCGGCTACACATACTGGTGATGTTCACCCCTCAGTTCCACCACACCGCGCCCACGCAATTTTCCGAAGAATTTACATGGAAATACAACGGGTTGCTGCTCGGATTCGACCCCGTAGCCGTTGACGCAACAGGTTTGAAAATTATTGAAGCCAAACGGCACGAACACTTTGGCGAACACAGGCCGCTGAACCCTCCCGCCAAACACATCCTGCTTGCCGACACCCAATACCGGCTCGGCAATGCCGATCCGTCAAAAATCCATTTGGTGAAACTCGGGTGGGACGAAGCTTCGTATGTATAAATCTGTGTTCGGGACAAGAAAATAAGATGTTCGGGCAACCCTTGCGGTTGCCCGTGCGTCTTCAATTTTCAATTTTCAATTTTTTCTTCAAAATTTTCAAAGCCCTGTAAATTTGCGTTTCCACCGTCCGCACGGAGATGTTCATCTCTTGTGCGATTTCTTGATGGCTTTTCCCCTCGTAGCGGCTTCTGCGAAAAATATCTCTGCACTGTACGGGCAGACGAGACACGGTTTGTTCTATCTGTTCCTGCATTGCTTCCGCTGCAAACTGCTCGAACATATCGTCATACTGCAATTCTTCTTTCATCAGATCAATGACATTTTCCACGTACTTCCTTTCCGTCCTGATGCGTTGCAAATAATTGACGTAGCGTTGTGTGCCATACGCAAGAAATAAGCATGCAGCGGTATGGAAAAATCAATATGAGCACGCTGTTCCCACACCGTCAAAAAAATGTCCTGTATGATGTCCCGCGCCGCGTCTTGGTCTTTCACATACTTGGCGCAATAGGCGGCCAACACCGGATAGAAAGCAGTGAACATGGACTCCAGTACGCTGATGTGACGGTTGTGTTGCGGGCGTTCCATTGAAACAAAATGATACACAAAAGTAATATTTTTCCCCAATTATTTTATTTATCTTTGTTGTAAAAATACAGATGAAGACATTCGTTATGATATGGATACACATTGCGTTGCTGGGCGTTGCAGGCTTTGCCGCGGCGACGGAACGCCGGAGTGTACAGGAGGGCGAGGTGCAACCAGGCGCAGCGCGCACCGATGCATACTTTCCCGTGTTGCAAGGTAAGCGCGTGGCAGTACTGACGAACCACACCGGTATGGTAGGCAATGAACATCTGATAGACATGCTGGTGCGAAGCGGGTTCCACGTAACGGCCATCTTCTCTCCAGAGCACGGATTTCGCGGCAATGCAGGCGCCGGCGAACATGTGGCGGATTCCGTTGACGCCGCAACAGGTATCCCCGTATTTTCGCTTTACGGCAACAGTCTGTCCGTCCGGCATACCCGTTTGTTTGACGTGGCAGTGGTTGATTTGCAGGACGTAGGTTTGCGTTTCTATACCTATTACATCACTATGATGCGCATGATGGAGACCTGCGCGTTGCACCGTAAAACAGTAATCGTGCTTGACCGCCCCAATCCGAACGGACATTACGTAGATGGCCCCATCCTCGACATGAAGCACCGTTCCGGCGTGGGCGCTGCGCCAATCCCCATCGTACACGGCATGACGATCGGCGAACTTGCGGAAATGTGCAACGGGGAGGGATGGCTTGCGGGCGGCGTGCGTTGCGAACTCCTTGTGGCGCGATGCAACAATTACACACACCACACGGCATATCGGCTGCCCGTCGCCCCCTCCCCTAACCTGCCGAACATGAAAGCGGTGTACCTCTATCCTTCCCTGTGCCTGTTTGAAGGGACGGTGATCAGTCTTGGACGCGGCACAGACTTCCCCTTTCAGGTGTACGGGCATCCCGACATGAAAGACGGCACATTCTCCTTTACTCCGCATAGCGTCCCCGCCGCCAAAAATCCGCCGCACTGCGACAAACTTTGCCGCGGCATGGATTTGCGGCACATCCCCGACGAGGAAATCTACACACAAGGCATTTGTCTTGATTATGTGATACACGCCTACCGCAGCCTGAACATCGGCGAAGCCTTTTTTACCCCCTTCTTTGAAAAACTGACGGGAGTGGATTATATACGCCGCATGATTTGCGAAGGAAAAACATCCGCAGAGATAAAAGCTGTCTGGAAAGACGATGTAGAACGCTTCGAAACGCAACGAAAACCTTATCTGCTGTATGACGAATGACCGCTCCGGCAAACAAACCGCCATTGTGATCCTCAACTGGAACGGGCGACATTATCTGGAAAGATTTTTGCCGTCGGTGGAAATGTATTCTCAACTGCCGCACGTATCCGTCGTAGTGGCGGACAACGGCTCCACCGACGATTCGCTGGCTTACCTGAGAAAGGCGCACCCTCGTGTGCGGATTGTTGCGCTGGACGCAAATTACGGTTTCGCCGAAGGGTATAATCAAGCGTTGCAGCAGGTAGATGCCGCTTACTACGTATTGCTCAATTCCGATGTGGAAGTCACCGAAGGCTGGTTGCCCCCGCTCATATCCATGATGGAAGAAAAAGAAAACATTGCCGCCTGCATGCCCAAAATCAAGTCCGAAGAGCGACGCGATTATTTTGAACATGCAGGTGCTGCCGGCGGCTTCATAGACAAATACGGGTATGCGTTTTGCCGCGGACGATTGTTTGACACCGTTGAGCGGGACAACGGACAATACGACGAGGAGGCGGAAATATTCTGGGCAACAGGCGCATGTTGCATTGTTAATGCCGCACTGTTCCGTCAGGCAGGCTGTTTTGACGGAACATTTTTTGCACACATGGAAGAAATAGACCTGTGCTGGCGCTGGAAAAATGCAGGTTACCGCATCTGGTACACGCCTCGCTCAACGGTATATCACGTGGGCGGAGGCATGCTCCCGCAAAATTCGCCGTTCAAAACTTTCCTGAACTACCGCAACAACTTGCTGATGATGTATAAAAACCTTCCCCGTCGCCGTCGCCGTCGCATTTTGATGTGGCGACGATGTCTGGATTACGTGGCAGGCATCCACAGTCTGTTCGGGAGTATCTCCATCATGCAACCCATACTGAAAGCACACAGGGATTTTGGGAAAATGAAAACAGCCTGCAAGCACACCCCACCCGCGGACACATTCCCGTCCTGCGTGTATGCCAAAAGCATCATATATCAATATTTTATCGGAAAGAAAAAACAATTCACCCATCTCAACAAGGACCATTTCTTGCAGGAGTAACCCGTTTCCGACGGGTCACAGCCATTTCGTCGGCGATGGATGCCGGTGCAGGGAAGGATGTATTCGCCGTTCTTCATTTTGAGCCTAAAACGATGGCTACAACGCCGGCTATCAAGCCCAGCAGGCATAATGTCTTCTGCTTGATGTTTTTTTCGTGCAGCACCAGTGCTCCGACAAGAAAAGGCACTGCCACACTGCACCGCCGCAGTGCGGAAACAATGGATACCAGCGAATCGGGTATCGAAAGCGTGTAGAAATACACGTAGTCCGTCAGGGTAAGGCAAATGCCTATCAAAGGGATGGTGTATCGCCACTGCAAAACCTGCTGTTTCCTGTGCGGATACCATTTGAACGCAACAAAAGGCAGTATTACCGGCACCAGATACAGGGAAAAATACGCCTGCACCAGCATACGGTCAAAACGGGTGAGGAGGAATTTGTCGTACAATCCGCTGACTGCGCCCAGCAGTGTGCCGGCATAGATGCACCATATCCATTTATTGTGCAGGGAAAAGCCTTCCTTGCGTCCTGTACGCGAAAACAGCCAGAAACATGCGATACTGACGGCAAGACCTGTCCATTGCAAGAAATTAAGGCGCTCGCCGAGCACAAATAATGCGCCGATAAGCGTCCACAACGGCCCTGTGGAACGGATGGGCGATACGACAGTGAGCGGCAGATATTTCATCGCATAATAAGACAGTATCCACGACGCACCCACAAGACAGGATTTGAGAAAAATCAGGAAAAGCGTTACGGTTTCCGCTTCGGGAACATACCAGAAATGATCCGCCGCATCATGCGGATACAGTCGCGAAAGCGTCACCGCAGGCAGAAAAATGAGCGCTCCAGTGGCAGTAGAAACCAGCAGCACCGGCAATACGGGATTATCGCGCAGGGAAACCTTTTTCAGTATATCGTAACATCCCAGCAGGATGGCGGAAAACAAAGCCAAAAAAATCCACATGCTTTCATTCTTTATGGATCAGCACGACCGCATAAGCTGCCACGCCTTCTTCCCTTCCCGCGAAACCTAACCTTTCGGTAGTGGTGGCTTTGATGGAAACGCAGTCTGGCACAATATTCATGGACGCTGCCAGCGTCTCCGTCATTTGCGGTATCCACGTGCAGATTTTCGGTTTTTGCAGGCAAACGGTAGTGTCCACATTGCCGATGCGGTATCCCTTCGAGGCAATCAACCTGACGGTTTCCCGCAGCAACAACTGACTGTCAACGCCTTTCAGCGACGGATCGCTGTCGGGAAAATGCACTCCGATGTCGCCCATGTTTGCCGCACCCAGTAAAGCATCGCAAATAGCATGGGTAAGCGTATCGGCGTCGGAATGTCCCGTCGCCCCTTTATGGTGCGGTATGACAACACCGCCCAACACCAGCGGCAAACCCTCCACAAGCGGATGAACGTCGAAACCAAAACCTGTCCGCAATTGATACATGATATACAAAAAACGCACAAAAATAGAAAACATTTATCAATCCGACAAGCCCATAAAGCTAATCCTTTTTTATCACAACAAATTGTTTGATGCATTTATTTATTGACAACTTCTAAGTACAAATTCTTGGGAAAACATATTCACAATCGTTGTTTTGCCAACTTGACGCGAACCGCGTAAAATAAGTGGTTTATGATTTTCTCTCTTTGCCCATACAGACAATTTTTCCAAATGTATTACGCCTAAACATAGTACATTACTATTATATTTCAGTTGTAAAGATACTGATTTTGTTTTAAACTGACGGTAAAATTTGTCGGAATAAGGCGCATAAAGGGCGACATACTCGTTTGGCGTATATCCCACGAAGATAGGAGCGCGTTGACGGGGCAATCCGGAAATTCCCCCGTTTGAGCAAAGTTCTACCTCGGCACGAACGTACAAACATGCTCAACTTTCAACTTCCAATTCCATCAGCCGTTTCAGTGTTGTTTTGCCTCGTGCCGTCAGCAATACGTCTTGGGGAAGGCTGCCGTAGATATGTACAAAAGCGTCTGCGCAGGAAGGAGAGGCAAAAACGATTTTGCGAAAGCGTGTGGCGTCTATTTTTGGCGTTGCTTCATTGATGATGTTGCGATACACGGGAATGTCCGTCACTTCGTTGCCTGCCTGTCGCAATGCTTCGGGCAGGTATGGCGTTGCTTTGTCCGAACGGGGCAACAGGATGCACTGCCGCGTAATGCCTGCCTGCGCAAAACTGTCTATCAATCCTTCGGCCGACGCTTCCTGAGGCTCTATGGCGGGATACACGCCGTATTGTTCCATTTCGGCGGAAGTGACTTTTCCCACCGACGCAAAACGTACGTCTGCGTCGACATGGATGCCCTGTTCGGCCAGCGTTTCAAAGAAAAAACGTACTCCGTAGCGGCTGGTGAATATTATATAGTCCACATGCTTTTTGACAACGCCATACAGCGCGATGTTGCCGTTTATTTTTTCCATCCGTATGAGCGGCGCGTGTATTGCGCCCGTATATTGTCCGACGGGCATTACCGTGCCCGTGTACAGGGTTTCCCAAGGAGTGGCGCGTTCAAAGGAGGCAACGTCACCTGCCACAAGCAACACGGGAGCGGCACAGGCGATTACCGAACGGCTTAATTCGTCGAGTGTGGAAAAAACGGTTTGCCCGTCCGGTAAAGAGGTGTTGATCGCCAGCACGGCGGGCGTATCTCCCCGCCTACCGGATTCGATGAGTTTGCGGGAGATAGCGGACAGATGCGCTCCGCCCATGTAATATACCAGCGTATCCGTATTCGGTGTTTGCGCGTTCGCTCCGGCGTGTCCGCTCACGAAAGCAACAGACGACGCCACACCTCTGTGCGTAAGCGGGATGTGCGTATATGCCGCCAACGCAATACCCGACGACACGCCCGGAATCACGTCCACGGTCACGCAACGGCTTTGCAGGTAATCCATCTCTTCGCGTCCGTGCGCAAAAATCATCGGATCGCCTCCTTTCAAGCGCACCACTTGTTTGCCCGCTTCCGCCGCACGATACATTTTTTCGTTAATATCATCCTGGGCATGACTATGTTTGCCACGTCGCTTACCCGCATAGACTTTTCCGGCGGGATAGCGTTCCAGAAAACCGCTGTCTAACAAATCGTCATGGAAAATAATGTCGGCATTCCACAAAGCTTTGTCGGCGGCAAAAGTGAGCAGGTCGGGATTGCCCGGACCGAAACCTGCCAGCGTCACCCGTCCGTAGCGGCGGCGAATGTCGTGGCGGTAGAACAGTTCCCGCAGCTCTTCCCTGTCTTTTCTGCCCGTAACGGCGATGTTTCCTTGTAGGGGGTGTGTCGCGAACGGGAGCGTTTCCGCGATGCGGCGTTCCCATCCCAGACGTTTCAGTGCGCAGGAAGCCACGATCAGCGCATCCACAATGCCATTGTCCACCAGGGCGATGCGTTCGGCAATTGTTCCGCGAACACCGACGGTTTGTAGATCGGTGCGCAGACGTAATATTTCGCTGCGACGCGACGCCGAACTCGT
Organism: Bacteroidales bacterium; assembly: GCA_031270985.1. GTDB lineage: Bacteria > Bacteroidota > Bacteroidia > Bacteroidales > UBA4181 > JAIRLS01. Next base: position 13,210 of record JAISWR010000127.1, on the reverse strand, counting down.
CCCTACACGCGATCCGGCAGGTAATTGTGCCAGCGTCAGGTTGCCGGCGCTCACCAGCGCATCCGTTTTGTCCGCCGCAGGGAGCAAGGCATACAACTCCAGTCCCGCAGGGAGCGGATAAGGCAGGTCTTTGGCCGAATGTACGGCGATATCCGCCTCTGCGCCAAGCACTAACTCGTCCTGTTCGCGAGTGAAAAAGTCGAACGCCGTCCCTTCCGTCAGGGATATGTGTTTGTTTTTATCGCCATACGCCGGTATGGCAATCAATTGGTAGGGGATGTCGGGAAACAGCGCAAATACTTCTTCCACCTGAACGAGCGACAACGCGCTGTCACGGCTGGCCACCACCAGCGGATTCATGTAATTTCCTCCCGTTGCGCTGTTCCTTTTATGATGGAAAACGCTTTCACTTCGGGTTCGTCCGCTGCCAGCGACACGATGACGTAAATGATGGAGGGGTCGTAAGCCAGTCGAATGTCTTCTTCCGACGGACGCGCGGGCGTAGAGGGATGGCTGTGGTAACAGGCAACGATTTTCAATCCTTCGCGGCGCGCTTCTTTCAGCACGCGAAACTGTTCCTGAGGGTCGAATGAGAAATGTTCGGGGCTGTGGTCAATATTGGTGAGCGTGTGTTGTTTGCGTACCTCATTGCAGGTTCCCGTGAGCAACCCGCAGGCCTCATCGGGCAGTTCCGCCCGTGCGTGCGCAATCATGGCCTCGATGATGTGTTGCGGTATCCGTATCATCGTTCAATGTTTTTTCAGGTCGCAAGCCGCCTGTTCGGATTCTGAAAGTTCCGTCACCGAAGGATGTTTGCCGCATACGGGACAATTGTCGTCGCGGTGCAATTTCACGGTACGGAAATTCATTGTTTTAGCGTTGAATGACAGCAGGCGGTTGACCATCGGTTCCCCCGCTCCTGTGAGAAATTTCAGCGTTTCCGCAGCCTGTATGGTGCCCAGCATACCTGCAATGGCGCCCAGTACGCCTGCCTGCGAACAAGTCGGCACGGCATTGGGTGGCGGAGGACTGTGGAAAGCGCAACGGTAGCAAGCCGTACCCGGAAGATGTGTCATCGTTTGTCCGTCAAAACGAAGGATGCCGCCGTGTGAGAAAGGTTTGCCCGCCAGCACGCAAGCATCGTTTATCAGGAACTTGACGGGAAAAGTATCCGTACCGTCCACTATGAAATCGTAATCCCGAATAAGGTCAAAAGCGTTGGCGGCGGTGAACAGGTCATGAAAGGTCGTCACGTTCACATCGGGATTGATTGCCTGTATCTTTTCCTTTGCCGACAGCACTTTAGGCTTGCCCACATCGGCAGTGAAGTGTATGATCTGCCGTTGCAGGTTGCTCAAATCCACCACGTCGCCGTCGATAATGCCGATTGAGCCTACACCCGCAGCAGCCAGATACATCAGCACCGGAGCGCCTAATCCGCCTGCACCGATGACCAGCACTTTGCCGTTGTGGATTTTTTCCTGCCCCTCCACGCCTACATCCTGCAAGAGGATGTGACGACTGTAGCGTTCTATCTGATCGGGGGTAAAGTCCATCATAACGATCCGCCCCCCATGAAGAACAGGAAATCTATCTCATCGCCTTCGCTGACGGCAGTGTCGTCGTATTTTGCCCGTTCCAGCAATGTGCCGTTGATCTGTACAGACACCATGTCGGGCACAATGTTGTCCTGCTGAATCAATTCCGTTAATGTTATGGGAAGCGTCACTTCCCGAAGTTCGTCGTTTACTTTTATCCGACTCATAGATTATAAAATTAAGGCGGCAAAGGTATAAAAACATTCGACAAAGAAAAATAACACATATATGGTATTTTTCATGAAAAAATTTTATTATTTTTGCCGTTGTTTTAATCAATATCCATATCACATGACACATCAATTTCTGAGGGCAACATGCTTCGTCCTGTTCGTGGCGGCAATATTCAGCGCCTGCGGCAAAGAAAATCTCGACAACGCTATTTTTACGCCCGATAAAAACCTCACACATGCGCAGATAGTCCGGCTGCTTGCCGATGCATGGGCTACCAGCCTGCAATCGAGCGAAATGACTATGGTAGAGTTTTCCCAAATAACAAGAGCGAACGGCACGGTAGAGAGTTTCAAGTATGTGTACTCAAACAAGAACTATGGTCTCTCCGCCACGAGAAAGACCATAGGCATAGAGTTCGACGTGGACGGCACCAGAGAATTCCTCACCTATCTCAAATATACCGAAGGTTTTACGGAGTATTGTTATGATGCGTACTACCTGCAGAAAGAAAAATACCTGCTTACCGACGCCTATTACGACCAGACGGACGAAGAAAATGACACGTATGAAGAGCTATTCAACGAAATGCAATGGAATGTGGAGGGCGACATGCTGGTGGGCACCCGCACTTACACCAATGTAAATTATCCTCCTGCAAACCGCACCGAAACAATTGCGATTACGCTCACCGGCAGCAAGAAACTGAAAAACGTAAAAGAGAAATATGTGTATCAGAACCCTCCGGAAACAACCGAGTATGACGCCACCTACACCTACATCTCCAATTTCACCCTTCCGGCAGGCATTGTTCTTTCGGACTTTACGGCGCGACCGCAGTACAGAGTGACGGTTCGCTGGGGATCGGAAGCCGGCGGCAAGACCAATCTGTTCTACACCGTGCCTGTTGATGATGACGGCGACGGGGTGATCGACGGCGCCCGTTTCCCCATTGCCGATGCCGTAGAGTACATGCCGAAAGTGGCGGGAAAACATCCGACTTTCTACCTCAACGCCACCTTCACACCTGAGAGTGAGGTGAGAAACGGCGGCAACGTATGGGACATCATGGACAACAATACGGTGCTGTATGTGAAATGGGTGGCGACGCCTTCCGGCTTCTCCTCCTCCGCACAACAGGCAAACACTTACCGGAAAAAGACAGGAAGAAATTTGATTATTAATTGATTATCCGGAGAATTGTATCGTTTATTTGTGGACAACGCCTAACCGCTATTTCCCGTCTAACAGTTTCTGCAAGGCAAACATTTCATCGCGCAATTGCGCCGCTTCCAAGAAATCAAGTTTTTTGGCGGCTTGCTGCATGTTCTTTTTGGTGTGTGCAATGGCTTTTTCGAGGGCTTCGCGCGTCATGTAGCGCACTACGGGTTCGGCGGCAACGAGGTGGATATCGGGACGGTGTTCCGCATACACTTTGTGACCCGAAGCGGGCGTCTGTTCATTGCTTTTGACGCCCATGATGGATCCGCGCGCCTTGACAATCTGTGCCGGTGTGATATGGTTTTGTTCGTTATAAGCCAATTGTTTCTGTCTGCGGCGTTCCGTTTCGTTTATGGCGCGTTGCATGCTTTCGGTGACGGTGTCGGCATACATGATGACTTTTCCGTTGATGTTACGCGCCGCCCTGCCTGCCGTTTGTGTCAGCGAACGTTCGGAACGCAGGAATCCCTCCTTGTCGGCGTCCAGAATGGCTACCAGCGACACCTCCGGCAGATCGAGTCCTTCGCGCAACAAATTGACGCCGATGAGCACATCAAAGCGTCCCGCACGCAAGTCTTCCATGATTTCCACCCGTTCAAGCGTTTCTACGTCCGAGTGGATATACCGGCAGCGCACTCCCGTTTTTGCCATATATTTGGCAAGTTCCTCCGCCATGCGTTTGGTGAGGGTGGTCACCAGCACCCGTTCGTCGCGTGCGGCACACACCCGTACATTTTCCAGCAAATCGTCAATCTGGTTGAGGCTGGGCTTCACTTCTATCTGCGGGTCAAGCAAACCCGTCGGACGGATAACCTGTTCCGCTATGATTCCTTCGCTTTTCGCCAACTCATAGTCGGCAGGGGTAGCGCTCATATAGATGGTCTGCCCGATGATCGCTTCAAACTCTTCAAACATCAGGGGGCGGTTGTCTATCGCGGCAGGCAAACGAAACCCGTATTCCACCAGATTAATTTTGCGGGAATGATCGCCGCCGTACATGGCGCGTATTTGCGGGATAGTGACGTGGCTTTCGTCAATAATGGCGACGAAATCGTCCGGAAAATAATCCAGCAGGCAAAAAGGACGGGTACCCTGTGCGCGACGGTCAAAGTATCGCGAATAATTTTCGATGCCGGAGCAGTATCCGAGTTCACGCATCATTTCCAAATCGTAGGTCACCCGATTTTCCAAACGTTTGGCTTCCAGGTGGCGTCCGTTTGTTTTAAAATATTCCACCTGCTTCATCATATCTTCCTGTATTTCGTTGAACGCGGCTTGTTGCCGCTCTTTGGTGGTAACAAAGATATTGGCGGGATAGATATATATTTCGCCGGGTTCCTGTTCAATGTGGTTATTAACGGGGTCGAAAAGGGAGATTTCTTCGATCTCGTCGCCCCAAAACGTCACGCGACAGCCCACATCACTGTAGGCAAGATATATGTCCACCGTGTCGCCCTTTACGCGGAACGAACCGCGTTTAAATTCGTATTCATTGCGAAAATACAGGCTCGACACCAACTGATGAAGGAATTTGTTGCGGCTGATCACCATCCCGCGCTTGATGTGGATGGTGTTTTCGTGAAAATCCTCCGGATTGCCGATACCGTACAGGCACGAAACCGACGACACCACAATAACGTCACGTCTTCCGGACAGTAACGACGAGGTGGCGCTCAACCTCAGTTTTTCAATTTCGTCGTTGATGGACAGGTCTTTTTCGATGTAGGTGTCCGTAGCGGGCATGTAGGCTTCGGGTTGATAGTAATCGTAATAGGACACAAAATATTCTATGGCATTGTGCGGAAAAAACGACCTGAATTCTCCGTAAAGTTGCGCTGCCAGCGTTTTGTTGTGGCTCAGCACGAGCGCAGGGCGTTCCACACCGGCAAGCACATTGGCAATGGTAAATGTCTTCCCCGAACCGGTAACGCCCAACAATGTCTGATGCGGCACGCCGGACAAGATGCCCTCGGTAAGTTGCCGGATAGCTTCCGGCTGGTCGCCGCTCGGCACAAAATCGGATGTGAGTTGGTACAAAGCCATAATTTTCGACCGCAAAAATAGTGATTTTTATGCGTATTCCGTCCATTGTATTGAAAATGGAAAATGGAAAGTGGAAAGTGTTTGTACATAAAAAGAATTAATCAATTTTTATTACTTTTGTGGCGGAAAAATCACCGTCGTCCGGACATTAAAAACTTAATATGCCGTTGAAAATGAACATCCAAACAGTGACAATATGCCTGCTTTTATGCCTGCAGGCGGAAGGATATGCGCAAAGTCAGCGCCCTCTCATCCTTAACGATATTGAGAAGAACGGACAGATAGAAATAGTACAGCCGGCGCAAATGGAGTTCCTTCTGAACATGCAGACCGCAAACAATGCGCTGCAAAAAGGCATTCAGGGTTACAGGATACGTATTTTTTCGCAGTCGGGACAATCGGCAAGGGATAATGCGATTGCCGCAAGAGCCTCTTTCATGAAGAATTTATCCGGGCCGGTGGCTTATCTACTCTACAACGAACCAAATTTTCAGGTGTTTGTAGGCGATTTTCGCACCGAAATAGAAGCACGCCGTCAACGCAGTTTGCTGTTGAAAAAGTTTCCGGGGGCATTTATTGTAAAAACCACCATCAATATCCAGTGATGTCCGAACGTATAAACCAACCGACCAATGAGCGATCAGTTACAGCATGAGTGCGGCATTGCCTTTGTTAGGCTTCTGAAACCGCTTGAATACTACCATTACAAGTACGGCAGTTGTCTGTACGGATTGCAACATCTGCACCTGATGATGGAAAAGGAGCGAAATCGCGGACAGGACGGAGCCGGCGCCGTTTGTGTGAAGATAGGAATGCCGCCGGGCAACACGTACATCTCCCGCGAACGAAGCATCAAACCGTCCCCGCTCGACGCGCTTTTCAAGGACATATACGCTTTCATCAACAAAGTGGGCAAGCAAACGCCCGACCTGCTGGACAACGTGGTGTGGATGAAGCGCGAAATGCCTTTCGCAGGCGAAATATATCTCGGACACCTGCGTTACGGCACTTACGGCGACAATTCGCTGGAAGCCATACATCCGGTGATGCGACAAAACAACTGGAAAACGCGCAACCTGATCCTCGCCGGAAATTTCAACCTCACCAACGTGGACACGCTCTTCAATGTCCTCACCGATCTCGGACAGTATCCCACCGGATATTCCGACACGGTGACCATGCTGGAAAACATCGGACATTTCCTCGACCGCGAAAACCAGCGATTGTTCGACATGTTCAAAAGAGCAGGTTACGAAAATGCCGAAATATCCGACCTTATATCAAAAGACATCAGCGTCAGGGATATCCTTGCCGAATCCAGCAAAAAATGGGACGGCGGATATGTCATCGGCGGCATCATCGGACATGGCGATGCTTTCTTCTACCGCGACCCGTGCGGCATCCGTCCCGCATACCGCTATTACAACGACGAAGTAGCAGTGGTGGCTTCGGAACGTCCGGTGATCCAAACCGTTTTCAATCTGAATGCGGAACAGGTCAATGAAATAAAACCCGGCTACGCATTCATCGTCAAGGCAGACGGAAGCATATCCGAAGAAATGGTGCAACAGCCGCACGAACGGAGATCATGCTCCTTTGAACGCATCTATTTCTCGCGCGGTAGCGATAAGGACATCTACAAGGAACGAAAATTGCTCGGCAGGCTGCTGGTGCCGGAAATCCTCAAATCCATCAACTACAACCTCGAAACAGCCGTGTTCTCATATATCCCCAATACGGCGGAAACCGCCTTCTTCGGCATGGTAGAGGCTGCCAACGAATACCTGAACGAACGAAAGAAAAAACTGATTCTGAAAGCAGGTAACAACCTGACCCCCGCCCGTCTTGACAAAATCATGGATGTACACACGCGCATCGAAAAAGTAGCCATCAAGGACGCCAAGCTGCGTACCTTCATCACGCAGGACAAAAGCCGCGCCGGAATGGTGGGACACGTGTACGACATCACCTACGACACCATCCGGAAAGATATAGACAATCTGGTGATTATCGACGACTCCATCGTTCGCGGAACAACCCTCAAACTGAGCATCATCAGGATTCTGGACAGGCTGGGACCCCAAAAAATCGTGTTCGTGTCCTCATCGCCGCAAATCAGGTATCCCGACTGCTACGGCATTGACATGGCGCGACTCAACGAATTTGTCGCTTTTCAGGCAGCTATCGCCCTGCTGAAAGATACCGGCAAAGAATCCGTTATCAACGAGGTGTACAAAAAATGCAAAGCGCAGGAAAACCTGCCCGCATCCAAAATCATCAATCATGTGAAAGAAATATACAGCCCTTTCTCCGTAAAGGAAATATCCGCAAAAATCGCCGAAATGTTACGTACACCGGAAATCAAGGCCAATATCGAAATCATCTATCAAACCGTCGAAAACCTGTACAAGGCTTGCCCAAATGACACGGGCAACTGGTATTTCACGGGCAACTACCCCACCCCGGGCGGCAACAAGGTGGTGAACAACGCTTTCATCAATTACATTGAAGGACGCAACAGAAGAGCATATTAGACCCTAACTCCGCAAAAGCAAGTAGCTATTTTCTATAAAATATTAATATTTAAACTATTACAATGATTTTATAGACTAACTCATTAGGTGGTCTATAAAATCCTACATTCTTTTGCTTTTACTCAACTATTACAATCATAGAGGGGTAAATATGACGGAGTTAGGGATTAGACGAAAAGCGGAAAATCGCCTCACTCACCGGAAAGAACCCGAAGGCAACGAGGCCAAAAAAAATCCCCTCATCCCGCAGGATGAAGGAACTTTTTTTGAGCGTACAAATCAACCTATTTTACGGTTGCCATGTGGGCAATCAGGTCGAGTACTTTGTTGGAATAGCCCCATTCGTTGTCGTACCACGAAACTAATTTCACAAAGTTGCTGTTCAGTGAGATGCCTGCTTTGGCGTCGAAGATGGAGGTACGGACATCGCCCACGAAATCGCTGGACACCACCTCATCTTCGGTGTATCCGAGGATGCCTTTCAGCTCTGTTTCGGATGCTTCTTTCAAAGCGGCTTTAATGTCGTCGTAAGAAGCGGCTTTTTCCAGACGGCAGGTGAGATCAACCACCGACACGTCCAGCGTGGGAACGCGGAATGACATGCCGGTCAGTTTACCGTTCAAGGCGGGAATCACTTTACCCACCGCCTTTGCTGCTCCCGTAGAGGATGGAATGATGTTGCCTGCAGCGGCGCGACCGCCTCGCCAGTCTTTCGCGGAGGGTGCGTCCACCGTCTTCTGAGTGTTGGTCGTTGCGTGTACGGTAGTCATCAAGCCTTCCACAATGCCGAAACGATCATGGATTACCTTTGCCAGCGGCGCCAGACAGTTGGTGGTGCAGGATGCGTTCGACACAAAAGGTTCGCCCTTGTATGTTTTGTGGTTCACCCCCACAACAAACATCGGAGTGTCGTCTTTTGAAGGAGCAGACATCACTACGCGCTTTGCCCCCGCGTCAATATGCCCCTGCGCTTTCTCCTTGGTGAGAAACAAGCCGGTGGATTCCACTACGTATTCGGCGCCCACGTCGCCCCATTTCAGGTCGGCAGGGTTTTTTTCCGCCGTCACGCGGATGGCTTTACCGTTTACTACAAGTTTACCGTCTTTCACGTCCACAGAGCCTTTGAACCGCCCGTGTACGGTGTCGTAACGAAGCATGTAAGCCATGTAATCAACGTCTATCAAGTCGTTGATGCCTACTACCTCAATGTCGTTTCTTTGTGTGGCGGCACGGAACACTAAACGTCCGATGCGCCCAAAACCATTAATACCTACTTTAATCATATTACTATTGATTGTTTTTGAATAATAAAAATAAGAAAATTTTTCGTGCGCAAAATTACATTTTTTTTATCATACAACAAAATTAACTTTCATTCTTTCACCACCAAAAAAAAGAGCGCTTGACGGCGCTCCTTTTACTAACGGTTTTTTCGCCGCTCAGAACCTGAATCCTATTTTGAATACCGGCTGTGCAAGAAACGAAAAGTCATGATTTTCGGCGGTCATCGCTTCCAGTCCCGGTTGTGCAAACAGTTGCACGCCGGAATAATAGAAGCTTGCCGCCTTGATCTCGAAGCCTACGATGAAGCCGGGCAGCAGGCTGTACTCAATGCCTGCCACCAGCGAGGGCGACCAGCCGATGGTTTGACCCACCCGCACGCCCGCATCCTTCGCGTCGACGTCCAGATTCTCAATGCCCGAATAGGTGCTTTGCGCGCTCAGGCTGGCAAACTGAAAGGTGAACTGCGCCCCGCCGTACGGGTGAATTCGATCGTTGCCTACCTTGAAATAGTACTGCCCGCCAAGGCTTGCCACCACGCGCGTATGCAGCCGAGCATCAATGGTCTCGTACTTCGGGAGGATAACGGGCGAATAGGGGTTGTTCGCGTCCTCACGGACGGCGTCCACCGCCTCGCGCCACGGCGTGTTGTTGATGAAGCCCGCGCCCACAAACGACAGGGCAATCTGTTCCGTCAGCAGGTACTTGTACTCCACCCCCAGCATGTTGCCAATGGAATTGTCGTTGGGATCGCTGATGACCAAATTATACCACGGGTTGGGGTCAGACACAACTTCCGCGTTTTTACGGATGAACATGTAACCCCCGCTGTTGTAGAACAGCCCCTTGCCCAGCAGCAGGTTCACCTGATGGTTGCCCTTCTGCGGCGCGTAGGCATTCCCGCTGCCGCTCTCCTCTTCCTGGCTGTGCGCTCGCCCTGCCCACAGGCAGGCTAACGCTACAATGATGATGATTTTCTTCATGAATATTTTTATTAATGATTGAAACACTATATGCAGCCCCGCGGCTTGAAACCGCTGAGGCATTCTGTTTGTCAATGCGTAAAAGAAGAACCGCCGCCGACCGGCTCCTTCACGACCGGCCGTCGGATCGGTTCTCTTTTTGCCCTCACGGGCTAACATGCACAAACATTTTACAATAATGCACTCATCTTTGCTTCAATACTTGCTATGATTGCAAGCAACGCATCAACCGCCTGCTTGAGAATGTCCGCTTTTTTCTGATTTTCCGCAAGCAGATCCGCCGCACTGTACAACCCTGCACGATAATTGGCAAGCGCCTTAACAGCGCTCTCGTAATCCACGGCATAACCACTGGTGGGAGGGGAAACGGAATTATCGACGATAGCCTTCTCCAAAGCATCTACATAGGCTTTCACAGACGCGACGTCGCCATTTTTCAATGCGGTGAGCAGAGTGCCAAGATTGCTCACCAGTGCCTGAGCGTTGGAATATTCGGCCTGCGCGATGTTTTCCGCAGCTTTTGCGGCGTTCACCAGCAGTAGTTTTGCAGCATATTCCGCCTGCGCGTCGTTCAGGTCTTTCTGGTAGCCGCCGGAGGCGTTGCCCAGCAAGGCGGTGAAGTTGGCAAGCGTCGCCTCATACACTGGAATCAACGCCTCTACTTGAGCAATCCGCCCGGGCAGAATAACGTCAACCAGCACCTGCGCTGTCGCCAACTCTCCTTCCAGCTTCTGCCATGCCGCAAACTTGGAATTGTTATAATTGTTTAATACTATCTGGCTTGTATAAAGGGCGGTAGTGTGATTAGCACCTTGGTTCTCCGGCTTAACCGTGTAGGGCAAAAAATTGAGGTCGGCCCATGAACTTGCGCCATATGCGTCCTTTGCCACCCATGCCAGTCTGCCGATGATGGTCTTGGCATAGTCCACAGTTGCCGATGCAACGGAGAAATCCACCTTCGGAATGCTACTTGAGTTTACGGCAAATTCTGTACCGCTGCTCCGGTTTTTAAACCTGTAAAACCCTACGATCTCTATAGCGTTGGCGTCGATAGCTGCTTGACTATTAATTCCTATCGTCGCTTTAATAGCGTTCCACGCAGCTTCCTTGTTTCCCGATGCGGCTAAAAGTTGAGCGTCAAACCATTCTGCGACAGTCGTTATGGTTGGGGGGTTAAGCGTTATACCGCCAAGTAGCGTCCCGTCGAGGGCGTATCTGGAGATGGCATAAGCCCTGACGGCGTCGTACAGGCTTTCCGCCTGGGCGGCGGTCGGTGTGTTGCCGGGGGCGAAGTAAGCGTCGCCTGCTGTTTTCAACGCGCTGGTTGCCGAGTTGAAGCCGGGCACGACGGTTTGGTATGCGGCAAGGGCTGTGGCATAAGCGGGCGTTAGCGATTCAAAAGCGGTTTTGGCGTCATCGCGGGCTTTTTTCAGCCCCTCGTTGATATAAGCCGTCCTGTTGGCAAGATATTCGGTATCCCTCGCTTTCTGGTCTTTCAGAAACTGGATGCTTACCTGATATTTACCAGAAGTAAAAGGAACCCCAGGATTGGGAGATATGGAACCGCCATAACCTGTAGGAATAAGGGTCGTGGATGTGCTACTCAGGAAAGCGATCCTTTCTTTCAGGTACTTGACGGTTGCCTTGTAGCCTGCCAGCTCTTTGTTTGTCCCGTCTGCCTCCCAAGGAGCATTAGTGGCACTAAAATCAACGTTCAGGTTGTACGTGGGGTCGGCAATAATAATTTTTTTGTCAGGATAATCAGTATCAGTAGGGGGTGATAATATACCACCAATCAGCTGTGCGGCGGGATAGCTTTCCCTGGTAACTTTTTTCGTATTGTTCTCTGCTTCTGTCTTTTTCACTTTCGCTGCATTCCTGGCGATACCGGCTTTTAAGGTATCCTGTATCACGGCGTCCACTTCGGCATACAGCTGGGCTTGGGTTTTGCCTACAAGCGTCTGGTAGTTGTTCAGCAGATTGGTGGTGCGGGTAAGGTTGAGCTTAGCTTCCGCAGAGTCTCTCTCCAGCACAAGCTTAAGCTCGCCTGCCGTCAGGTAGGTTGCCTCAATCACAGCTTTCTGAGCGGTTCTCAACTCATTCGATTTGGTGGTCCACTGAGTGTAATAACCGGTGGTGAGGTCGTACAACTGCTTATACAACTCAGCCCACTCCGCGAGTTTGGGGTTGTTGGCATTTGCTTCGGCTTTGGCATTATCCAAATCCGTTTTGGCTTTAACTAAAGCCTCTTCGTTCTCAGCCAACTCTTTCTGCGCTTTAAGGAGCGCTGCCGCAATCTTTTCTTTTTGAAGCCCCAGACTGTCGGCATACAGGGCTTTGGCATACTCCAACTGCAACTCCACAAAAGCGAGCTTCGCCTCTTCCAGCTTGGCTTCTGCCTCTGTCTTCTTGGCGTTAGCCAGCAATTCGGCGGCACGCCCTTCTCTGATGGATTTTACTCCGTCAGATTCTTCGTTCTTCACGCAACTTGTTGCCACAAAACCTCCTAAGGCAAGAGCAACTACAACATTTAAAACATTCCACTTTTTCATGGTCTTTGAAATTTAAATTAAACAATAAAAATAAAAATAAAAATATAATTGAATTAAAAAAAGCAACGAAAATTTCCGCCATTGAGGGGCGGACATAAAAAAACCACCCTTATGCGGACGACGCATACGGTGGCCAACAGTGCACATAGCCCTGCACGCTACGCCACTGTGTGAGAAAATACGAATGTCTCTCTCTCTCTCTCTCTCTCTCTCTCTCTCTCTCTCTCTCTCTCTCTCTCTGCAAAAATCGTGCCAAATCCTGATATTACTGTCATTTCAGAATGCAAATTATAAAATTTTCTACCATCTCATTTTAAATTATGAGCTGTTAAAATCGGGGCAAAATTAAACTGTATTTTTTAATCTGCAAAATTTTTCAAAAAAAATCTTAAAAAAGTTTATTTTTTTTCATTTTGGGATGCGAAATCTGGTGCGACCATTTGCACTGCACCCTTTTATTTTGTGTCCAGCAGGCGTTTCAATGATGCGATTTGTTTCGCCTGTTCTTCAAGCGCTTTGTTCTTTTCTTCAAGCGTCTTCGCCTGTTTTTCAAGCGTCTTGTCCTTTTCTTCAAGCGTCTTGTCTTTTTCTTCAAGCGCTTTGTCCTTCTCTTCAAGCGCTTTCGCCTGCTTTTCAAGCGTCTTGTCCTGTTTTTCAAGCGCTTTCGCCTGTTCTTTAAGCGCTTTGTCCTTCTCTTCGATAATGTGTTTCTGTCTCCTTTGCGTCTTCCCGAAAAGGGCGTCAATGGTGCGCAACGCCTCCGCTTCCTTTTCTATCTCTTCGCGCTCCTTCGGATCGGCTACCATCTCGTTCAGTACTGATGTTAT
>JAISWR010000072.1 GCA_031270985.1 Bacteroidales bacterium | reverse complement strand
CATTTCGAGAAAGTCGTCCCAAGGCAAATTTCCACGCACACCGCCAACAGCATAATAAGCGGCTTCGCGGTCAAACTCTTCACGACTAAACCACATCATCAGGTATTCTGGCAACAATTTGTTTTCATCGTTCACTTCAAACATCGGGTAAGCAGGCGACATTATGGCTTTATCATCACAATACATTGCAACAGGCATTTTCCCATCGCGGCTTACCTGCATCAAAGAGCAAGCAAACTGATTTTTCTTAATTACTTTGTAATTAGACAAATCCGTGCCAATGACATTTGCTACAGAAGGAATAAATTCTTTTGAAATGCTCAACCCCACCAATGGCAAATCCTGCAAGTCGGTATTTCGCTCGTCAACGGGCTGAATATAGTTGCCGAGTTGTCTGAATCTTGATTCTTCAAGATTTTCTTGATTACTTGATTTGTCGTTTAAATAATCATGAAATTTTCTTATCTGTTTAATCATGATTCGGAATTTTATTGTTATGTGGTCAATCCTTAACAACCTGTTTTTAGAAAAATTGAGGTTGTTAAGGATTGACTATTTACCCGTTTCTTGTGTTTGCTGGATAATATTTTCCACTTCCTGTTCTGTACGGAACAGTTTTTCTTTGCAGATTTGCAGCAATGATGCGGCACGTTCGATTTCTTTTGCCAATTCGTCTATATCAATCTCTCCGTTTTCGATTTTTTCCAATATGGCTTCGATTTCGTTCGTTGCTTCCCGATAACTGATGTCTTTTTTTCCCATGATTGTTTATTTGATAATTCCGGGTATGGTTTCCATGCAGATTTTTGGCGCAAGTTCACCGAAACGGTCGCCGATGGCGAGTAATTTTATCATCGTCCAAAATTCTGTTTTGTGTGTCCGATTTTTTTGCGTTGTTTCTTTCAGCGCCTCCAGACTGTTTTTATCGGTTGTATTGTCGTACACGACAATACAATTGTCACACAGTTCCGTGCAGAAATTCAGATTTACGGCGGGCCACATGTAATACAGAATATTGTTGCGCGTCGTGTCGGGTTTGTTGCACAGCAACAACACATTCACCGTATGGTCTATCCATTCGATAGTTGATTGGCGGTTGTAATCCAGTTGAAAATACTCCGACAACTGCTGCGGCGTAAATTCGTCGGCTGTTGTTACGATGGTTTTTTCGCCGTCTTCATCAATGGCAGCGGACAATATTGCCATTCTATCGTCGCCGAGATACAGGAAATATCTGTCTTTTGCACTTTTGGCAAAAACGTATCCTGCCCAGTATTTGCCAAAGCCGAATCCGTTGCCTGTGAAGAGACTGATGATGTTATTCCTTGTCATTATCCTTTTTTATGCCGTATATGTCATTTATTATCTGTACGTATTTTTGCATGAGGAATTTCCGTTTCAGTTTGAGGGTGGGCGACAGTTCTCCCGTTTGGGCGCTCCATTCTTCGGAGATCAGCCGGAAACGCTTGATTCGTTCTGTATTACCCAGCGTCTTGTTGACGGCGTTTACTTCGTGTTGATACAGCTCTATCACCTCGGACTGATGCAGCAAGTCCACATTGCTTGAGAATTTGATTTCCTGTCCGTAGCACCATTTGTGTAACTGAGAGAAGTTGGGCGACAGCAATGCACTGGCAAATTTTTCATTTTCGCCGATAACGATGGCCTGGTCGATGAAAAATGATTCACGCAACTTGTTTTCAATTATTTGCGGCGTTACATATTTTCCGTTGGACAGTTTGAAAATTTCTTTTTTCCTGTCGGTGATGCTCAAAAAACCGTTTTCGTCAAATGAACCGATGTCTCCGGTATGGAAATAACCATCCGAGTCAATGACCTGAGCGGTCATTTCCGGTTCTTTGTAATAACCCAGCATCACGCCGTCACCTTTACACAAGATTTCTCCGTCTTCATCCAGTTTTATTTCAACGCCGTCCAATGCGGGTCCAACTGTTCCGTGTTTTGTGGGACCTCTGCGCAAATCGCTCACGGCAATTACCGGTGACGTTTCGGTCAATCCGTACCCTTCCAGCACATTGATGCCGATTGCGCCGAACAGATTTGTCAATCGTACCTGTAACGGCGCTCCGCCGGAAACGATAATTCCCACTTCACCGCCCAACACTTCCAGCCATTTGGGAAAGACCAGCCGACGCGCTATCATCAAGCGGATGCGGTATCGCAACGATCCTTTTTTACGCGGGTTATACTGTGTGGCAACGTCAATGGCATTGTTGAACAATATTCGTTTTATCCTTGTCAGCTCTTTTCCTTTGGTCACCAATTCGATATAGATTCGGTCAAGCAGGCGAGGAACCGTGTTGAAAATGTGTGGCTTCACTTCTTTGATGTTGCCCATGATGGAACCCATATTTTCAGCATAGTAGAGCGAAAAGCCTTTATACTGGAAATGATAGTTCATCATTCGTTCGTAGATATGACTGATGGGAAGAAAACTCAACGCTCTGCTCCCTGCTTTCAAATAATTGCGGGCGGCTGTTCCTTCAACGTTGGAAATGATATTTTTATGGGTCAGCATCACTCCTTTCGGCATACCGGTGGTACCGGACGTATAAATTATGGTGAACATGCTGTCTGCTTTTATGGAATCCTTGATGCGACAGACTTCGGGCATCAGTTCCGCCGCACGGGCTTCCCCCGACATGGCTATTTCCTTCCAGTTGTGTTCCCCGTCCAATTGGTTGAACGTATAAACGTCCCGTATCGAAACGCTTTCGCTAATGAGCGGACGCAGTTTTTCCAGCAGTAATTTGTCCGACAGGATGAGCATCTTCGGTGCGGCATGGTTCAGGATGTACCGGTATTCTTCCGTACTGATGGTGGGGTAAATAGGAACGGAAACCACTCCGATTTGCGCCATCCCCATGTCGAAAAAATTCCATTCGGGACGATTATTGGATATCATCGCGATTTTGTCTCCGGGCTGATAGCCCATCTGCAATAAGCCGCAACTGACATTGTTCACGTTTTTAATGTATTCGTCGCTGCCGTATTTTACCCAATTTTTCCCGGGTGTTTTTTTATGCGCCAGCGCATCGTCCAATCGGTACAATGTCTTGTATTGCTCCAATAAATCAAATATTCTCGTGATCATCGTGCAATGGGTTTTATCATGTTATGGACGACAAATTTACGCTTTTTTTTGCAAACAGCATCTTTTTTTTCATTTTATTTTTGCAAACCTCATTTCTTTACTTGATTGTCAGGACGAAGAAGAGATCAGAAATATATCTTGAACTGGTTTTTTGACAGTGCATCGTTATATATCTTTTGTTCCAGATTGGTGATAAAACTTACTTTCCTTTTGTTAAGGATGATGTTTTTGATTTTTTCGACTACCAATGCTTGCGGGGCAATATCTCCCGGAGATTTTCTCTCTTTAATGTGCAACAAATAAAGTGTTTGGCCGTCCTGAATTTCCAACCGGTTATTGACGGGTATCTTGCCGTATTCTGCCTGCTGCGGCAGTTTTTTTGCCACATCCTGCCACATCACCCACTCATCATTGAAATTCTCAAATACAACAGCATGAGCAGCACAGTATTCGGTGAGATTCCGCATATCTTCTTCTTTGGAAGAAGCAGACCAACGCTTCACGTTACCGAGATTCGGAGCGTTGACAGACAGCCGGAGCAACAACGCTTGAACGGCATATTCGTCCATGATAAAATTAGCGGAATAGTTGTCGTAATATTGCCGTATCTCTTCGCCGAACACAACGGTATCCAATTTTTCATGCAACATCAGGTCTTCGTACTTGTAAATGAGCAACGATGTCCGGTAGGTTTCCATTTCTTTGGATATGTCCAACTGTTCTTTGGTGAGGTTCAGTTCCGCCTTGTTCAGCAACAACTGCGTTTCAATCCATTTGTCGATGTACATTTTTGCCAGCGTAGCGCTGTCGTCTTTGGTGGCTTCTTTCGGGAAAATATGTTTTATATCGCTGAATCGCAATGTTTTATTAAAAACCGTCGCAACTATTTTATCCGATTGTTCGGACATACACGACGACAATAACGCGATGCTTATCCAAAACATCGTCAAATAACCGATTGATTTTATTTTATCAAATTTCATAATGGCAGAGATTTATATAACGGTTAGAAATCCAGATTCATGGAAAAATAGAAAATGCCGGGGAGTATCACGCGGTTTTCCACGCCCCACGCATAATCAAAACGGCAGAAATACCCCAGCAGTTGCATCCGCAACCCGAAACCATAGCCGAAAACTATCGGATCGCGTCCCGTTTCGATGGTGAGGGTCACTGTGTTGTTGGACACATATTCATAGTCGTAAGCGCTGGTTTTGCGGAACGGAGAAATGCCCGACCACGCCGTACCCATATCGAAAAAACCGACCATTTGCAGGCTCGACCAGAAGTGAGACAGCGGATAATTGGCGAAATACTGTACAAAGGGCCAACGAATTTCACTGTTGATGAGCGCAAAGTTATTGCCGTTACGGATGTTCTGCACAAAACCGCGCATGTTGGTCGCTAACGTCTGGTAAGCATATTTTTCTTCATGATCAACGCGTACCGACTGGTCAAAGGTGGATTTGTTGTTGAAAAAGTTAATCCAGTTGTCCAGACTGCCCAGATAATACAGCAGCCGACTGCGCCCGAATGATGAACTTGCCGCAAAACGGTTTGCCCAAATCAGGTTGCGGTGCAATACTTGATAATGGCGGAAATCCGCTCCCAGCACATACAAATCCGACGCCTCGTTCAGTTGCCAGTACGTCTCCCCGAACACTTTGTAGCGTGTCCCGCTGGGGATGTTGACGCCGATTTTACGGGTGTTGTCGAAAATCAATTCCACCTTTGCCCCCGCCCACATGCGGTGGAACTTGGGTAACGTAAGACTCACCGGATTAGTGTCCTCGGACAGAAACACAGTACGGTCGTCGCGGAACGATACCGTTCCTTTCAGTGCCAGCGTCTGCGAAAACGGATAGCGCAATGCATAGAACAGCTCGTGGGTGTGCGTTTTGAGCAAATAATAATTGAGGTTGGCGTCTTCGGCATAATTTTCAATTGCTTGCCGGTGGAAAATCACCTGCCTGTCCAAACGGCGTTTCAGGTTTTCAAAACTCAGCAAATATTCGTTACTGTTGAAATCCATCCCGAAGCGCACGCCGCCGATGATTTTGTAATCTTCAAAAAGATCGTTGGTGCCGAGTTTGAACAGCATGTTGAATCCCGGGTTGTAATACACCGCGCCGCCGTTATAGGCCTGATAGGATGTTTCCAGAAAACTGAAATCCACCTGCGACACCAGATAGTTGGGATAAAATGCGGTTTGGTAAGTGCGTATCACGTTGCGTTGCATCTTGATGGAATCGTCCATCAACCGGAAGTCGGTCAATTCAAATTCGTTCTGGTAGAAATTCAGTTTCTCCACCTCAAACACGTAGCGATAAATATCCACCCGATCCATGTCAAACCTTACGGTATCGCCTTCCGGAGTAAGGATATTGCCATCGTCCAGCAGCACTGCCGGCACGGCGTTCTGTGCTATGAAGTCGAGGCTGTCGGCGATGCGCTGTTTGCGGACAATTTCCTTTCGGTAGTTAGTGAGGGGAAGCGTCATCAATGTGTCCCGTTTCAGCGGTTCGCGATACATGCGGAACCGGTTCCTGTCGCTGTGGAACAGAGATACCGTTTCGCCGTTTTTCACGTCATGCTCAACGATGTTGCGCGAATAGTCCGAAACGGGATAAGCGTGGGAGTCGTATCGGTAGTGGACGGCAGTATCAACGAAACTGATTACGCTGTCAAAAGTCATGATGTAGCGGTTTTTCACCCCATTGAGATCGCTCAGCAAGGCAAATCTGTTGTGCGCCACCTCAACGGGAGCAGTCTGGTTGGCGTAGGGTTCAACGGAAAGTTGTGTCAGCACGGGCGACTTATGTGCGTAGTCGTACACAAACAGGTTTCTGTTGGGCGACATTCGCCGCAATACCGCACCCTCCAACCTGACGGTATCTTCGGTGCGGGTGGACGAAAAAATGATTTTTGATCCGTTTTGGATAAATTTCGGTTGGAAATCATCCGCAAGATCGTCGGTAATCTGCTCATTGGTCGCCGAAGCCAGCGTATGTACAAAGATGTCCGACCGCCCGAAACGGTATGCAGACATGACGAGTTTGCCGCCATCAGGTGAAAAATCCGTCGAAAGGATTTTTTCAAAATACAGCATGTTTCGTGTGTTCCGTTCCTTCAACGGAACATTGTAGAACGTCATTTTTATTCCGCCTCCTTCTTCGTAAATGAACAGGAGCATGTCGCCCGACGGATGCCATGCCAGCACAGGGTAGGTGTAGTCCTGAATCTGTTCCAGTTTTTGTTCTTTTTTGAAAATGCGTTTCTTCTTCCCCGTTTCCATGTCGTGTAGCCATATTTTATACTGTCCCATCTCGTTGGTTGTATATGCCAGATAACGCCCGTCGGGACTGATTTTCATCTCCTCATATACGCGGTGCTTTACGGGCTTTTTCACTATGGGAGGACTTTGCGGATACGGATTTTGGTCTTCTTCGGCATAAGATTCCGTATAAAATTCCAGCCATTTACGGGTAAGCGCTTTCAAATTGTCGCCCAACACGGCAAGAAATCCGCTTTTGACGTTTTTGTTCACGCGCGTAATGTACACAATGTTGGAAATGACTGCCGCGCCATACTCTTTTTCGATAAACCGCCAAAAAGAGTGACCTGCATACACCGCGTCATCGCCCGTCAGACGGGTAAATTTTCGGTATTGTCCACCCACAATGCCCGTTTTGATGCGGTCATCCAGTTCCACACTCCACGGTTCGGAAATGTATGCAATAAGCCCTCTGTTGAACCATTCCGGCAAATTGATGGTAACAGACCGGGACATATTGGTACGCAAAGCGCTTCCGTACAGCATTTCGTTGATAACGATTTCGGCTATGGAAGCGCGTATCTGCTTTTTGAATGTTTCGTGATCGCCGTCGAAATACAGAAACACCTTGTTGTCCACAATGCGCGTCATCCCGCCGGTGTTGTATTCGTCAATGCCTGTAATCAGCCCGATATTGCCCTGCCGGAAATCGGTCAATTTGTTGTAGACGATGAAAATCAACCGTTTCTCAATGATGTAGTCAAAAAATGCCTCAATTCGGTCTAATTCGGGAGTAGCTACCGACTCGGCATACAGCGCCAACTCATTTCCATCCTGCGTAAAATAAGTATCAAACCGCTCAAAACGATAATACGACCAGAAAAAATTATTGTATTGCACCCTGTTTTTGCCGAAAGTCATCTGATGTCCGTTGTAGAACTGTCCGTACAACCCGCTTCCCGTCCATAACGACAGGATAAAAAGAATTATCTTCAATCTGCTGATTTTGAAAAGAAAAAACATTTTACTCGGGCTTATTTGCATGTACAAAATTATGCGATTTTTCAAATAAAACAACAAGACGGCATCATAAAAATGGTGTGATTTTGTCGATGCGTCTCTGGTGGCGTCCGCCTTCAAAGGGAGTGTGCAAGAATATGTCTGCAATGGCGAAAGCGGTTTCTTCGGAGATAAAGCGGGCGGGCAACGAGCAGATATTTGCATTGTTGTGGGCGCGTGCCAGTCGGCTTATTTCCGGCGTCCAGCAAAGTGCGCCGCGTATGCCGGCGTGTTTGTTCACCGTCATGTTGATGCCGTTGCCTGATCCGCAAATGGAGATGCCCAAATCGCATTCGCCTGCCACGACGGCATTTGCCAGAGGATGGGCAAAGTCCGCATAGTCCACGGGGGTTTCGCTGCTGCAACCGAAATCGCGGACAAAAAATCCTTGTTGCTGCAGGCGGTCTTTCAGTTTAAGTTTTAATGCGTAACCGGCATGGTCGTTTGCTATACCTATTTTCATGCTTGTATCCTTTGGTGTTCAAATTTCAGGGTTCAGGACAGGAGTGTTTCCATCATCCGGCAGGAAAAATCGTCGAACCATTCTTCGGGATGCCACTGAACCGCCATTATCGGCTTTGTTTTGTGCCGGAACGCTTCCACCAGCTGTTCGTCCGAATACGGGTGGACGGGGCATACCGCCAGCGCTTCCAGTTGCGGGGACAGTCCGCGCAACAACACACCTTGGTGGTGGTGGGAATTGACTTCAAAGGGCTGTGTTCCCCATGCTGCGGCGCCTTGCAACGGCATTATCCCGTGTGCAGACGTGCTGCGTTCGGCGCTTTGCGGGTGTCTCCAGAGGTGTTGTTCCAAAGCCGACCCAAAATATGCTGCCAGCATCTGGAAACCGAGGCAAATGCCGAAAACGGGGATACCGGCGTCCACGTATGTGGACAGGCGGCGGTCGTAGAAATACTGTCTGAACACATCCTGATTGCCGGTTTTGAAGGTGGGAAGCACACCCAGCGATTGCGGCGACATGTCCGGACCGCCCGGCAGCAACAGCAAGTCAATATCAGCCTGTTGTTCTTCGTCGGGGAAAATGATGCGCGGCTTGCCGAAACGAGTGATAAATTCAAG
This sequence comes from Bacteroidales bacterium, assembly GCA_031270985.1. Lineage (GTDB taxonomy): Bacteria > Bacteroidota > Bacteroidia > Bacteroidales > UBA4181 > JAIRLS01. Next base: position 10,201 of record JAISWR010000072.1, on the reverse strand, counting down.
ATAATTGCTGCCGGCGCCGAATACCGATTCGTCGAAGGAACGGTAGCCCACAATGCCGATGATTTTTTTGTGATTCACGGTTTTTTAACTGAACGCTCCGGAAAGGTATTTTTTGGTCAGTTCGTGCTGCGGATTGTTGAACACATAGTCGGCGCTGCCCGTTTCGATGATTTCGCCGAGATACATGAACACCACATGATCGGCGATACGCAACGCCTGCCGCAGGGTGTGCGTCACCATCACGATGGAGTAGTTTTGTTTCAACTTCACGAACAGTTCTTCTATGATTTTGCTCGAAATAGGGTCGAGTGCGCTGGTTGCCTCGTCGGCAAGAATAAACTGTGGTTCCACAGCGAGGCTACGCGCCAGACATAACCGTTGTTGCTGCCCGATGGATAGCCGCACGGCAGGGGTACGCAGTCTGTCTTTCACCTCGTCCCACAGTCCGGCAGCGTCCAGGTAATGTTTGACGATCATCCGCAACTTGCGCCGGTTGCGTATCCCGTGTATGCGGCATCCGTATGCCACGTTGTCGAAGATGGACATCGGCAGCGGGCAGGGGCGTTGAGATATCAGTCCCATTTTCCGCCGTATGCGCGTGATTTCCGATCCACTGTTGATGATATCTTCGCCGTTTATAAATATTTTTCCGGTGATTTTCACGCCTTCCACCGAGTCGGTCAAGCGGTTGAGCGTTTTCAGCAGCGTGGTTTTCCCGCATCCCGACGGACCGATAATACAGGTGATTTTTTTTTCGGGAATGGTCAGGTTCACATCCTTTAAGATATGGTTATCTTTGATGTGGACATTCAGCGCGGATACTATGAGTTCGGATTCGGTGTCGTTGCGGACGAATTTGTAATCGGGGCGAAAAAAACGGATTTTTCGCCTGACGGTCTGACCGCCGGCGTTCTCTTCGGTGCGGTATACTGTCCGCAATTCTGTTTCGACAGGGGCGACAAAGGCGGAAAAAAGACTTTTCATTGCAATTTATTTTTTGAAAAACGGTTAGTGATGAATCTTCCTGAGATACTGAGTGCCAGAACGATGATGGTGAGTACCAGTGCCGCTGCGTATGCTCTGTCCTGCACTTCCTTGATGGGGCTGCTCAGCTGGAAAAACACAGCCAGCGGCAAAGTGGCTGCCGGTTGTGAGAGCGAGGAGGGGATACTGTCGGTGTAACCTGCCGTGAACATCACACTTGCGGCGTCGCCAATGGCACGACCTACGGAGAGCAGTGTCGCCGTGGCGATGCCGGGCGCTATCTGGCGTAACACCACGCGGATGGTTTCAAAACGGGTGGCGCCCAGCGAATAGGCTGCATCAAGGATATCGCGCGGAAACTGTCGCGCCACCTCGTCCATCGAACGGATGAAGATGGGGATGATCAGCAGGGTCACTACGATAATGCCGCCCAGCAGCGAGGTTCTCAACCCGAAATAAATCATGATGGTGAACCCGAAAGCGCCGTACACAATGCTGGGAATCCCGAACAGTACATCGTAGGCAATGCGTGCGATATATGCTGTTTTCGACCGCTTTTTCAGATAAACGGTCAGGTAGAACACCACGGGGATGCTGATCATCAAGCCCAGCACAGTGGAAGCGCCCACAATGTACAACGACCCAACGATGGCGTTGAGGAAGCCGCCTTCCTTGCCGATGTAGAACCCGCCGCCGGGCAGTTTGGAAATCATGCTCCAGCTCATGGCGTTCCAGCCCTTTTCGGCAATGGTGTACACGATGCTGATGACGAAAGCGAATACCGTTAAGGTGGCTGCTATCATCAGCATTTTGAAAATTTTTTCTTCCAGAAATTTGAATTTCATTTCCTCAACAAATCAAAAATATGCCGCAAATATAAACATTAATTGGATTATACCTGTTGCGATCAGCAAAAAAACGGTTTTGAAAATTTTCATCTATTTGGTTTCCAATGTTTTTTCTGTTTCTTTCAGGGGTGTTGCCTGCGACGTTCCTGCAACGCGGATTTTCGCCGTGCCTGCGGTTTGGGTGGAACGCAGGATTTTCATCGCAAAGCCGTTGTGCAGGGTGCGTTTGTTGCCCTCAAAAAGTGCGGCGCTTTGGTAGATATTCATGTGCGGCGCGTATTGTCGTAGCGTTTGGAATCAAAATCCGAAAGATGAAAGTTTTCCAAATCTTGCACCTCCTGTTCGTTTTTTGCCAAGGCAAAAAAGCCAATTGCCGCTAAACTCACAATTTGGGCTTGACAATGCAAAATTGAGAATTGAGAATGAAAAATGCCGTGAGCATAATTTTGATGTGTTTTATTTCGTTATTCTTTGATTTTCAAAACAATGATTCCATGCTTTTCGATGGTAAATGTGCGCTCTTTGCCCATTTTACCCAAATCCTTGTGTTGCCAAAGGTCGCGGATTTTACTTTTCCCGTTGATATTGAACTGTTTGGAAACGAGTGCAAATTCTTGCACTTTGTTTTCACGGTTTAGCAGTGCAATGGCTTTCGAGCCGTCGGCAAGCGGTTTTTCCCAAATATCGACACCGTTTTCGCTATGGATTTTTTGCGCTTGACGGAAAAGTTTGTCCTGATTGATAGCGATGATTTCCTTATTGGTCAGAATTTCGAGCGTTTCTTTACTCATGTTGCGCAAGTCGTTGCCTGCCAACAACGGCGAAACGAGCATACACCACATTGAAAAATGTGTTTTGTCTTCTTCGTAAGTCATGCCGCGCCCTACTTGCAGCATATCCATATCGTTGTAATGGCCGGATGAAGCGTATTTGTGGAGTTCCGTATTCAAGTCGATGATTTCCAGAATCGACCTAAATTCAGAACGGATGTCGCTCGAAATGCGCCACGAATCCGCTTGGTTCGTAACCCATTCACCCGGAAACTGCCATCGGCATACGTTAAAAACAATATCGGGATTGGTGGCCCTCACTGCCGAAATGATTTGGGTGTATTCGGTTTGCTCGTCGAGTTTTTGCCGCTCGCCGCCGCACCAATCCACTTTCAGAAAGTCGTAGCCCCAATCGGTAAAGAAGGTTCGGCAGTCCTGCTCGATATGTCCGTAAATGCCTACGCCGATGCCTTTTTCGTCCTTATCGTAAATGCTGCCGCAGGTATTCGCGCCCGCATCGGTGTAAATGCCTGCTTTCAGCCCTTTGGAGTGAATGTAACCGGCAAGCGAGCGCATTCCCGAAGGAAATTTGGCGCTGTCGCAGTAAAGCGTTCCGTTGGCGTCGCGTCCGCCGAAATAGCCGTCGTCGATGTTGATAAAGCGGTAGCCTGCCTCGTACAATACCGATGAACGCATGACGTCCGCTTGCTCGCGAATCATTTTTTCGTTGATGTTCACACGGAAATTGTTCCAACTGCTCCAACCCATGATGGGAGGTTTCGGCGGTTTCTGCATTTCAATAGCGGATTTTTCGTTGAAATGGGTGCGGTCGCGCTGCAATTCGCCTTCGGACATATCTACAAGATAAGCGTTTGCATCTTCGGCGGCAATTCGACGCATGGCTGCATCAATTTCCGTTTTGAAGTGCCGGTTGGATGTTGGAATAGAGCCGAAAACAAATGGGAGTTTGGAGTAATCTTTGTCCGTTTTCAGGGTTAAATGATTTCCGACATAAGCGATTACGGTTTTCAAATTTTCGTAATCCCGGCCGACGTAACGGTCATCGCTCTCACCCTGATGCCAAAGGAAAGCGTCGATTTGATAACCATTTTCGAGTTTGGATAAAGTATTGTCAATCGCGGCGTCAATGCCGTCGGTAAAGGAAAGCAGCAGCGAATTTCCGCCTTTTTCGAAGGATGCGGTTTTTGCTAACCAATCGGGGTTGGCCGACCAAAAACAGCCTTTTGCCGTGTCGTTGGGATATTGAATGGAGGTGCCGCCGACGGCGTATTCTACCAGATAGAAATCTTCTCGCAACAGACTGTTTAACAGATAATAAGTTACGTCATCATACATCCATATATTTTTCGCACTTCTATTTTTGGGGAAATACGGAACGAACTTGCCGTCGTTACGGTTTTGCGAAATTTTGCAGTGTTTGTACGCGCCTTCGGCAAGATCTACCGTATCCGTTGCCATGGATTTGATGTAATCGTGCAGGAGTTTGTTACTTATGCGGCCGTCGGTACTCGATTGTCCTGCGGTAATGATGACGTGGGCGGGCTGCGCGGTTGAGTTGAGAATTGAGAATAGAGAGTTGAGAATTATCAATCCTGTGATGATTGTTTTAATGTGTTTCATATCTTATCCCTTTTTTATTCATGCTTCCGATTTTCTGCAAAAAATCATATTTATTTGATTTACAAGATATTAATTATTAGAAGTGACCTAATGGATATAATTGACAATTAAAAAGACACAATACTATGATAACTAATGACTTATAATTCAAAATTCTATTTTAACACATCGCACGGCAACGCCAAAAGTTGATATTGCAGCGTTTTTGCGATGCGGTAATGTCCGTTGGCGTTAGGGTGCAGGCGGTCGGTTTTGCCGTTGTTGAAATACGGTGTAAAAGCGTCTGAAACAGGATACAGTCCGCTCAACGAATATAAATCAATGACCGGAACAGCCCAAACATTTCCCGCACGTTTCAGCGTTTCAATGTAAGCCTCTAAATACAATCCTTGCGCGTTGGCAAAACTTTCGTCAGGTTGTACATTGCGTTCGCTGAAATTGGCGTAAGCTCGGTGAATAGGCGTGAGAATAATGATTTGTTTGTCGGGAAAATGCGTTTTCAAAAACGAAAGAACGCGGTTTATTCTGCCGCAAAAAGTGCTGTCCGAAAAAACAAAATTACGGTGTTTGCGGTTGACAATCTGTCCGTTATGATTGACTTGCTGAATGTTTTCGGTAAAAAAATCACCAATGGGAACGCCGTGGTTGTAATCGTTAGTGCCTGCCCAAATAAAGACGGCATCAATGGAATCGCCTTTTTCTTGGTGCAATTTTTCGGCATAGCGATGAATACCGTCCCACTGATAGCCGCTGCGGGCATAAACCGTGTAGTCGATATTCAAAAACTCTTTTAAATACTGCCAATAAAAATGCGTGGTGGCAGAAGAATTGGGGTCGGTCATCGAATCGCCGAGATATGCCACGCGCTTTCCGCTCCACTGATTTTGTGCTTCGCAAATGCAAAATGCGGAATGTAAAATGCAAAATACGAGAATGAATTTTATGTGTTTCATTATTGTGATTTTTTTATAATTTTACCATTTTTTGTGCAGCGACATAGAACATGACGGTATCGTTCATGGGTGCAACGGTTATTTCCACTGAAATCGGCAAGCATGATCATAACAATGGTAAAAATGCCCGTTAAAATCAAAACAACCCACTTCATCTCGTTTTGCGTTTTGTTGTTTGTTGTTTTCAATAATGTCAACTGTTAATGTCGCTTCCTGTGACGACCTGCCATGGTCACTTAAAGTTCGTTAGTGATATCTTCGCTGATCGGTTTTACCTTTGACAGGTAGAACTTTTTCAACTTACCTTTGTCGTCCACCAGATATTTGCAGAAGTTCCACGCAGGTTCGTCGGAATTCCAGCCGTTTTTCTCCTTGGCGGTCAGCCATTGGTACACGGTGTTTTTGGTGTCGCCTTTCACCGACGATTTTTCCATCATCAGAAATGTGACGCCGTAATTGGCTTGGCAAAATGCGGCTATTTCCTCATTGGTGCCCGGCTCTTGCTTTCCGAAATCATTGGAGGGAAAGCCAATCACCACCAGCTTGTCCTTGTACTGCTCGGAGAGCGTTTGCAGTTCGGCGTACTGCGGCGTGTATCCGCACTTGGAGGCTGTATTGACAATCAGTACGTTTTTCCCCTTAAAGGTGGAAAACTGTACCGTTTCACCGCTTAGCGAAGTAAAACTCAGGTCATAAAAATCCTGAGCCTGTGCAATTCCTGCCAACATCAGCAGGGACAACAAACAAATCGAAAGTTTCTTGGTATTCATGGTTTTTAAAGTTTAAAATATTTTAATCCGCAAATATAATTGATTTTCGATAAAATTACTAATTTTGCATCAAAATATCATAAAAATATGGAAACCACACGCCAACAAAAAGTAGCCAGGCAGGTGCAGAAAGATTTAAGCGAAATCCTGCAATATGCCGGCAAGGACGTCACTCCGGGAAAAATGGTGACCATCACAAGAGTACGCATGAGCCCCGATCTGGCGCTTGCCAAAATATATTTCAGCGTATTCCCTTCGGAAAATGCCGATAAATCCCTGACACAATTGCAGAAGCATGTGAAGCGGATTCGTCTGGAATTGGGCAGGAAAGTACGCCACCAGTTGCGGATAGTGCCGGAACTTGCCTTTTTCATTGACGACAGCATGGATTACGCACAACATATTGACGAATTGCTGAACAAGTAATATATGGAATACGATTCGGTCAAACATTCGCTCAACAGTGTGCTTCGCAACACTTTTCTGCGGAAGTGTTTTTATGTCCTGCTGGACGGGCTGCTGTTGCGTGCGTGGCATATTAAAAAGGAACTGCGCGGGTTGAAAAAATCATTGCCCGCAAACGCTTCTGTGCTGGACGCCGGCGCAGGGTTTGGGCAATACGTGTACTACATGTCCCGTCTGGGACGCAAATGGCGCATCAAAGCCGTAGATGTGAAAGCCGGACAGGTGGCGGACTGTAACCGTTTTTTCGAGCCGGAAAACGGACGTGTGCGTTTTGAAACTGCCGACCTGACCGTTTTTTGTGAGCCTGACGCCTACCATCTGGTATTGTCGGTGGATGTGATGGAGCATATCGCCGATGATGAAGCGGTATTTGCCAACATTTGCCGTTCGCTCAAAAAAGGCGGGACGCTGCTCATCTCCACCCCGTCGGACAAGGGCGGATCGGACGCCGACGAACATCACGGTTCGTTCATTGATGAACATGTGCGCAACGGATACAATATCGCCGATATCCAGGACAAACTGAAACGGGCGGGATTTTCACACACCGACGCATCCTACACCTACGGCACGGCAGGACATATTGCATGGTTGCTGTGCATGAAATTCCCACTGCTGCTCCTGCACGTGTCCAAGTTGTTTTTTCTGCTGTTGCCGCTGTATTATCTTATTGTGTTCCCGTTATGTGTTCCGCTCAATCTGGCGGATGTGTATTGCCGGAAACCTGCGGGTACGGGGCTGAAGGTAAAAGCCGTAAAATAATCCTATTCGGCGTCCGCAAGTATTTTCACTGCAGTCTAATTACCTGTCGGGCTAAGCACCACCAGCGGCGCCATCATTTCTTCCAGCGATATGCCGCCGTGCTGGAACGTATTGCGGTAATAGTTCACGAAGTGGTTATAGTTTTTGGGATATACCATGTAATCGTATCCGGTGGCGAAAACATAGGTGGTACTCATGGCGAGTTTCGGGAGATGTATCGCGGAGGGGTCTTTCACTTCAAAGATGTTTTTCCCCTCATGGTTGAGCATCTTGCCTTGCTTGTAACGCAGATTGGTAGAGCTTTCCCTGTCGCCCAGTACCCTGATGGGGTTGGATACGTTGATGGAGCCGTGGTCTGTGGTGATCACCACCTTCACCCGTTCGTTTGCCAGTTGGCGGATGATGTCCATCAGCGACGAATGTTGCAGCCACGAACGGGTGATGGATCGATAACCCGCCTCGGAAGCGGCGAGGTCGCGGATGATGTCCACGTTGGTGCGGGCGTGCGACATGGCGTCAATAAAGTTGTACACGAATACGGAGAGGTCGCCGGAGAGGTAATTGTGCAGGTTTTCCGCCACTTTTTTCCCTTGCCGCTCATTGGCGATTTTTTCGTAGGACAGGCTGTAAGACATGCCGAGCCGCTGGAACTGTTTGCGCAATAATTCCTGTTCGTGCAGGTTGTGGCTGTCTTCGTCCACATCTTCATCCAACCACAAGTCGGGATGCAATTGCGAGATGCCCAGCGGCATCAGCCCGGAAAATATGGCGTTGCGGGCGTATTGGGTGACTGTGGGTAGAATGGCGCAGTACAGTAATTCCCTGTCGGGTTTGTAATATTGCCCAATCACCGGCGCTATGGCATACCACTGGTCGAGGCGGAGATTGTCTATCAGTATCAGCGCCACCTTGTGCTGTCCGAGCATCGGGAAAACTTCCTGCCGCAACACGTTGGGCGACATCAACGGTTTGTTGTCGCTACGCTTGCCGAACCATCCTTCGTAGTTGTTGCGGATGAAACGGGAAAAATTGTTGTTGGCGTCAATTTTTTGCGATTGCAGGATTTCGTGCATGCCCTTGTCCTCCAACTTTTCCAACTCCATATCCCAATACACCAGTTGTCGGTATATCGTCATCCAGTCTTCGAAAGTGCCTGCCATGTTGATGTCCCATCCCAAACGGGTGAAACGCGACTGATACTGCGAAGTGGTTTGCGCCGTCACCAGACGGGGCGAATCGGTGATTTTCTTGATGGTGAGCAGGATTTGGTTCGGATTGACGGGTTTTATCAGGTAGTCGGCAATTTTCGATCCTATCGCCTGATCCATGATGTTTTCCTCTTCGCTTTTGGTAATCATCACCACAGGAGTCACCGAATTGACGGTTTTCATGTCCAAAAGGGTTTCCAGACCGCTCAGTCCCGCCATGTTTTCGTCCAGAAAAATCAGGTCGATGCTTTCTTTCTTCATTGCCTCCACGCCGTCGAACCCGTTGGTAGCCGTAATAACACGATAGCCCTTGCTTTGCAGGAACAGGATATGCGGACGCAACAGGTCTATTTCGTCGTCCACCCAAAGGATAGTGATGTTTTTGTCCATAGTGACTATTTTTGTGCAAAATTACAATTTTCCGATGAGAAATAAATATTCCGGATAAAGAAAGAGACTTGCAAGTCGATATTTTTATGCCCTGTGCAAGACGCAAGCTGCGTTTGTCTGATTTTGACTGTATCCGATTTGATTTTTTGGGGAATTTGCCGTATTTTTGCAGCGTTTTTATTAAAACCATCTCCAATGAACAAAAAAATTGCAGTACTTGCCGGCGACGGCATAGGCCCCGAAGTGGTGGAACAGGCGTTGAAAGCGGTCAAAGCCGTTGAAAAGAAGTTCGGTCATCACTTTGAATACACGCCTGCGCCGGTGGGCGCCGGTGCCATCGAACAAACGGGAAATCCCTATCCCGACGAGACCCATGAGATATGTATGCAGTCGGATGCCGTACTGTTCGGCGCTATCGGCGACCCCAAATACGACAATGACCCCGTCGCCAAAGTGCGTCCCGAACAGGGTTTGCTCGCCATGCGCAAAAAACTCGGACTGTATGCCAACATCCGCCCCATCACGGCGTTCAAATCGCTGGTGCACCGGTCGCCGCTGAAAACGGAACTGGTAGAAGGCGTAGATTTCATAGTGCTGCGCGAACTCACCGGAGGCATTTATTTCGGAGAGCCGCGCGGACGAAGCGAAGACGGATTGACGGCTTTCGACACCTGCACCTATCAGCGGTTTGAGGTGGAACGCATTGTACGGCTGGCATTTGAATACGCCCGCAAACGCCGTGGAAAAGTAACGGCGGTGGACAAAGCCAACATCCTTGCTACCTCGCGTCTGTGGCGGGAAACCGTCGGACAGTTGCACGCCGGATACCCCGACGTGGAGTTGGAATTTATGTTTGTGGACAATGCCGCCATGCAGATAGTGACGTTCCCCAAGAAATTCGACGTGGTGGTGACCGAAAACATGTTCGGTGACATCCTCACCGACGAAGCCAGTGTAATCACCGGTTCGCTGGGCTTGCTGCCTTCGGCGTCGGTGGGGATACACACTTCCGTGTTTGAGCCTATTCACGGTTCATACCCGCAAGCGGCAGGCAAAAACATTGCCAATCCGCTGGGCACCATTCTCTCGGCAGCTTTGATGTTCGAACATGCGTTGGGAATGCCCGAAGCAGGAAAGCTCATCCGCGAAGCCTGCGAATACTCCGTCGCACAAGGCTTCGTCACTACCGACATAGCCGCCGGCAAAGCCTGTAGCACTTCGGAAGTAGGCGACCGCATCGCCGAAGCAATTAAGAATTAAGAGATGAGCCTTTTTTTTACAAATAAACATCTGAAAACCTGTATATTAAAATGTTTGGCATGATTTTTGCAGAGAGAGAGAGAGAGAGAGAGAGAGAGAGAGAGAGAGAGAGAGAGAGAGAGAGAGAGAGAGAGAGAGAGAGAGAGAGAG
>JAISWR010000060.1 GCA_031270985.1 Bacteroidales bacterium | reverse complement strand
ATATTAATATTGTTAAATATGTATACGAGGTTATTCTCTCTCTCTCTCTCTCTCTCTCTCTCTCTCTCTCTCTCTCTCTCTCTCTCTCTCTGCAAAAATCATGCCAAACTTGGTAATTTGCAGGTTTTTAGCTGTTTTATTTACGCAAAGGAGCTTCATCTCTTGTTGTTTTTTTTGCAAAAATACATTTTTTTCTTGCAAAAAAAAATATTCTTCAAAAAAATGATGATCCCATTGCGGAAAGTCAAAATCTTTTCAGGAAGCGGTACTTTATTTCTCTCAAGGTGTTGGTGCACGACAGTCTGTATATGCTGGCACAACGCTTTCCATCATTGTTTTTCTGCGAAATGTGCCGATAGTCATACACATATTTTTCATGGCTGCCGTCCGTAAAAGAAAATTCGAGAAGTTTGGAGATTTTTTGCCGGTAGTCATTCACTTTGATTTCTCTGATATGTTTGTGTATGATGTTTTGCCGCATGACGTCGTCAGTGATGTTGCGGACACTCCTGATGCGGGGTTTCAAAAAAACGTCCCCGCTGTCCGGAGAATGAGATTCGTCGATTATCTTTTCGATAATATCTTCCAGACGGTTCATCTCATTTGTCCAGTTGGTAACGTTGTTTTTGACTTTTTGCCGTGCATCCTGAAACTTCAACTTGTCCATCATATATTCTTCGCGGCTGATGTCTCCCATTTTATACAATTCTTTACTCCGTTCAAGGGATTGTTGTATCTTTTGACTTGCCTTGCGGGTGGAAAAAATCTTTTGACACAGTATGTTGATGTCCGCCTTCAAAGTTTCGGCGTCCTGACAGGCTTTTTCCCGGATGTACACAGCCTCTTTCCGCGCTACGAGATGCCAAGCGAGGGAGTCGAGAATGTTGATGGATATGGACTGTTTGTTTTCACATCCCGCGTCGCGGTAGTTGGCTGCGATATCTTTCACGCGGGAACGAAAACACAAGTACGTGCCCGCAGCATGTTGCGCCACCCAGAAACGACCGCAGGAACACCGGATAAGGTTATTGCAAAAATAGATATACCTGCATTTGAGAAAGGCTTTCGTGTTGTTTTGGCAGGCTATTTCCCTGCACCTGTCGAATTGCTCCGCACTGACAATGACTGGATAGATTCTTTGTATCCCGCGCAAACCGGTGTGACTGCCCGTATATTCTCTGGATGCAAGGATTTTGCGGACGTGTGTCGCTTTGAGGACGGTGTTTCTTATCTTCGTGTATCCTCTTTCGTGTAGTTCCCGCGCAATGCCTATATGAGAAAGCCCCGATTCGTACAGGTTGAATATCAGTTGAACAAGTCTTGATTCTTCGGGATGGATTTGGTATTTCCTGTTTTCACCCACGCAGTAGCCATATTTGACGTTTGCCCCGCCCGAAAAAAGCCCTTGTTGGGCAAAAGCCACTTTGGTGCGGTGGAAACGGTTTTTTTTGTCCATCATTTCCGTTTTGCAGGTAATGGCAAAAATGGAAAACATCATGTCGGCTGCTACCGACACGGATCCGTCGCTTTCCAGCAGTTTGATGCCTTGCGACACGCAGATGAACTGGATGTGGTTGTCGCAGAAATAGTCTTTCAACAGCATCAATGTCAATTCTTTGCGCGACAGGCGCGACAATTCCCACACATAAACGACTTCAATCCGCTTGTCGGTGGCGATACGGATATACCGCTCAACGCCGATATTGGTTTTTGACGGGTTGTAGTCCGGATTGGGGATGATGCCCACAGCGGCATACATGTCCGTCAGTCCTCTGCGTTCCTCGTCCGACAACCTGATGCCGCTTTCCTTGTAAGCAATGGTAAGAATTTCGTCTTCTCGATAACCGTCCGATAATGCTTTATACAGTACGTCGTTTTGTTGCGCATCTAATGACTGTTCATTGGTGGAAACACGTACCAGCAATATAGCTTTTTTTGTCATTTTTTCCAAATTGTGGCGAAAAAAGTTTCACCGCGTTATGTATGACACCGGTGAAACAAAAATTGTGCCGAAACATGGAAAAATATTCACGATCCGGACTGCATCTTTCGCGAAAGGCGATGCGTGTTTTCCCGCATACCGTCTCCATATCTTTGTATGATCATCGGAATTTACGATTTCAGGATAGTACCTTTGATACATTTACCGTATATTTGTTCCCTCGTTAGTATCGCAACATGGCAATTGAATATCCTGATAACCTGCTGGATAGGATTAATTCTCCTTCCGACTTGAAACATCTGACCACAGACGAACGGGTGAATCTTGCCGCCCAACTCAGGCAGTTCATCATTGATTCTGCCAGTCATAACCCGGGTCATTTGGGCGCTAATCTGGGCGTAGTGGAGCTGACAATCGCCCTGCACTACGTCTTCGATACGCCGCACGATCAAATCATCTGGGACGTCGGACATCAGGCATACGCGCACAAGATACTTACAGGGCGCAGGGATGTTTTCCACACCAACCGGAAATACGGCGGATTGAGCGGATTCCCGTCACCTGCGGAAAGCAAATACGACGCTTTCGGGGTGGGACACTCGTCCACCTCTGTGTCGGCCGCTCTGGGCATTGCCACTGCCGCCAAGTTAAAAGGCGATGACTGCCGCGTGATTGCCGTCATCGGCGACGGCTCTCTCACGGGAGGCATGGCTTTCGAGGCATTGAACCATGCCGGAGCATCCGGCGCCAACATGCTCGTGGTGCTCAACGACAACAACATGGCAATTGACCCGAATGTGGGCGCATTGAAAGAATATCTGACGGACATTACCACCTCTTACACTTACAATAAGTTGAAAAAGGAAGTGTGGAACATCATGCACAAGCACACCCGTTCCCGGCGGGTAATACAGCAAATCGAGCGAGGCGTCAAGTCTATGTTGATGCGGCAGGGAAACCTCTTTGAAGCGCTCGGATTCCGTTACTTCGGGCCGATAGACGGTCACGACACCAAATACCTCACGCGAGTGCTGCAAGATATGAAACGCATTGAGGGACCCAAACTGCTGCACGTGCTGACCGTTAAGGGAAAGGGATATAAATACGCTGAAAACGACCAGACACGCTGGCACGCACCCGGACTGTTCAATAAAGACACGGGGGAGCTTATCCGGTTGTCTCCCGCAAACAAACAACCCCCGCTGTATCAGGAAGTATTCGGGCAAACGCTGATGCAACTTGCCGAAATGAACCCGCGCATCGTGGGTATCACCCCTGCCATGTCCACCGGCTGTTCGATGGGACATCTGATGCGCCGTTTCCCCGACCGTTTCTTCGACGTCGGCATAGCCGAACAACATGCGGTGACCTTTGCCGCAGGATTGGCAAAAAACGGCATGATCCCCTTTTGCAACATCTATTCGTCATTCCTGCAACGCGGCTACGATCAGGTGATTCACGACGTGGCGCTGCAAAGACTGCACGTGGTGCTGTGTATCGACCGCGCAGGATTAGTGGGAGAAGACGGCGCTACCCATCACGGCGCATACGACATGGCGTATCTCAGGGCTGTACCGGGCATCATCATTGCCGCCCCCATGGATGAAAAGGAACTGCGTCGGCTGATGTACACCGCGCAAACCGCAGACTGCGGACTTTTCGCCATCCGTTACCCCAAAGGCTACAGCACATCCACCGACACGGAAGAACCCTTTTGCACGTTGCCCGTCGGCAAGGGACGCATCATCCGCGAAGGCGACGACATCGGAATTGTCGGCATCGGAGCAACGGGACAGCAAGTGACGGAAGCCTGCATACTGCTGGAGGACGCAGACATACATGCCGCCCATTACGACATGCGATTCCTGAAACCGCTGGACGAACAACTACTGCACAACATCTGCCGCAAACATCGATGCCTCATCACCGTAGAAGACGGAACCATCATCGGAGGACTGGGTAGCGCAGTGATGGAGTTTGTTTGCGACCACCGCTATCCAGTTCAAGTGAAAAGGCTGGGCATCCCCGACAGTTTCGTTATGCACGGCTCCTTTTCCGAATTACAGCGCGAATGTGGCTACAACGCCGAAGGAATAGTCGTAACGGCTAAAAACATGCTGCAACGCCATGCACTGTCTCACGCAGGATAAATCCAACACCACAATGATACGAACTGTAATTGTTGACGACGAAACACCCGCACGGGACATCATCAAGTATTACCTCAAATCCTTCCCCAAAGTGGAAACGGCAGGAGAGGCAAATAACGGATTCGACGCCATGAAGCTCATCCGTAAACTGAAGCCTCAACTCATCTTTCTGGATATCCAAATGCCCAAACTGACAGGGTTGGAACTGCTCGAACTGATAGACCGCCCGCCGGAAATCATCTTTTCCACCGCATACGACCAGTACGCCATACACGCTTTTGAACAAAACGCCATAGATTACCTGCTGAAACCCTACTCGAAAGAACGGTTTGACGTCGCCATGCAAAAGGCTTTGCAACGAATCATTTCCGGCGCGGAAACCCCGTCCGGCATACAAACGCTGAACGCCACTACCATGCAGGCAGATACGCTGGCGCGAATCGCTGTTAAAGTCCGCCACCGGATACACATCATACCGGTAAACGATATCTGCTTTATTGAAGCCGACGGCGATTACGTGAAATTGCACACCAAAGACAACGCATACCTAAAAGAGAAAACCATGAGATATTTTGAAGAAAACCTCCCCACTCATTTTATCCGCATCCACCGATCGTATATCGTAAATGTGAACGAAGTAGCAAAAATAGAACTGTACGAAAAGGAAAGCTATCGGGTGTACCTCAAAACCGGCGTCCTGTTGAAAGCCAGCAGCACAGGATACAAAGCGCTGAAAGCAGCTATAAGCCTGTGATTGACAACGAAAACATGGACATCTGCCGCGCACCTAACAAAAATCAGTTATGGAATAATGTTGATTTTTCTAATTTTGCAACTTATTTATTTTAAATAAATCATAAAAAATGCCTGTTAATATACCGGATAATTTACCGGCAGCCGATATTCTTCGCGAAGAAAATATTTTCGTGATGACGGAAAGCCGCGCATTGCATCAGGACATTCGTCCGTTGCGGCTGCTGCTGCTCAACCTGATGCCCGTCAAAATCACTACCGAAACACACCTGTTGCGGATGCTGTCCAACACACCGCTGCAAGTGGAAATCACGCTAATCAACACCCTGAGCCATCTCTCCACACATACGCCCATTGAGCATCTCAGAACGTTTTACAAAACATTTGAAGATGTGCGTCACAAGCGTTTCGACGGACTGATCATCACCGGCGCTCCCGTAGAAATGCTGGATTTTGAGGAGGTGGACTACTGGGACGAACTGACGCACATCATGGACTGGGCAACGCGCAACGTCACCTCCACGCTGTACATCTGCTGGTCGGCGCAGGCAGGGCTGTATCACCACTACGGCGTGCCAAAATACGTGTTGCAAAATAAACAGTTTGGGATTTTCTCGCATATCCTGAACAACCAGAAGGCGCCTATCGTACGCGGATTCGACGATGAATTTCTGGCCCCGCATTCACGCCACACCGAAGTACGCCGCGATGACATCCAAAAAGTACCCCAACTGGAAATCGTCGCCGAATCGCCTTTGGCAGGCGTTTATCTGATACGCGACCTCGCCAGCCGTCGCATCTTTGTCACCGGACACTCCGAATACGACGCATTCACACTGAAAAGTGAATACGAACGCGACCGCGCCAAAGGAATGGACATACGCATCCCGTTCAACTATTTCCCCAACGACGACCCGTCGCAAACACCCAGAATGCGCTGGAAAAGCCATGCAAACCTGCTCTTTTCCAACTGGCTCAATTACTACGTTTATCAGGAAACCCCCTATGACATCGATTAATTTCGGATTGCAGGATATCGACACAGTAGCACGGCGCTTCCTGCAAATGGCGGGAGCGCGGAAACACTTTGCCTTCTACGGCGACATGGGCGCAGGAAAAACCTCGTTCATCAAAGCCGTATGCAAAGCGCTGGGCGTACAGAATCCGGCAACCAGCCCCACCTTCGCACTGGTGAACGAATACGAAACCGGCGATGGAAGCCCCATCTATCACTTTGACTTCTACCGCATCAACAAACCGGAAGAAGTATTTGACTTTGGATGCGAAGAATATTTCGCTTCCGGACATTACTGTTTTGTGGAATGGGCGGAAAAAGCCGAAACAGCCCTGCCCGACGACATCTGCAAGGTGTATCTGGAAGAAACGGAACAGGGCTTGCGAAAACTGACCCTTCTCCACACCGAACAGAAATAAAATACATCCCCTTGCCCGAAATATCCCAACCCGCGCCGGCTAAAACCGTTTTGTACGGTAAAACGCTACAGGAACTCTCCGAGATCGTCTCCGCACTGTCGCTGCCCGCCTTCACGGCAAAACAGATAGCCGGATGGCTGTACAAGCAGCAGGTGGACTCCATCGGCGCGATGACCAGCCTGTCGGCAAAAACGCGGGCATTGCTCGAAAAAACCTGCGAAACAGGCGTATGCGCGCCTGAAACCGTACAAGTCTCTCGGGACGGAACAAAAAAATACCTCTTCCCCGTCTCTGGAGGCAGACACGTGGAAGCCGCCTGTATCCCCGACCGAAACCGCACCACGCTGTGCCTCTCCTCACAAGCGGGATGCCGCATGGGCTGCGCTTTCTGTATGACCGGACGGCAAACAGCAGGCGGAAACCTCACCGCCGCCGACATCCTCAACCAATTCCGCAGCCTGCCCGAACGGGACACACTCACCAACATCGTGTACATGGGAATGGGCGAACCGTTTGACAACCCCGTCGAAGTGATGAAAAGCCTTGAAATACTGACCTCCCCATATGGATACGGATGGGCGCCCAAACGCATCACCGTATCCACCGCAGGCATCATCCCCCCGTTACAGAATTTCATGGCACACAGCCGCTGCCATCTCGCCGTGAGCCTGCACCACCCCGACAGCACAGAACGAAAAAAACTGATGCCCGTGGAAAACAAATACCCCGTGCGCCAAATCGTCGAACTGTTGAAAACATACAACCTGAACCGCCAGCGACGCATCTCTTTTGAATACATCATGCTCGCCGGCGTGAACGACTCGCCGGAACATGCCGCCGCCGTAGCGCGACTGCTCTCCGGCTTGCGATGCCGCATCAACCTGATACCCTGCCACACCTTTCCCGGAAACCCGTTCGCCCCGCCGAACAAATCCGTCATCCGACAATTCGCAGAAACGTTGCAGCAAAAAGGAATGACCGTCACCATCCGACAATCGCGCGGAACGGACATTGACGCCGCTTGCGGAATGTTGTCCGCAAAAAAGAAAAAAAATTCTGTCTGATGATTTCCGGAAAACTTTCCAGAACAGGACAGCTTTACAAAAATAATAAAATAACCGAATAATAAACCTGTGGAAACATTTGAGCATATTTTTAACCCCTAACCCCGCAAAAGTCAGGTAGTCATTTTATATAAAATACTAATATTTAAATTATTACACTTATTTTATGGACTTCCCATAAAACGCCGTAAACAGGCCGGCGGACAGTTTGACGAACGAAGTCGGAAGCGTGAAACAGCGTCGCCGCGAACACAAGGTGATACTAAGACAGAGAAGAGCGCCGTCAACAATAACTGCTAAATTTACACCACAAATTTAGACAATTCTGCCACAAAACAAACATTTTAACAGTCTGAACTGTGACTTATTGGATTTGCCTGATTTACATGATTCCCCGTTCAGACGAGGTAGAACCTCACGGGTGGGATGGAACGAATTTGCATGATACAAATTTTATCCGTTTTGCGGGAATATGAATTTTTTCATGTAAATTTGCCGTTCAAAATATATTTATTCCGTCAAGATGTTTGAAAATTTATCGGACAAATTAGACCGTGCGTTCAAAACGTTGAAGGGACAGGGACGCATTACAGACATCAACATCGCCGAAACGTTGAAAGAAGTACGTAAGGCGTTGCTGGACGCCGATGTGAATTACAGGATAGCCAAGGAATTTACCGACTCCATAAAGGAGAAAGCATTGGGGATGAGCGTTCTCACGGCAGTGAGGCCGGGAGAGATGATGATTAAGATCACCCGCGATGAATTGGCGCGGCTGATGGGTAGCCGCTCTCAAGACGTCAATCTGAAAGGCAATCCTGCTGTCATCCTGATAGCCGGCTTACAGGGATCGGGCAAAACAACATTCAGCGGGAAACTTGCCAATTTTCTGAAAACCAAGAGGGGCCGTTCCGTATTGCTGGTGGCGGGCGACGTGTACAGGCCGGCAGCCGTTGAACAGTTGAAAATACTTGGGGAACAGGTATCTGCGCCGGTATATTCCGAAGAAGACAGTAAAAATCCGGTAAAGATTGCCGAAAACGCCATAAGACATGCCAGGTTACAAGGGTTCAACACGGTAATCATAGACACGGCGGGTCGATTGGCGATAGATCAGGAAATGATGGACGAGATTGCTGCGATTAAAAAAGCGGTAAATCCCGAGGAAATACTGTTCGTGGTGGATTCAATGACCGGACAGGACGCCGTGAACACCGCCAAAGAATTTAACGAAAGGTTGGACTTCGACGGGGTGGTACTCACCAAACTGGACGGCGATACGCGCGGCGGCGCGGCAATTTCCATCATGTCGGTAGTACACAAACCCGTCAAATTCATCAGCTCGGGCGAAAAAATGGAAGCGCTGGACGTGTTCTATCCCGAACGCATGGCAGACCGCATACTGGGCATGGGCGACATCGTGTCGCTGGTGGAAAAGGCCCAAGAACAGTATGACGAAGAAGAAGCGCGGAAGCTACAGAAAAAAATAGCCAAAAACAAATTCGATTTCGACGACTTTCTCAGTCAGATACAGCAAATCAAAAAAATGGGCAACTTGAAAGACCTTGCCTCCATGATACCCGGCATGGGAAAAGCCGTCAGAAATATGGACATCACTGATGATGCATTCAAAGGGATCGAAGCGATCATTCGCTCCATGACGCCTGCCGAACGCGCCAACCCGGCATTGCTGAACGGAAGCCGCCGGCAGCGAATAGCCGCCGGCAGCGGCACGGATATTCAGGAGGTGAACCGCCTTGTCAAACAATTTGACGAAACTCGAAAAATGATGCGCGTGATGACCGATAAAAACAAAATGTCGAAATTGATGCGGAACATGCCAAAAAAATAACCCGAAAAACATCAAAAACATGTCCGACAAAATGTATGACCTGAGCCGCATTGAAGAAATATCTCCCGGAAACGATAAATTTGTCAGGGAGTTGATCGACACATTTGTAAAAACTGTTGTTTCGGAAGTGACAAACATCGAACGGTTGAAATCAACGGGAAATTGGAAAACGATTGCAGAAATCGCCCATAAGTTGGTGTCCAATTATGCATATTTAGGCGCCGAAGATTTGAAACAAACGGCAAGCGACATTGAAAAAAGCGTGTCGTACGACAATCTTGACGGAATAAGTGAAAAAATCGACAAGTTGTGTTCCGCCAGCACGGAACTCATCCGCCGGTTAAAAAAAGAATTTCCATAATGTCCGTCATGCGTTGGTTTCGTTTCATTCTGCAGGTGGTGTTGGCGATGTGCGTGTCGGCAGCTGTTGCACAATCCGTTGATAAAAACATCAGGGACGCCTCCGGTATTGCTGCAAACGCCATCAAAAGCGACCCGGGCAAGCATCCGGATACCGTGCGCTGGAAGCTCGGCGGAAACGCGAGCCTGAACTTTTCCCAAACATGGCTGTCCAATTGGGCTGCAGGCGGAGAAAAAACATTGACGCTCAATAGTACCGCAAACCTGTTTGCCAATTATAAAAAGGGCAAATTTTTTTGGGAAAACAATGTCGCTCTGGCATATGGAATCATCAAAAAAAGTAGCTACAAATCTGTCAAAAACGACGACAAAATCAACGTGGGGTCGCGGATAGGCTATCAAATGGCAAAAAACTGGTACTACTCGGCTGTCTTTCTCGGAAAAACACAATTTTCCACAGGATACAAATACACCTCCAAAGATACCACGCGCATATCCGACTTTTTAGCGCCCGCCTACTTTTATCTCTCGTTAGGGCTGGATTATAAGCCTTTCCCGTCATTTTCCATACACTTTTCTCCGATCATGGGCAAAACCACGCTGGTGCGCTCCAATGACGGAACCGTGTTGAAAACATCCGGCTTGAGCGACGATTTGATTGCCAAAGGGAAACACACCCGTTACGAATTTGGAGGCGGCACGGTATTCCATCTGGCAGGTAGCCTGCTATCCAAAAAAGTGACCTACAACACGCAACTCGAATTGTTCTCCAATTATCTGGAAGAACCCGAATGTATTGACGTTATATGGGATTTCATGTTCAGGATTGCATTAACCAAATACGTGTCGTCGGGCATCCGTATCAACATGATTTATGACGACAACCAAAAAACCGTCGTAAAGGAAAAGGATCCCGACACGGGAACGATAAAAGACGTATCGCACGGTGCGAAACTGCAAGTAAAAGAATTTTTTGAGATAGGCTTCTTCTATGCTTTTTAAAAAAGCGGTTAGGTGATAATGCCTCGCTCGGTAAGCAAAAAAGCCATCTCCTGCTGCATGTCCATAGCCTTTTGAGCGGCGATTTCGGCAAATTTTTCGGAATTGTCGGCAAAAATAATCGCCCTGGATGAATTGACCAGTAGCCCGCACCGTTCGTTCAGTCCGGCAAGTGCTGTTTCGGCAAGGCTTCCTCCCTGTGCGCCGACGCCCGGCACCAACAGAAAGTGGCGGGGCGCCAGCCGTCTTACTTCTTTCAGCATATCCACCTGCGTAGCCCCTACCACATACATCAGATTGTCAACGGTACCCCAGTTTTTGGAATGCTCTATCACTTTCTCAAACAGCATCAACCCGCTGTATTTGTCTTCCGTAAATTGGAAATTGGACGCTCCCTGATTGGAAGTCAGCGCCAGAACAATTGCCCATTTGTCTTTGTATTCGGTAAAAGGCTTCACCGAATCTTCGCCCATGTAAGGCGCCACTGTCACCGCATCGAACCCGACGGTTTCAAAAAACGCTTTGGCGTACATCCGCGAAGTATTGCCGATGTCGCCCCGTTTGGCGTCGGCAATCAGGAAAATGTCCGGATAATGCTCCCTCAGATAGTCCACCGTCAGCCGCAGGTTCACCCAACCCGACACACCAAAGGCTTCATAAAAAGCAAGATTCGGTTTGTACGCCACCGCATAAGGCGCCGTAGCGTCAATAATCCGTTTGTTAAACGCAAAAACAGGGTGTCGTTCCTGTTTCAGAAATCCGGGTATTCTGGCAAAATCACTGTCTAAGCCCACACACAGGAAACTACGTTTTGCCCGAATTTTTTCAAACAATTCGTCTGCATTCATCGCATCAACTTTTCGGCAAAGATAACGGCAAATTTCCGGCTTTCAAACAAACAGATATTTTGAGGCGTAAATACCGCCTGTTTCCCGTCTGTTTTTGATATACTTGATTTCTCAGCATAATTGTCGAAGTCTTCCGGCGAGGGCATCCACCTGTCCTTTCACCAGGCGATCGGTTTCCATCAGGTTGTTCACGGTGCGGCAGGCGTGCAATACCGTTGCATGATCTTTGTTGCCAAGTTGGTTGCCGATGCTTTTCAGCGAATTTTTGGTAAACTGCTTGGACAGGTACATGGCGATTTGCCTTGCCTGTACGATTTCGCGCTTGCGGGTGCTGGACAGTATGTCATGTTCGTTCAGGCGGTTGTAATCCGCCACTTCGTGCAGGATGTAACTTATGGATATTTCGGGACGGGAGTGTTTCACAAGTCTTTCGATGGTGGCGCGCGCCGTTTCCAGCGTAATGTCTTTTTTGCTTTGCGTTGCCTGAAACATCAGTCCATTGAGTGCGCCTTCCAGTTCGCGTACATTGTCTGCGATGTTTTTAGCCACATATTCCAGTACTTCTTCGGGCAGGCGGATACCGTCGCGGTAGGCGCGTCGTTTCAGTATTTCCAGACGGGTGGCATAGTCGGGTTCTTTCAATTCTGCGGACAATCCCCATTTAAAGCGTGACAGCAGCCTTTCGTTGATCAGCCCCTGCAAATCTACAGGAGGACGGTCGGAGGTGAGAATCAACTGCCTGTTCCGCTGGTGCAGATGGTTGAAGATGTCAAAAAACGTTTGTTGCGTTTTAGTTTGTCCTTCAAAATATTGGACGTCGTCGATAATCAGCACATCAATATATTGGTAGAAATGCAGGAAGTCGTTGATCTGGTTTTTCAATTGCGCGTCCACATATTGTGTGCGGAACTTGGTAGCGTCCACATACAGCACGGTTTTTCCCGGCATCTGTTCTTTCACCTTAATGCCGATGGCTTGTGCCAGATGGGTTTTACCCAAACCGGGTTCGCCAAAAATAAAGAAAGGGTTGAATGCCGTTTTTCCCGGGTCATTGGCGATGGTAAGTCCTGCCGATCCTGCCATGCGATTGCATTCGCCCTCCACAAAATTATCGAAAGAATATTCGGGTTTCAGTTGCGGGTTTATTTGGATGGTCTTTCCCGGAATGCCCGGCGCATAATATGGGTTGGGCAATTTATCGGGGAACATTCTGGTGGCGGGATTGGACAACTGTCCGGAACTGCCCGGCAGCGTTGTCGATTCTTTGTTGACGGCAATGCGGTATTCCAGCCGCGCATCCTGCCCCAACACTCTCCTGATGGTCTTTTTCAACAGGTCAATGTAATGTTCTTCCATGTACTCATAATAGAACAACGTAGGTACCTGAATGGTCAATACATTTTGTTTGACGCTAACCGGCATAATCGGCTCAAAAAAGGTTTTGTACTTATCCCATTCGAGATTGTCTTTGAAAATCAGCAGACAACGATTCCAAATTTCTTGATGCATCTTTATAAATATTTGTAAACCAGCAAACTATTAATTTATTCTCTCTTTTAAAAACGGTAGCAAGTTGCCACAAAAAATCCGGAAAAAAAAATAAAAATGTATTGTTTTTTTTAAAAAGACACTATCGAATTTAAGACCAGCGAATTATTTTTTGATCTTTTTTTTAAAAAATACAACATAATGATAATCAAATATTTATTTGCAATAAATTGGTCGTGAAATCATTAATATTATCTCATCATTTTTTATCTCGTGGGTCATTTTTTGGGGTATTTTTATTGAGGATGTTTTGGATGCGAAAAATCTATTGAAATAAAAATTTACGTTTAAGAAAAAATACGAAACAAGAAACATGTGAGATTTTCTTAGTCCTTAATTTCCAAACGAAAGGAAACCCGACCAACATCATCGGTTAATTCAGGGTGTGGAATGCATGGAAATAAGTCTGACCGTTACTCAATTTGAATGTCAGGTCGTGTTGAACGGTGCTGCCGTCCTTCATTTTTACGTTCAGTGTCAGTTGATTACTGCCTGTTGCAAGCGGCACTCTTGCGTATGAGATGCCGTAGGGCAAGCATTGCCAATTGCGTGTATCGGCTTTTTCCGTGAGGGCATTGGCAATACTGATCAATGTGCCAAGTCCCTTATCCTCCTTGTTGGCGACAAATTCCGCCGCCTGTTTCACGGCGACGCGCAACAAGGTGCTGCCCATTTCTCTCATAAATCTGTCATTCAAAGATTTAAAAGCAATAGCGTTGATATTCTCGGCTAATTCGAGCGGGAAATCTTTTCCATTGGCGGAAATTGAAGCGGAATTGGACAGAGGAAGGCGTTCCACATATTTGGGGAATGCCACCCGCACCAGTTTCAGGTCGGATAGGCTGCTGCTTTCGCTAGAACCTGTCGGAAACGGGAACAAAATGCCATCGCTTTCATTTACAAAAGTCAACATGCCGCCTTGTCCTTTGACAATGGTAAAATTAACGCTCCATTCATCTTTGAACGGACCGAAGCCGTTCATCCAAAACAGCACAAGCTCCGCTTGCGGATTTTGTCCGGGCGTATATTTTATCCCGAATTTCCGTTCATGGAAATCAACTTCGTCATAAAACCCCACATTATAAGCCGTTCGCAGAATATCTGTTTTCAATTGTGCGGGAATTTGCACGTTGAAGTTTTGCGCATAATCGTTTTCGTATATTTCCAGCGCATTGCGATAGGCTATAAAGGCGTTGTTGTAATCCTTGGCGGCGTCGTACATCAATCCCATCATCACATGAGCAAAGGCATCTCGCTGATATTTATTTTTGTGGTCTTTGTACTTGTCGTTCATCTCGTTCAGTTTCAGATTAATGCGCCGGCACTCTACCATCGCTTCTTCCGGCTGACCGAGTTGCATGTAGGCAATAGCCTTGAAGCAATTCATCATCACCTTTTCAAAATCCTCGCCCGCATAAGGTTTCATCATAGGGTTGGAAACCAGCGACAGGGCTTCGGCGCTTATGTTAATGCCTTCGAGTTCTTCCGAGATATGGTCGGCGGTGTTGAAAAAATCCACCGATCGCTCTAATTCATGCATCATCCACGAAACATATCCGCGATTGAGGTAATACAACAAACGCTCCTTGCTTTTGGGCGTTTTAGTATCCTTGTCCAACAATTTGTCGGCGGTTTCAAACTGTCCCCTTTCAATGGCTTTGTACACTTCCAGATTTTTAGTCCGGTAGGTGGCGCAACCCGTCAATAGTACAACCGCCAACGCCGTAATGCGCCATGTGTGGAAATGCAGCATAGAAAAAATAGGCAAGATGCTGTAACCGGCTAATTGCGAATCATTTTCTTGATTTTGTGGTCGCCCATCCACACAATTTCATTGGTTTCGATGTTGCTCAGTTCCAAGTCTATTTGGTAGGATATCGTTTTTTCGTTCCTGTAATCGTCCACAATGGAATTGACCACACCCTGCAACATGAAGTCGGCGCCCAGTTCGCGTCCCCATTTTTTTGCGGTTTCTGGAGACGTAAATTCTTGTTGCCCTGCACGTTCGCGACGCAATTCTTCGCGTTTGTCGCCTGCCTGTACCAAACGAATGGAACCGTTTTTAATGATGGCTTTTTCGAGGTCTTTGATAAAGGTCTCCGTGTTGATGTGTTCGTGGCTCTTGTTGTTAATCAGCCCTACCACAATAACAGGTTTCTTGTTGTGTAGCTGCTCAAAAGCCACAGACCATCTGTTGCCGAACATCTGTTCAATCATTGACTCGGCGGTAACGCGCGAATCGCTATCATTCCATCTGCCGCTCAGGTCGGTTTGAGTGTCGGGACTGATGCGTTTCACCGAATGGGCGCACCCTGCTGCAATCACAATGGACGCCAACATTATCATACTGAATTTTATTATATTTTTCATGTTTGAATTGGATTGAGATTTTTTTTATTGAAATTCAAAAATTGTGCCAAACTATAATATTTGCGCTATTTACCTTAAAACCAAACCATCATTCATTATTCTCCTCCCATGCTTTTGACGGTCAGTTCCACTCTGCGGTTTTGCGCTCTGCCGGCGTCGGTAGCGTTGTCGGCAATCGGTCTGGTAAGTCCGTAGCCCACGTGCGACAGTCGGCCGGCGGC
>JAISWR010000056.1 GCA_031270985.1 Bacteroidales bacterium | reverse complement strand
ATATTAATATTTAAACCATTACACTGATTTTATAGACTACCTAATTAGGTAGTCTATAAAATCCTAACATACTTTTGTTTACTAAACTATTACAATCATAGACGGGGTAAATATGACGGAGTTAGTTCAAATACACAAACGGTAAAATATAGGGTTAAGCGGTTAAAAATTCCACACATCCGACGGGACACGGGACGTATTCTTGATTTTGGTGAGTTCGGCAACAATATCCGGATGTTCGTCCGCAAGATTTCTGTCTTCATGAATGTCCTCCGACAGGTTGTACAGTTCTACGCTCATTCGTTCCGGGTTACCTACATTTAACCAAACGGCTTTCCAGTCACCTTTCATCACGGCGATTTTTCCGCCCTGTTCGTGAAATTCCCAATACAGATAGTCATGCTGTTGTTGTCCTTTCTGTCCGAACAATGCCGGCAGGAATGAGATGCCGTCTGTATTGGCGGCAGCTTGTGTTCCCGTCAGTTCGGCGAGGGTGGGCATCACGTCCCAGAAAGCGGCGACATGGTTGCTGACAGCGCCGGACTGTATCTTTTCCGGATAGCGTGCGATGAACGGCACACGTATGCCGCCTTCGTACATGTCGCGTTTGATGCCGCGTAACGGTCCGTAACTTTTGAAAAAGTCGGGGTCGGCGCCGCCTTCTCTGTGCGGGCCGTTATCGCTGGTGAACACCACAATGGTATTTTTGTCCAAACCAAGTTCTTGCAATACGTCCATCACTTCGCCCACGTAGGCGTCAAGGCGGGTGATCATGGCTGCGAAATCGGCTTTGGGGTGTGGTGTACTTCCGTAACCGCCTTTTTTAAAGCGCGGCCCGTCATCCACCCCTTTAAAAGGCGTTTCCATGAACTGCCCGTCATACAGGGCAGAGATGCTGTCTTCGGGGGTTACAAGCTCGGCGTGGGGTAATACATAGGTGAGGTAGGCGAAAAACGGTTTGTCCTTGTTGTCGCGGATAAAACGAATGGCTTCGCGATGTATCACATCCTGTGCATACTGCGCCTTTCCCTCTCCTTCGTTGCCCTTCAGCCATACGGTATCTTTGTTGCTCCACAAGCGGTGCGGATAGTAGTTGTGTGCCAGCGTCTGGCAATTGTATCCGAAGAAAGTCTCGAATCCTTGGTTTTCTGGCATACCTTCCGATCCGGGGTAACCCAATCCCCATTTGCCGAAGCATCCGGTGGCGTATCCTCCCGCCTGTAGCATCTTGCCGATGGTGTAGGTATCGGCAGGTTGAGGATGCTGCCCTTCCGGCGGCACTCCCTTATTACCCCGTATGGGCGTATGTCCCGTGTGCAGACCTGTTACCAGCGAAGAGCGGGATGGGGCGCTGACAGGACATCCCGCATAGAAACGGGTAAAACGCATGCCGTCTTTTGCCAGCCGGTCAATATTGGGCGTTTTTATCAGTTGTTGCCCGTAGCAGCCTAAATCGCCGTAACCCAAGTCGTCGGCAAGGATATAGATGATGTTGGGTCGCCTGTCGTCGGTTTTTTGTTGCCGGTGGCAAGCGACGAGCGTAACGGAACAAAGACCGAGCAACGCGCCTTCTTTCACGCCGATAAAACGCTTGTTTGAAAATAGTGGGTTCATACTTTTACGGATTAAATGACACGGCAAAGATAAAAATTTTCCCGATATTATTTTTATCTGCAGAAAAAGTCATATATTTGCATTGATTTTTCCATAAAAAAACATGGAATATTCCATGTTTAATGGTATAATAATGAAATTTTTCATCGTAATTGATTGAATAATTATGGCATTGGAAGACACACTTGAAAATTATTACAGCGGATTCAAAAAGATTTCCCTACAATTCATCTCGGCCGAACAGTTCAAACGGATAGAGAAAACGTCTGTTCATCTGAGGTTCAAGAAAGGAGAAACGATTTTGAAACAGGGACATCCGCCCACGCATATTGCATTCCTTCAGAGCGGAATCGTAAAGTTCAATTTTCTTTCCGAAAACGGGAAAAACACGATTTTGACTCTGGTGTCGGCGCCGAAAATTCTGGGAGGCGCTAACCTGTTCTACAAGGACAACAACCTTTTTTCGGTGGTTGCCGTAGAGGATTGCGAGGTGTTTCTGATAGAATCCAACGTTTTGTTCGAACTGCTGAAAGACAACGGAAGATTCGGCGTCGCGCTGTTTCAATTACAGTCGAAAATGTTCAAACGTTCTATCTTGAACTTCATCAGCGTTGCCAACAAACAGAAAGAAGGCAGAATAGCAGACATATTCCTGTATCTGCTGGAGGAAATTTATTTCAAACCGTCGTTCAACCTGTCGTTGACGCGGAAAGAACTTGCGGAGTTTGCCTGCTGTTCGGTGGAAAACATCATCATGACTTTGTCCAAATGGCAGCAAGAGGGAATTGTGTTGGTTTCGGGGAAAAAGGTAGACCTAAAAGACATAAACAAACTAAAACAAATCAGTAAAATAGGATAAATATGCTCACGCAAAAAACAAGATATTCCATGTTAGCCCTCATCAGGCTGGCAAAAGAGTACGGCAAAGGCGTCCTGATGATTAACGAGATAGCGGAAAGTGAAAAAATTCCCAAACGTTTTTTGGAATCCATATTGCTGGAACTGAAAAACAACGGGTATTTGAGCAGTAAACTCGGTAAAAACGGCGGGTATTACCTTATCAAGAACCCCCATAACGTCACCTTGCTTGAAATTATTCGATTGTTCGAGGGTACCATTGCATGGCTTCCCTGCACGTCGGAGAAATATTACCAGCCGTGCGAACACTGCAAGGATGAGAAAACCTGCCGCATACGCAGCACTTTCTACGATATTCGCTCTTACACGTATAAAAAATTGCAGGATACCAGCATCGCTTCATTGATAGAATAAAGTTATCAACACGACAGAATTTTGGAAGACAGGCGGTTAAATGCTTTTCCACGCAAAAGAGCACTTAATAGGCAAAAGAAAAAAAACAAAATTCCGCGTATCTTTGTCGGCAGAATTTTATTTAGGCATGTCGGACGAAATAGAAGAAATAGAAGAAGAAAACATCGAATCGCTGGATGATGCGGCAGACGACGTAGCGGAAAGCGGAAGCGGCAAGTATGATGCATTGTTGAATGTGGAAGAGGGTACAACGCACCACATCAAAGGGATGTTTCGCGAATGGTTTCTGGATTATGCGTCATACGTCATTCTGGAACGGGCTGTGCCGCACATGGACGACGGGCTGAAACCCGTGCAACGCCGTATCCTGCACACTATGTTCCGTATGGACGACGGGCGATTCAACAAAGCAGCCAACATCATCGGGTTCACCATGCAATTCCACCCGCACGGCGATGCCTCTATCGGCGACGCGCTGGTGCAACTGGCGCAAAAAAACCTGCTGATAGAGCCGCAAGGCAACTTCGGTAACATCCTCACGGGCGATGAAGCCGCCGCTCCGCGTTACATTGAGGCACGCCTGTCGAAATTCGCCCTCGACGTGGCTTTCAACGTCAAAACTACAGAATGGATGGCTTCCTACGACGGGCGCAACAAAGAACCCGTGACGCTTCCCGTAAAGTTCCCGTTGCTGTTGGTGCAAGGCGTGGAAGGCATCGCTGTGGGGCTGGCATCCAAAGTGCTGCCGCACAACTTCAATGAAGTCATTGATGCGGCAATTGCCTGTCTGAAAAACGAACCTTTCGAATTGTTCCCCGATTTCCCTACGGGCGGTCTTGCCGACTGTTCCGCTTACAACGACGGCGCACGCGGAGGACGTGTCAAAGTACGTGCACGCATTGATAAACCGGACGGCAAAACATTGGTTATTTCCGAAATACCGTTCGGAATGGACACAGGGAAACTGAAAGAATCCATTGTCAAAGCAAGCGAAAAAGGAAAAATCAAAATTAAAAAAATCGTGGACAACACGGCAAAAGAAGCAAAGATAGTGATATATCTGGCTAACGACGTATCGCCCGACCTCACTATGGACGCACTGTTTGCCTTCACCGCCTGCGAAGTGTCCATATCTACCTATGCCTGTGTTATCAACAACGATTTACCTGTATTCCTCGGCGTGTCCGATATTCTCAGGCAAAGCGCCGACCGAACAAAAGATTTACTGAGGCGCGAATTGGAAATACGGTTGAATGAACTGGAAGAAGACTGGCATTATTCATCGCTGGAAAAAATATTTTTTGAACAGCGGATTTACCGCGAGTTGGAAAAAGACCAGGCATCGTGGGAGGAACAGTTGAAAAGCATTGACACGGCATTTACGCCTTTCCGGCCATTGTTGCACCGCGAAATCACTCAGGATGACATTGTGAAACTTACTGAAAAACCGGTGCGCCGCATTTCCAAATTCGACATCAAAAAAGCCGAAGAGCACATCAGGGACATTGAGGACGAAATGGAAAAAGCGAAAGACAACCTGCTGCATCTGGTACGCTATACCATTGATTACTACAGGCGCATCAAGAAGAAATACGGCGCGGGATACGAACGGAAGACCGAATTGCGCAGTTTTGACACCATCACCGCTACCCGCGTGGCGGTGGCAAACGAAAAACTGTATGTGAACTGGGAAGAGGGATTTATTGGCTACGGGTTGAAGAAAGACCAATACCTCTGCGACTGTTCGGACATGGACGAAATCATCGTGATACGCAAAGACGGTTCATACACGGTGAGCAAGGTATCCGAAAAAGCCTTTTTCGGAAAGAATCTCCAATATGTTAATGTGTTCCAGCGCAACGACAACCGCACTATCTACAATATAGTGTATCGCGACGGGCGCAACGGACCGGTGATGATCAAACGATGCGCTGTTTCCGGCGTCACACGCGATAAGGAATACCATCTCACCAAGGGCGCGGCAGGATCGCAACTGCTGTATTTCAGCGCAAACCCCAACGGTGAAGCCGAATTGCTGCGCATCACCATCAAGCCCCGTCCCCGCTTGCGCAACCTCGTCATGGACGTCAATTTTGTCGACGTAGCCATCAAAGGACGCAATGCACAGGGAAATATTCTCACCCGCTACGCTATCCACAAGATAACACTGAAAGAAAAAGGCGCATCCACGCTCGGCGGTAAACAGGTCTGGTGGGACGCCGAAGTGCAACGCCTGAACGAAGACGGGCGGGGAACGCTGTTGGGCGCTTTCACCCCGAAAGATAAACTGTTGATTGTAACCGACGAAGGGAATTACCGCACATCAAGCTGCGATGTGACTCTGCACTTTGAGCCTAACATTCTCCTGTTGGAGAAGTTTGACGCTACCACTACTTTCACGGCAGTATATTACGACCCCGAATCGAATTTCTGGTACATCAAACGGTTTGCGTTCGACCTGTCGGTACAGCTCTCCTCGTTTGTGGGCGACGCCGCACAGCAGTTGAAATGTCTTAGCAGAGAAATACGCCCGCGTTTCAGGATTACCTTCGGCGGGGACAGCAAACGCCATCCTGCCGAAACAGTGATTGCCGACGAGTTTGTCACCGTAAAAAGCATTCGCGCAAAAGGTAAACGACTTTCCACGCTGGAAATAGCCAAAGTGGAAGAAACAACCCCGTTGCCTCCGTCAACGTCCGTACCGTCACCGGACAATACAACGCCCGCAGGAATTATTGACCGTTTTCCGGAAATAAAACTTGAAGTGAACGACGGCAAGGCGAAACAAATGACGCTGGATATCTAATCCGAGATCAAATTTTTTCCCGTCATTTCCGCAGGTTTTTCGATATTCATGATGTGGCATACGGAAGGCGCCACGTCTGCAAGTATGCCGTTGGCAACAGTTGCTTTTTTGTTGGCGGTGACGTAGATAAACGGAACGGGATTCAGCGAGTGCGCCGTGTTTGGTGAACCGTCGGGATTGATGGCATAGTCGGCATTACCGTGGTCGGCAATGATAATGGCTTCATAGCCGTTGGCTTTGGCGGCTTCAATTACCTCCTTTACGCAGGCATCTACCGCTGTCACTGCTTTTTCGATGGCTTCGTATACGCCGGTATGCCCTACCATGTCGCCATTGGCAAAATTCACCACGATGAGGTCGAACACGTTTTTGCCGAGTTCCGCCACCAGCGCGTTTTTCACCTCATAGACACTCATTTCCGGCTTCAGGTCATACGTGGCTACTTTGGGTGAAGGGATAAGGATTCTGGATTCGTCCGGAAATTTCGCTTCGCGACCTCCGGAAAAAAAGAAGGTGACATGTGCGTATTTTTCTGTTTCGGCAATGCGCAACTGCTTTTTTCCGATTTTTGAAACGATTTCTCCCAGCGTGTTTTGCACGTTATCTTTGTCAAACAGAATATGCAATCCCGTAAATTTGGCGTCATACGGCGTCATCGTACAGTAGTGCAACGGGACGGTTTTCATTTCCTGCTCCGGCATGTCTTTTTGTGTCAGCGCAATGGTGATTTCTTTGGCGCGGTCATTGCGGAAATTGAAACAAATCACCATGTCGCCTGCTGCAATGACACCCGTCGGCTTTCCGTCATCCTGTATGATAATGATGGGTTTGACAAACTCGTCGGTTACGTTGTTGTCGTAAGACGCTTGCATGGCTTCCACCGGATTTGTAAACGCAGCGCCTTTTCCGTGCACCAGCAGGTCGTAAGCCTCCTTTATCCGTTCCCAGCGATTATCCCTGTCCATAGCGTAATAACGCCCGACAATGGAAGCGATTTTCCCCGTTGATTTCCGCGTATGCTGTTCCAGTTGAGCGATAAAATCTTTTCCGCTGCGAGGGTCGGTGTCGCGCCCGTCCATGAAACAATGGATAAATGTGTTCTCAATCCCGTACTCTTTGGAGATATCGCACAGTTTGAACAAATGATCCATGGAACTGTGTACCCCTCCGTCGGACACCAAACCCATGAAATGGACGTTCCTGCCGTTTTCTTTGGCGTATGTGAAGGCTTTGACTATTTCGGGATTTTGCAGAATGCTGTTGTTGTGGCAGGCAATATTGATTTTTACCAAATCCTGATATACGATTTTACCTGCGCCGATATTGAGATGTCCCACCTCCGAATTACCCATCTGTCCGTCGGGTAAACCCACGTTTTCGCCGGAAGCCTGTAACTGCGAGTGGGGATAACTTGCCAACAAGCTGTCCCAGTAAGGAGTTGGCGTGACGTATATTACATCGCTTTTGTCTTTTTTACCGATTCCCCAGCCGTCGAGAATCATCAATAATGCTTTTTTGCTCATATTCTTTATTTTATACTCTATTCAATATCTAAAACCGATGGACAAATTTACATGAAATATTTCAAATTACGGCAAAATACCCAATCCAGAGGGGGCATTTCAAATTGTCACGGGCGCCTGCGCCACCTGTCGGTGTCATTCATTGACCGCTACAGATATTTTTTTACGAAATAATTGACGGGGATATAAACGGTGACAAGGCTGATGCAAACTACCGAAAGCATGATCATGATGAAATCCTGCCACCGCAACGCCACAGGATATGCATCCACCACAAAAGTTCCCGTGTTGGAAAATGCCACAAATCCTGTAATACGCTGCAATTCGCACAATGCCGCACCTGCGATCATGCCGGCTACGGCGCCGGCAAGGACAATCATCCACCCTTGTGCCGCAAAAATCCGGCTTATCAATCGTTTGTCCGCGCCCATGCTCCGCAATATGGACATGTCGTTCTTTTTTTCAATCATGAGCATCGAAAGCGACCCTACTACGTTGAAAGAGGCAACGAGCAGCACAAATGCCAGAATCATGAAACCTATCCATTTTTCGTACCGCAACATGCGGTAATAAAATTCCTTTTGCTGATAGGCGGTTTTCACCTCAAAATCCTGTCCAAACATTGCCGCAATACGCTCTTGGGCTTTCTCCTCATTGACGCCTGCCCGGAGTTTTATTTCTATCGCCCCCGTGATGCTGTCGTTTTCCAGCAAATCTCGGACAAATGCCAGCGGAGCCAGCAGATATTGCGCATTGATCTCCTCGTCGATGGAAAAAACGCCTGAGGGAAAGATATACCGCCGGTTCATTGCCGTTTCCGGGTTCAGCACGGCGGATGCCTTGCCTCGAATGACAAACAGATGGACGGGTGTGGTGAAGTTCAGTCCGAGATGCAGTTTTCCGGCAAGTATCGCCCCGACCGCCGCCTCCGGATTGTCGTTGTTCCAAAGCCGGAACACGCCGTCGAGCATCATGGTGTCTATTCCGGTAACGCCGGAATATTTGTCGTCCACACCTTTCAGGACGGCTATTTCCTGTTGTTCGCCGTAACGTACCAGCACGTTTTCTTCCACGGTTTGAGAAAACGTCAATACGTCGGGATCGGCGTACAGTTGTTGAAGTTTTGTCGCCTCCGCAATAAAGCCTTTTCCTGTGGCGGCGGTGATTTTCAGGTTGGGGTCGAATGTGCTGTACAGCGTTTGCGCCAAGTCCTCCAAACCGTTGAACACCGACATCACGATAACCAGTGCAACTGTTCCCACAGCCACTCCCACAACGGACACAGCCGAAATAACGTTCACCGCGTGGTGTGACTTTGGCGCAAACAGGTAGCGGCGTGCTACAAGAAATGAGAAGTTCATACCTTCCGGTTATTTATTCCGTTTCAGCAACACGGTTGCGAGTTTTTTCAATTCGTCTTTCCGTGTCTCGTCCTGCAAGGGCAACATGTCCAGATGCTCTATCGCTTCTTTGCAGTAGGTTTCCACCATCTGTTCCGCAGCTTTATCTACTTTCAGGGCATCATAAATAGCTTTCACGGTGGCTGTCTTGTCTTCATCCGCCATAGTTTTGTCTGCCGCGATGTGGAGCAATGTTTTGCGGGTAGCCTCATCTGCCCGCTTTAGTGCGGTGAGCAGCAGAAACGTTTTTTTCCCGCTGAGAATGTCGCCGCCCAGTCGCTTGCCGAACACGGCAGGGTCTGCATACACGTCGAGCAGGTCGTCCCGAATCTGAAAGGACAGCCCCAGCGCAATGCCGAAAGCGTACAGCCGGTCAATGTCCGGCGCCGGAGCGCCTCCGCACAACGCACCTATTTTCAAGCTTCCTGCCAGCAATTCGGCGGTTTTTAGCCGTATCATGTACAGGTATTCTTCGATGGACACATCCTGCCGCCGCTCGAAGTCCATATCGTACTGCTGTCCTTCGCATACTTTCAACGTCGTTTCCGAAAAAATCCGCAACACATCGGGCAATATTTCCGTTTGCGCGGTACGGCACAGGTACTGATACGCCAACACCTGCATGGCATCGCCGGAGAGAATGGCGACACTTTCCGACCACCGTTTGTGTACCGCAGGACGCCCCCGACGGACGTCGGCATTGTCCATTACATCGTCGTGCACGAGCGTAAAATTGTGGAAGATCTCCACGGCTACCGCCGATGTCAGGGCAGCCTGCATGTCCCCGCCAAAGAGATCGCACGCCATCAGCGTCAGGGCGGGACGTATGCGTTTGCCGCCGCCCCCCAGCGCATAAACCACCGGATCATACAGGTTCGCAGGCTGTTTGCCCGCAAAGTCCACCTGAGCAAGTTGCTCTTCAACCAGCGCGCAACACTGTTCCAAAGTATATCTCACAGATTCGTATTTTTCGTTTTCTGCACAAAGGTAATGAATAATTGAAATGATAGCGAAAAAACATTTAGTCGGTCAGCCGGTATTCAAACAAATCACACCAATTAGTTTTCCGCTTTCGATTCGACGACCGTTTTCTCAGGTAATGAAATATTCATGTAGACAACGCCAAACTTGCGACCATAAGCGAAGCAAAGATGCACGACAAAAAAATTTCTGTCGCCAAACGCATGTTGAGCCGAAACAGGAGTCCCGACGCTGTTCAAATGGCTCTTTTTAGGGAGGCAGGTTTTTTTTGATTTAAATTTGATATTGACGAATAATATTTTTTTTACCTTTGTTGTTGAATATAAATAAAAAAACAATTCCATGAAATTAAAGTTTCAATTAGTGACGGTTTCGGTCATATTTATGATTGTCGTACACTCGTGCCATTTTGGGAAAAAGGACTATGAAACCGTAGCCCGCGATCCTATGAAAGCGCGTATCTATACGTTGGACAACGGGTTGAAGGTGTATATGGCGGTGAACAAGGAAGAACCGCGCATACAGACTTTCATTGCCGTGAAAGCGGGCGCTAAAAACGATCCCGCCGAAACTACGGGTCTGGCGCATTATTTCGAGCATTTGATGTTCAAAGGGACGGAGCATTTCGGCACCACCGATTATGTCGCCGAAAAACCGCTGCTCGACGAAATTGAAAACCTGTTTGAAATATACCGCAAAACGTCCGGGGAGGCGGAACGTAAGGCAATTTACCAAAAAATCGACAGCATCAGCAGTATGGCCGCTAAAATAGCCATTCCTAACGAATACGACAAACTGATGTCGGCCATCGGGGCGAGCGGAACAAACGCATACACGAATTATGACGTCACTTGCTACACCGAAGATATTCCGAGCAATCAGGTGGAAAACTGGGCGAAAATACAAGCCAACAGATTTACAAATTCCGTGATTCGCGGGTTTCATACGGAACTGGAAACCGTTTACGAAGAATACAACATATCATTGACCAGCGACTCGCGGAAAATCAGCCAAAACATTCTTGCAGGGCTATATCCCCATCATCCGTACGGCACGCAAACTGTGCTGGGTACGCAGGAACAGCTGAAAAACCCTTCAATAACAAATATCAAAAATTTTTATAAGGAATGGTACGTTCCCAACAACATGGCAATATGTCTTTCCGGAGATTTTGATCCCGACACGACCATCGGTATCATCAAAAAATATTTCGGGACATGGCAGCCCAACGCAAATCTGCCTCTGCTGCACTTTCAGCCCGAAGCGCCCATCACAGCGCCTGTTGTGAGAGATGTTATCGGGGTGGAAGCTGAAGGAGTTGCTCTGGCTTGGCGGCTTGGCGGTGCCAACAGCGATGACGCCGATCTGGCAAACATCGCATCCAGCATCCTCTACAACGGAGGAGCAGGATTGGTGGACATCGATCTGATGCAGCAACAAAAAGTGCTGAATGCCGCCGCATACCAATCAATGCTGTGCGATTACGGAATGCTGATAATGCAAGCCATCCCGAAAGAAGGACAAACACTCGACGACGCAAAAAATTTGTTGCTTGCCGAAGTCGCCAAACTTCGCAACGGAGATTTTGACGAAACCCTTTTGAAAGCAAGCATTGATAATTACAAACTGCAAATCATGCAATACCTTGATTCCAATCAGGGTCGCGCCGACGTTTTTGTGGACGCATTCATCAACGGGATAAGCTGGGACAGGCAGGTACACATTGTTGACCGATTGGGAAAAATCACCAAAGAGGACATCATGCGCTTTGCCGGAGAAAAATTCGGCGACCACAATTATGTGGTAGTGTACAAACGTCAAGGACAAGACCCTAACGAAAAGAAAATAGAAAAACCACAAATCACCCCTATTGCTACTAACAGGGATGCAACAAGCGATTTTCTTCAAGAAATACGCAATACGGAAGTAAAACCCATTGATCCCGTTTTTGTGGATTTCAATAAAGACATAAAAAAAACGGAGGCAAAATCCAATATCCCTGTGCTGTACAAAAAAAATGAAACCACAGACTTGTTCAACCTGCTGTATGTCTTTGAAACCGGCAGCAACACCGATGCCACCATCGAAACGGCGTTCAATTACATAGATTATCTCGGCACAAGCACAAAATCACCCGAAGAAATCAAGACGGAATTTTACAACATCGCCTGCTCGTTCGGCGTATCCGTTCAGAGCGAAAGATGCATCCTTCACGTCAACGGATTGAGCGAGAATATGTCCCGTGCCATAAAATTGACCGAAGAACTCATCCATGACGCACAACCCAACGAAGAAACGCTTGAAAACCTGAAATCGGATATCCTGAAATCCCGCAAAAACGCAAAACTCAGCCAAAGCTCAAATTTCTCTGCCCTACGCCGCTACCTCATCTACGGGCCGGACTACATCAAAAACACCACCCTGACGGATGACGCCTTGCAGTCGCTCCAATCGACGGATTTGCTGCTAAAGGTCAAAGACCTGACACAAAAGGAACATACCGTGCTGTATTACGGACCGTGGGAAAGCCATACCGTGACGGACACCGTCAACCGGTACCACAAAACGCCCGAAACGCCGGTACCCATCACGGGAAAAATAGACATCCGGTATGTGGAAACCACCGAAAACAAGGTATTTGTTGCGGAATATGACGCCAAAAACACCTATTATGTACAATACTCCAACCGCGGAGACGGATTTGACGTGAAAAACGACGCAGATATCGCCCTGTACAACGAATATTTCGGCAGCAACATGAATTCCATTGTCTTTCAGGAAATGCGCGAAGCACGCGGTTTAGCCTATTCGGCGCAAGCATTCCTTTCCGCTCCCAACAAGGCGGACAAGCCCTATACCTTCACGGCAACCATTATTTCCCAAAACGATAAAACCTCGGAAGCGATAGACGCTTTTGCCGGAATCATAGAAAACATGCCCGAAAGCGAAAATTCATTCAACATCGCAAAAGAAGCCCTGATCGCACGCTTGCGTACACAGCGCACCATCAAGGAAGGCGTGTTGGACGCATACCTTGACGCTAAAAACATGGGAGTGGACTACGACAGGAACAGAGCGGTTTTTGAAAAAGTGCAAAACATGACCCTCGCCGATGTCAAAGCATTTCAGGAAAAATGGATAAAGAACCGCACCTATTATTACGGGCTGCTGGGCAATGCCAAAGAATTGGACTTGAAAAAACTCCGCAAAATCGGAACCGTACAATTCCTCAAACAGGAAGAAATTTTCGGGTATTGACCGTTCTTCTTTGTCTCATCGGTGCTGCGGGCGCAGCAAGTCATTGAGCGTTTTCACGGGGTTGAACGTTTCGACGGGCACTTCTGCAAAAACGGTGTTCCATCTTGCCATAGTGCCATTCCACAAGCCCGGCAACTCCTGCGCTTTCACCTCAGCGCCGTCTTTCGATTTCACGGAAATGAACCCCGTGTCGGGGTCGCGGTATTCAAGCAGGTTGAACGGGTTACCATCGGCGTCCTTGACCGCACACACCAGATCTACAGGGTTGAAATGCGTGGACTTCGCAACAATTGCCCTTTGTCCGGCATCGTTCATGTCAATCTGTGATGATTCGGCGATTTGCAGGGACACGGATCCGTCCGCATTGTTCACCCAAAAGGGTCCTCCGCCCGGCTCTCCCTCGTTTTTCACCATGCCGCACACCCGTATGGGGCGGTTGAGTACCTGCAAGAGGTACGCCTGTTGCGCTTCGGGCGAACGGGCTTCAAAATCTGCCGGCACGTGAAAAGCCAACTCCTTGGAGAGGAAAGACCGGATTTCGGCTGTCGTTGCGCCATCAAGCGTCGGTGTGCTGCGTAACTTGCGGACGTAGTCGAAAACGGTATCCTGAAGATGGAGAAGAAGCCCCGCCAACGCTTTTTTGTAAGTAACCGTGACGGATTTCAGGTGGTCGGGCACTACGTTGTCGATGTTTTTGATAAAAATGAGGTCGGCATACTGCTCGTTGAGATTTTCCAGCAAAGCGCCGTGTCCTCCGGGACGAAACAAGAGGCTGCCGTCGCCGTTGCGCATCGGATGGTTGTCCTTGCCTGCGGCAATGGTGTCTGTGGAGGGCTTCTGTTGCGAAAAGCCGACGTGGTAGTTTACCCCGTACCTTTCGGCGTATTTGCCGACTTTTTCGCGTACCAGCGCCTCAAACCCTGCCTGGTGTTCGGACGACACCGTGAAATGCAGGTGCACTTCCCCGTCGCCGCAACACGCATATTCCGCTCCTTCCGCCAGATGCTCCTCTATAACGGTACGCACCTCCCCGTCAGGATAGGCGTGGAACAGCAACATGCCTTTGGGGAGGCTGCCGTAGTTCAGTCCGCCGGCAAGCAGGATGGTTTCCGCCGTCCGCATTCTGTCGCCATCTCTGCTCAGCAAGGGTTTCAACACGCTGTAAAAGGCAAACTCCGACAAACGATCGAATACCTCTCTTACAGGGGCGCTTTCCCTGCCCGACGACAGGAACTCGTACAAATCTTTAAACATCCGTGTGGCAGCGCCGGAGGCAGGCACAAATTTGAGCAATTTCCTGCTTTTGCGCTTTTCGTCAAACACTGCCCCAAACGCCTGTACCTCTCCGGCAGACAGGCGACGGATGCCGTCTTCGACGGTCGCTGCCCTGTCAATCTTCAAGGGAGGGAAACCCGTGCGGAAATATACCATCTGCTGTTCCGCTGCTTCGCGGGTAATGCCTCTGGCGGACAATTGTATTAAATCTTTGGAAGAAAACATAAACGTGAAAATTTTTAGCGGCAAACTTACATAAAAGTTTTCGAATTTCCAATCACTTGTTATCTCGCTCTGCCGTTCCTTTTCAGTGACAAAAAATATTTCGGTAAAAAAGATTATCTTTGTAGCATCAAAAACACAAAAATGTCGCTTGTAATCATTTGAAATTATGTGTACAACGTGCGGATGTGGCAATCGAGATCATGATCATGACCATCACTATGATCACACCATTGAACGTCAGGTTATTACGGTTGAACAGGACATTCTGCAACGGAATAATTTGCTGGCAGAGCGTAACAGAGGGTATTTCGAAGCAAAAAATATTGTTTGCCTGAATCTGATGAGTTCTCCCGGTTCGGGAAAAACCACCCTGTTGGAGGAAACCATCCGTTTCATGCAGGGGCGGAAGTCATTGTATGTGATTGAAGGCGACCAGCAAACCTCCAACGACGCCGATCGCATTGCGGCGCTGAAAATTCCGGTTTTTCAGGTAAACACAGGAACGGGCTGTCATCTGGATGCTTCGATGGTGTACCACGCGCTGCAACACTTACATCCCGTAAACGACTCCTTGCTTTTCATCGAAAATGTAGGCAATCTGGTGTGTCCCGCCCTGTTCGATTTGGGCGAAGCCCTGAAAGTGGTCATCATCAGCACCACCGAAGGCGACGATAAACCGTTGAAATACCCGCATATTTTCAAAGAAGCGGACGTTTGCATTATCAACAAAATCGATTTGTCGCCGTATCTGAACACCAACATCACCACATTGCACGACAACTGTCTGAAAGTGAACAGCCATTTGCAAATTTTTGCACTTTCCGCATTGAAAAATGTCGGAATAGACACATGGTGCGAGTGGCTGTACAATAATTAGTGGCTGTCCATTATTTCAATCCGAAAATTTTGTACATCCGTAAGTAATTGAAAATTTTCATGTAATTTTGTCCCGACATGTCGCACTTGATAAAATGAACGCTGTTGATTATTTTTACCGGATCCGTAATTTGTTGCTCCGTCCCGGCGCACAATGGGCAGCTGTTGCCTCCTGCGAAAAAGACAACAGAGCCGTTTACCGTGAGATTGTGCTTCCGGCAATCTGCCTCATTGCCGTGTGCACCGCCTTGGGGGCATTGCTGTTTGTTTCTCGAGCGGAAGAGATATGGGGCTACATTGTCAGAAAAATTCTTTTGCTGGCCTGTTCGCTCAGCGCAGGGCTGTACCTGTCCGCATTTCTGGTCAATGCTTTGATGATACTGCACATCGGGCCGCGCAATATGCGTGGCGTCTTTTCCTTGATGGCACATACGGCGGGCGTCATTTATCCGGTAATAGCCGTCGTGGCGCTGTTTCCCTTTTTCAGCGAGTTATCCATTCTCGCCTTCTACGCCATTTATGTATATTGGCGCGGTATTCCCCACATGCTGAGTGTAGGCGTCGAAAGACGTCCCATATTCATGGTGGTGTCGCTTGCAGCAGCGGCGGCGGTACATTTGTTGATTTTTTATTTTTTCGGACAGTTCCTGACGGCTGTTATTCAATAGGCGCTTCCATTTTTTCATGCACACGGCACAATAACAATCGACATGCATCGTCAATTAACTTTTTTTAATACGCCCGATACACAAAATAAATTATTTTTGCAGTTAATTTTTCAGTCGAACAATTTATGAACAGATGGTTGGTAAGCGCATGTATTGCGCTGGGAATGACGGCAAGCGCGCAGGCGCAGTCCATACAGGCGAATGCGCGGTTGGATACCGCCGTTATGCTTATTGGCGACCAGATCAAACTGCATGTTGAGGTGGAGAAACGGAACGACGTGCGGGTGCAATTTCCCGTATGGGACAATGCACTGTCCGCTCATATTGAGATTATCGGCGTCACGCCGGTGGATTCGGTAGCAGTTTCGGCAGATGTCACCCGTTTCACGCAAGATGTGGTGATCACTGCTTTTGACAGCGGTCGACAGGAATTGCCTGAGATTCGTTTCCCGTTCACAGACAACGGCTATCACGACACCATCGCCACCACGCCGCTGTACGTGGATGTGCTGGTGATGCCCACCGATACCCTGAAACAAATTGCCGACATCAAGCCGATATATCAACTGCCCGTGGGCTGGGCAGACATTTACCCGTGGCTGCTGCTGGCAGGCGTAATATTGCTGCTGGCGGCAATTATTGTCTTCCTCATATACGCACTCGGAAAACGGAGAAAACATCAACCTGTTTTCGGACCGCCGAAACTCGTTGATCCGCCGCATGTGATTGCCTTGCGCGAGTTGGACCGCCTGCGGAACGAAAAACTTTGGCAGAACAACCGCACTAAAGAGTATTATACCCGTTTGTCGGATATCGTGCGGATGTATATCGAACGTCGATTCGGTGTGGCAGCGATGGAAATGACCGGAAAAGAGATACTGTACGGTCTGAAAGCGGCGAACTTTGAGGACAACAATTTGATGAATCGCCTCCAACAACTGTTTTCGCTTTCTGATTTGGCGAAATTTGCCAAATCAGAGCCACTTCCGGATGAAAACGAAACATCCATGCTGGACAGTTATTTATTTGTGAACAACACAAAAAAAGAAATGGTGGAAACGCAGGAAAAGACAGGCGAAAAAGGTAATGCAACCGTCGAATCTGCGGAACATCAAAAATCAAAAACAGAACATCAAAAATAATGGACTATACCTTTGCATATCCTCAGTTTTTCTGGCTGTTCATCATATGGGCAACAGCAATAGGCTGGTACGTGTGGCGGGATAAAACCCATCCCCACGTGCGACTGTCTTCCGTGGAAGGCTTGAAAGGCGTCCACACCGTCCGTCCTTACATGCGCCACGCTCTGTTTGTGTTGCGGATGTTGGCAATGGCACTGCTCATTCTCATTTTGGCGCGTCCGCAACGGAACAACCAGTGGGAAAGTGTTACCACCGAAGGCATTGATGTGATGATGGCGCTTGACATATCGAGCAGCATGATGGCGCAAGACCTCAAACCCGACCGTTTGGAAGCGGCAAAAAGGATGGCTATACAGTTTGTCGCCGGACGCCCCAACGACCGTATCGGGCTGGTGATATTCAGCGGCGAAAGCTTCACGCAGTGTCCGCTGACGACCGACCATACCGCACTGGTGAATCTGTTCAACAGCGTGCGCAGCGGCATGATCGAAGACGGCACCGCTATCGGAACGGGATTGGCAAATGCCGTTACTCGCATCAAAGACAGCGACGCAACAAGCAAAGTCATCATCCTGCTGACCGACGGCGTCAACAACCAAGGCTCCATCAACCCGGCAACCGCCGCAGAAATCGCCAAAACATTCGGTATCCGCGTTTACACCATCGGTATAGGTTCTCAGGGAATGGCGCCCTATCCCGTACAAACCCCCTTTGGTGTCCGCTACCAGGACATGAAAACGGAAATTGACGAACCCCTGCTTAAACGCATCGCCGAAATGACGGGAGGTCTTTATTTTCGCGCCGCAGATAACGACAAACTGAAAGCCGTGTATGACGAAATAGATAAATTGGAAAAATCAAAAATCAGCGTACAAGAGCACCACCGAAAATCCGAAGAATATCTGAAATTTGCACAGGTGGCATTGCTGCTGTTGCTGCTGGAGATCATACTGAAATACACCGTATTAAGACGATTCCCGTAAAATATAGATGGATATATGCACAAACAATCAAAAACACAAGTTCAATGAAAGTAACAGCTATCAATGGAAGTCCCCATGCAAAAGGGAACACATGGTTTGCCCTGAAAACGGCAGGAGATGTATTAGTGCGTGAAGGAGTTGATTTCCAAATCATCCATGTCGGCAACAAAAACGTCCACGGATGTATTTCGTGCAGGCAATGCGCCAAGAATCAGGACGACAAATGCTCCATCCGCCACGACGAATTGAACAATTTCCTGCCCCTCGTCAAGGACGCGGACGGTATCATACTCGGCGCTCCGGTGTATTATTCGGGCATTGCCGGTATCATGAAATGTTTCCTCGATCGGTTGTTCTACGTTTCCGGCGCCAACGGCAACTGGATGCGTCACAAGGTCGGCGCGGCAGTGACCGCGGTACGCCGCTCCGGAGGATCTTCCACGCTGGATTCGCTGTACCACTACCTCACCATTTCCGAAATGATTGTCGCCACATCTAATTATTGGGGCATCATACACGGGCAAAAAGAAGAAGAAGCCGCACAGGACGCGGAAGGCATACAAACCATGCAGGTG
This sequence comes from Bacteroidales bacterium, assembly GCA_031270985.1. GTDB lineage: Bacteria > Bacteroidota > Bacteroidia > Bacteroidales > UBA4181 > JAIRLS01. The sequence goes on along the minus strand of JAISWR010000056.1, from coordinate 28,633 downwards.
CTGGGCGCAAATATGGCATGGCTGCTGGCGCTCAAACAGGCCGCCGCCCATATCGCGCCGCCGCCTAAAGCAACAAAAATAGCGACGAATTTTATCCGTTAAATCACAGAATCCTATGGTACACGATATCGAAATGCTACAAAAATTTTATGCACAGTTTGCCGAAAAAACGGACAAGGTGCGTCTTAGGCTTCGCCGTCCGGTGACGCTGGCGGAAAAAATATTGTACGCACATTTGTTTGACGGCGCGGCGATGGAGGACTACCGGCGCGGAGAAGATTACGTACATTTTCGTCCGGACAGGGTGGCGATGCAGGATGCTACGGCGCAAATGGCGTTGCTGCAATTCATGAATACGGGCAGGAAAATATCCGCCGTGCCGGCAACCGTCCACTGCGACCATCTGATACTAGCCGACGAAGGCGCGACGCCCGACATCCGTATAGCGCTGGAAAACAACCGTGAAGTATATGATTTTTTGAAATCGGTGTCCGACAAATACGGCATCGGATTCTGGAAGCCGGGCGCAGGTATTATCCATCAGGTAGTACTGGAAAATTACGCTTTCCCGGGCGGCATGATGATAGGCACGGATTCCCACACACCCAATGCAGGCGGTTTAGGAATGATTGCCGTTGGCGTGGGCGGCGCAGACGCTGTGGATGTGATGAACGGCATGGAGTGGGAGCTGAAAATGCCTCGACTGATCGGTGTCCGCTTGACGGGAAAACCGAACGGGTGGACTTCGCCAAAGGATGTCATCCTGAAACTTGCCGGCATCCTCACAGTGAAAGGCGGCACCAACTCCATCATCGAATATTTTGGGGACGGCGCTGCTTCCCTTTCGGCTACCGGAAAGGCAACCATTTGCAACATGGGAGCGGAAGTGGGCGCCACAGCCTCCGTCTTTCCTTTTGACAACCGTATGGCAGATTATCTGCGGGCAACAGGACGGGCTTCCGTGGCGGAACAGGCTGAAAACATCGCGATTCACCTGCAAGCCGATGCGGAAGTGAACGCATCGCCCGAAAAATATTACGACCGCATCATCGAAATAGACCTCTCAACGCTGGAACCGTACATCAACGGGCCGTTTACGCCGGATGCGGCTACTCCCATCTCCGAATTTGCCGCCAAAGTGAGCGCAAACGACTACCCTCGCCGCGTAGAAGCAGGGCTTATCGGCTCATGCACCAATTCGTCGTATCAGGATCTGAGCCGGGCAGCATCTGTAGCGCGGCAGGCGCTGGAGGACAATATCCCTGTCGCCGCGCAATTGATTATCAATCCGGGTTCGGAACAAATCCGCTACACGGCTGAAAGAGACGAATTGTTGGGCGATTTTGAAAAAGCAGGCGCCGTTGTTATGGCGAATGCCTGCGGACCATGCATCGGACAATGGAAACGCCACACAGACGACAACACGCGCAAAAACACCATTGTGACCTCTTTCAACCGCAATTTCGCCAAACGTGCGGACGGCAACCCGAATACTTTCGCTTTTGTCGCTTCGCCCGAACTTGCCGTTGCGCTGACCGTTGCCGGCGATTTATGCTTCAATCCGCTGACGGATACGTTGAAAACCGCCGACGGACGCGAAATAAAACTCAAAGAACCGAAAGGCTGCGATTTCCCGCCCGACGGATTCGACGTGAAAGATAACGGCTACTCTGCGCCCGCTTGCCGTGAAAATGCGGAGATATACATTGCGCCCGACTCCAAACGGTTGCAACGGTTGCAACCATTCCCGCCCGCCAATGACCGCGATCTGACGGACATGCCCTTGCTGCTCAAAGCGTCGGGCAAGTGTACCACCGATCACATATCCATGGCAGGACCCTGGCTGCGATTTCGCGGACATTTGGAAAACATATCCGAAAATCTGCTAATGGGTGCGGTGAATGCGTTCAACGGAAAAACCGATGCGGTGCTCAACCCGTTTACCCACACGTATGAAACGGTATCGGCGGTGGCGGGACAATACAAAGCGCGAGGTGTTTCATCCGTGGTGGTGGCTGAAGAAAACTATGGCGAAGGTTCATCGCGTGAACATGCCGCCATGGAACCGCGTTTCATGAATGTGAAAGTAATTCTGGCAAAAAGTTTTGCACGAATTCACGAAACCAATCTGAAAAAACAGGGGATGTTGGCGATCACTTTCGAGAACAGGACGGATTATGACAAAATACGCGAAGACGACCGCATCAGCGTTACCGACATTGAACATTTTGCGCCTCACCGGACGTTGACGGTGCAACTACGCCACTCGGACGGCACTTCGGAGAGTTTCCGCGTGTGCCACACATTCAACGCTGTGCAAGTCAAATGGTATCGGGCGGGAAGCGCCATCAATGCCCTGCTCAAAATTACATAAAAAAAAGGCTGACCTTTTCGGACAGCCTCTTTACTTCACCGTAGTGCCGGATTACCAGCGCCTGTTTTGTCTATCGCCATATCCGCCACCATTGTTGTTGCGGAATCCGCGATTGTTGTTTTTCGGTCTGTCCTCTTTGGGACGGGCTTCATTGACGGTAAGTACTTTGCCGTCATACTCTGCTTGATTCAACTCAGAAATGGCTTTCAGGGATGCCTCATTATCGGGCATTTCCACAAAACCAAAACCGCGCGAACGACCGGTAAACTTGTCGGTAATAACTTTCGCCGAAGTTACTTCTCCGTACTCTTCGAACAATTGTCTCAAATCACCGTCTTCAACTTTGAAACTCAAATTTGAAATATAGATATTCATAAAAAATAAAAAAATAAAAAATAAAAAAATTAATTCTTGGTTGAAAACAATAAGAAAAAACAGTAGCGAAGACTATGATTTTGTTCTAACATTCTCAAACAATGGCGCAAAGATATACATTATTTTTTATTTGACAATAGATATGCAAATTTTTTTTTATTGCAGGCTTAAATCCCAGTCTTTCCACACCACGTCATAGCCTTGTGCTTTCACGGATTGAAGCACTTCTGAGGGTGTTCGGTTGTCGTTGACAGTCCATTGTTCCAGTTCGTTGCGATAAACGGCGTACCCGCCCGGATCGGTTTTGGAGCCGGCGCTCAGTGAAGTAACGCCCAGCGTGGTCATATTGTCTCTGAATGATTGGCTTTCGCGTGTGGACAGGGTGATTTCCACATCGTGGTCGAAAATACGACAGGCAAAAATCATCTGCGCCAACTCGCTGTCGCTCATCACAACGTTGGGATGAAATGCCTGTTTCGAGTAGGGGCGCATTCTCGGGAACGAAACGGAATATTTGGTTTGCCAGTAATTTTTTTGCAAATAACGCAAATGCATTGCCATGAAAACGGCTTCCGTACGCCAGTCTTCCAAGCCTATCAGCGTGCCTAAGCCAATTTTGTGGACTCCCGCTTGCCCCATACGGTCGAAACTGTCCAGCCGCCATTCGAATTTTGATTTCATGCCTTTGGGGTGATACAGTTTATAATGGTCTTTGCAGTAAGTTTCCTGATAACAGTACACCGCGTTAAGTCCGGCGTCGGTGAGTCTTCTGTAATCTGCTTCCGTCAGGGGTTGCACTTCGATGGATATGGATGAAAAATAAGGTTTTACCCATCGGATAGCGTTGGCGATATAATCCGTTCCAGCGTCGCGCGGGTTTTCTCCGGTCACCAGCAGGATGTGGCGGAAATTGCCCATCGCTTTGATGGCTTCTATCTCGCGTATCACTTGTTCCTCGTTGAGGATGATGCGCTTGATATTGTTGTGGTAGTTAAAACCGCAGTATATGCAGTGGTTAGTGCACGAATTGGTGAGATACAACGGTATGTAGAACTGTATGGTGTTGCCGAAGCGCTGTTGCGTATATTTACGGCTCAACGCTGCCATATTTTCCAGATATGGAGCGGCGACAGGCGAAATCAGCGCCATGAAATCGTCCGTATTTGGCGCCTCTTTGCTTAAGGCGAGTTCCACATCCCTTGCCGTTTTTGCATAGATACGGGATTGCACGGTATCCCACTCATATTCTTTGATGACGTCTGTAAACTTCATTTTGCGGCTTATTGGGGCTGCACTTTCGATACCAACCTGTAATACAGACAGGGGATATATCGTTTAAAATAAACCATCAGCAAATCCGTTTTGCCGATATATACCTCCTTTTTGTTGCGGCTGACGGCTTTGATGATTTTTCGGGCGCAGACAGTCGCTGTGATGCCGTTCTTCTGTCCGTGATCCATTTCCCGGTGTGGCGTTCCGTCTTTGGTGAGCGCATGGATGGAAACATTAGTGAGGATGCGTCCGGGACAAACCATCGTCACGCGGATGCCCTGCGTGTGCAGTTCCGCCCACAGGGATTCATAAAATCCGTGCAGTGCGTGTTTTGCCGCTGAATAGGCGGAACGGAGCGGGAATCCGAATAATCCCACAATGCTGCTGATGACGACAATGTGTCCATCGCCTTTTGCCGTCATAACCGGAAGCAATTTTTTGGTGAGCGCTACACCGCTGAAATAGTCCACTTCCATGATGCGGCGATCAACTGCTATGTCGGTTTCAATGGTCAGCGATCGCTGGCTAATGCCTCCGTTGTTCACCAGAATGTCCACAACGCCGAATTGCTGCAACACTTTGTCGGCAACGGTTTCAATCTGCTGCCGGTCGGCAAGATCAAGCGGCACAACCGTGCACAAATCGCTATGTGCGCAGGCGGATTTCACGCGTTCCAGTTCGCTTTTGCGACGCGCCGAAAGGATGATCCTCGCTCCGAGACGCGACCACTCGTACGCTAATGCCTCGCCGATGCCCGACGAGGCTCCCGTTATCCAAATAACCTTACCGGAAAATTTATTCATGGTGGAAAAATGGCTTATATGATGGTGACGGGCGACGTCTTTCCCTCACACATTGGGTCATGATTCTTTATGTCTTTCCTGCAACACTTTTCCCACATCATTCAGGTGTCTATTGCGTGCGGTGAGCAGCACCAAAAAATGATATACGAGGTCGGCGGCTTCGTTCAGGAACAGGTCGTCGGCTTCGTCTTTTGCTTCAATCACAAGTTCTACCGCTTCTTCGCCTACTTTTTGCGCAATCTTGTTGATACCGCTACGAAACAGTTTGGTAGTGTAAGAGCCTTCGGGCATTTCTATTTTGCGGCGGATGATGAGATTTTGCAAGTATTCGATAAACTGCACGCCGTCCGCTTCGTTTTTTTCTCCGAAACAGGTGTCCATACCGGTATGGCACACGGGACCGCGCGGACGTGCTTTGACCAGCAATGTGTCGTTATCGCAGTCGGCCAGTATTTCTACCACATCCAAATGGTTTCCGCTTTCTTCACCCTTTGTCCACAAGCGATTACGGGTGCGGCTGAAAAAAGTCACCAGACGGCTTTCTACCGTCTTGTTGTATGCTTCTTCGTTCATGAAACCTATCATCAGAATTTTCCCCGTTAGTACATCCTGAATCACTGCGGGAACCAATCCTCCCAATTTACTAAAATTCAAATTTATCTCCATATTTGAGCGTTGTATTTACAAAATGCAAAAGTAATGTTAATTCGTTTTATGTGCAAACTTCACTGCCGACAGTTCTGCATTTGCCTGTAAAATTTTTTTCTCCAATCCCTCCTTGTAAGTGATAATGCGCCGCATCAGCTCATCATCGCCTGTCGCCAGAATTTGCGTGGCGAGTATGGCGGCATTTTGTGCGCCATCCAGTCCCACGGTTGCCACCGGTATGCCGGGAGGCATTTGCAGGATGGACAGTATGGAATCCCACCCGTCAATGGAAATAGAGGCTTTAATGGGAACGCCAATCACCGGAACAGGCGTCCATGCGGCAATAACACCGGGAAGATGCGCCGCTCCGCCCGCGCCCGCAATCACCACACGTACGCCCCGCGCATACGCTTCTACAGCAAACTCCATTGCCTGACGCGGTGTGCGATGCGCCGACAATGCATGGATCTCAAACGGGATGCCGAACTCGTCCAGCATTTTTGCCGCTTTTTCCATGACGGGCAAATCGCTGAGGCTTCCCATAATTATACTTACCTTTGTGTTCATAAAAAATATTTTGAGCGACAAAAATAACCAACGATTTAATATGATGCAAGGAATGGGGTTTATTCTTTTTTAGCGACGCCATTCTTTTTTACATCCCACAAGTTTTTTACGCTGTCTGAAGCGCCTTCAACGTGAGTTTTCCGATGCGCGTAAGCAGTGTAGGATGCGAATAATGGAAAAACACATACAGCGGATGTGGCGTAAGGTTGGAAAGATTGTTGACGGACAGTTTTTTCAAAGCCTTTATAAGTCCTTTGCCCATCCCGTAGCGGGCGGCAAAAGCGTCGGCTTCACATTCGTGCTTGCGCGACACGATGTTCATCATTAGCCCGACGGCAACGGATATGGGGCTGAACAGGATGCCGAAGGCTATCAATCCGATGTGGAAACTCGGCTCGGCTACGCCCAATGCCTGCGACAAGGCGGGGTGGGCGACAAACAGTGAGAGAATGAACAGCATGACGCCTGTTTGTAACATGGAAAGCAACATGGACGAAATGATATGTTTCTGGCGGTAGTGTCCTATCTCGTGCATCAGTACGGCGACAATTTCTTCGGTGTCAAGATCTTTAATGAGGGTGTCAAAGAGCACGATACGTTTTTTCAGCCCTATTCCGCTAAAATAAGCGTTTGCTTTGGTGGAGCGTTTCGACCCGTCAATGGTGTAGATGCGGTCAATGTGAAATCCTGCTTCGACGGCATGGCGGGTGATGGCGTCTTTCAGTTCTCCGTCTCCAAGCGGTTTTTGCTTGTTGAACAGCGGCACTACGAGCGACGAATAGAATGTTGCCATCAACAGGGAAAAAGCGGATATCAACGCCCACGCCCAAAGCCAGAAATAGATAGTGGTTTGCAGGTATATCCAAATGATTGCCGCCATGATGCCTCCGCCGATGATGCCCGTGAGCAGCCATTCTTTCAGTTTGTCGGCGATATAGATTTTCGGGGTAGTGGTGTTAAACCCGAAGCGCTGTTCGATCACAAAAGTATCGTAAATGGAAAAGGGCATATTGAGCAAATCCAGCGACAAACCCAGAATGGCGAAAAAAATAAGCGGTTGTACAATGTGGTGTTCGCTGATGGCTGTCGCCATATTGTTGATTGTTGCAAAGCCGTCCAAAAAGAACATCAGCAGGATGATGATCAGATTAAACGTTCCGGTAATCAATCCGAAACGTATGTTAGCTCGTTCGTATCTCTGCGATTGCGCGTATTTTCCGCTATCGTAAATATCTTCGAGTTCCGGAGGCGGTTTTTCCGATAGGCATTTCATGTTTAGGAAATCCAGATAACTCTCCAATAAAAAATCAACGGCAAAAATGGCAATGATGATGATAAAAACAAGTTGTGGTGACATATCGGCGGTTAGTGAGAGATTTGTCGGCGCAGCAGGCTGTCCTGTTCTTGTCGGTATTTTAGAAATTCGGGGTATCCTCCGTTCAGGTAATTCACGGCATAACCGACCGATCGTTGTGCCCACACCAACGCTTCGTCCAAACGGTGTTCCGATTCACAGGCGACAGCCATATTCAGTGTTATCTGGCTTTTTGTGCTGGTTTTTCCATTTTTTCCACATAAAATTAACATTTCCTCCCATATATCAAACGCTTTTTGGTAGTTGCCGTTCATCATGGCGTCATATGCCCGTCTGGAATGGTCAGGGAACTTGTTCAGCATGAAAAATTGGCGATCTTCCGTGTACCAGTACGGGGTAATGTAACGGGCGTAAGAACGGGCGATAGCGATGCCCAAATCCCACCATGCATCGGCAATGGTGGGCAGGTAGGAGATGATGTAGTTACCGTCGTTTTCGCTGATTGCCAGCCATATTTGGGAATCGTTGTCGGAGCGAGTATCCGTCACGCTTGCATCGCGATTTTGCAGCGTCCACAATGCGGAACACCGCGCATGGAGGAATAGTTTTCCTGATTGCGCTCCGATATTGTTTTCGATATCGAGTTGTTTCAGTTCTATCAGCCAGTCATAATCCGCCTTGTCGGGAATGTCCCCATCGGCGATGAATACGGATACGACGCTTTCCTCAAATCCCGGCGCTTCTTCGATGAACATTTTTAATGAATACAATATGTTATATATCAACGAATCGGATGCGATGTCCGCGGTTTTAATATTGGAAACAATTGCTTCTGAAAAAAGTTTCGGCGGAGCATATACGGCGATTTTTTCTATCGGCGTGTTCAGCGGCATTTCCGGCGGTTGCAGGGTTTCTATCCGGCATTCGCGGATGGATGCACATGCCGGTGCAAGACATATCAGGCAATATAAAACGATATGTATCTTATTCATCATTCCGCCATCGCTTCTTTCAGTGTTTGATACAGTCGATTGTAATCTGTCGGTAAATCCAGCACTTTGTTACACAGGGTTTCACTAATTAGGTTATGATAATACTCGTTTTGTTCGGGAACAGCCAACACCAGCGGCAAGCCCGATCTGACGGATTTGATTCCCTTGATGGTTTCGCTCTCCGCATCTTTGAGCACATCCGCATTAGCCAACACCACGTTAATATGTTTTTGTTTGGTGATGGCGTCCGCCCACTGCTGGACGTTTTGAGCGAATATAATATCCACTCCGGCGGCAAGGAGGAGGTTTTTGAAATATGCGCGTTTGATGATTTCAGGCTCTACGATCAATACGGAAGTGTTGTTGAACGGCTTGCCGCTTTTGTCGCTTTGTCCCTGCATTTCTGTCTTTCCGTCGTAGTTTTCCAGCGCACTTTGCACCGGCTCATCTTTGAATAAGGAGATGTCTTTCGGATTGACGGGGATGTACAGTATGGTGAAGGTGAATGAAGCGCCTTCGCCTTGAACGGATTCCACGCGGATATCGCCGCCCATCAGTTGCACCAGGCTGCGTGAAATGGCGAGTCCAAGCCCTGTGCCGCCGTATTTTCTGCTGTTTTTCAGTTCCGCTTGACGGAAACGCTCGAAAATGACTTCTAATTGATCGGGGGGCAAACCGATGCCCGAATCTTCCACCACAAATTCCAACATGGAGGACGACAGTTGCCTGTATCCGAAACGGATATAACCTTTTTCGGTGAATTTGACGGCATTGCTGATTAAGTTGGAAATGACCTGTCGCAAGCGTGTGGGGTCGCAATAAATCAGGCAGTCATCAATAAACGAACTGTCGTCCAGAATAAGAACAATCTTATCTTTATTGGCAGACTGTATGTAGGTTTCAAAGAATATCTGCAATTCCTGCATAAATTCGTTGAGCGCCATCGGGATGGGGCGAATGGTCATCTGTTTGGCTTCGATCTTTGCCACATCAATGATGTCGTCTATCAACTTCACCAGCTGGCTGCTGCTGTTGTTCACAATTTTGATGTATTCCTGCCGTCGCGCCGGCGGGAGGTTGTCGTCGTCCAGGAAGCCGAGGAAGCCGATGATGCCGTTGATGGGCGTCCGTATTTCGTGCGACATGTTGGCAAGGAAAGCTGATTTCAGTTTGTCGGATTCTTCCGCTTTTTCTTTGGCGCGGATGAGTTCCATTTCGTCCATTTTGCGTTTGGTGATGTCGCGTATCACGAGGATAACGGTGAAGATGTCGCTTTTGTCGTCCCTGACGGTGGCCGTTGATATTTCGCCGAAAAATTCCGACTGGTCTTCGCGGGTGAGGAGGATTTGCGGCACGTAATAGATGTCGTTGCTTGTGATGGTGGCGAAGAGTTCTACGATTCGCTGCTGTTCGTGCGGGTGGATGAATTTGAAGATGTTCAGCCGGTTCTCCATGTGCATCTCTTCGGAGGTCAGGAAGAGTTCCATTGCTCTGGGCGAGCAGTATTTCACGAGGCCCTGCGAGTCGCACACCACGATGGCGTCGGGCGATGCGACGGTCAGTTGTCGGTAGAGTTCTTCCGATTTTTGGCGTGCTTCTTCGGCCAGTTTTCGGTCGGTGATGTCCATGGCGTATTCCATGTGTGCCAGTTTTCCGTCCACCCATTCGATGGCGGCGTCCGTACATTCGTACCATCGGTTGTACTTGCTGTTCCAGTGTTCCCAGCGGTAGAGTCCGACGGGTTTTCCGTTTTCGTCCAGCAGATGGGGGTTGGGGCAATATTCGCACACGTGGTCGAGTCCGCTGAACAGTTTCCAGCAGTGTTTGCCCTGTGCCTGTGAGAGACCGGCGTCTTCCTGCAGTTTTTTGTTGGCGAAAAGGATTTCATAGGTGTCGAAATCGGCGACGTAGATGTTGGCGTTGATGTTGTCCAGCACGGTGCGCATGGTTTGTTGCGAAAGCAGCATGGAGTTTTCGGCCCTGAATCGCCGGGTGGTGTCGGAGATGATCTGTGAAAGGCTGATGAGCAGTTCCACTTCGCTTTTGGCCCATTCCCTGTGGTGGTTGCAGTCGTCAAGTCCTACAAAACCGTACACTGCGCCGTTGATGGCGAGCGGCAGTACCAGAAAGGATTTGACGCCCTGTCCCTTCAGTATGTTGTATTCGAAGTCGGGCATGGTAGTGATGTCGGAGGTCTGAATATACTGGCCTTTTTCAAAAATGTTGAACCATCGCTGCATGTCGGACAGGGGGATGTTTTGCAGGGTATGGATGATCGGGGCTACGTTTTCGCCGCACCATTCGTAGGTATTGTTGATGGTTCGCCCGTCGGGTGTTTTTTCGAAGATGTACGTCCGGCTAATGCCTGTGTATTCGCCTATTTTGGAGAGTACAAGGTTGATGGCGTCGGGCATGTGTTCCGTCGATTGTGCGATTTGCAGCACTTTGATGAGTATCCCCTGCCGTTTTCTGATTTCTTCCAGTTCCTGTTCGGCGAGTTTGCGGTTGGTGGTGTCGATCATGAAGCCGTCCCATGCACGGCTTCCGTCGGTCTGTACGCGGCAACTTGCCTGTATGTGTACCCATTTGATTTCTCCGGCGTTGTTGAACCTGCATTCGGCGTCGCAAGTCGTGGTTTGGACGTTCGCATCATAGAGCATGTTGAGTTTTGCTCTGTCTTCTTCCTCAATAATGTTGTAAAACAATGCGTTGTCTTCTTCCACCGCTTCGATGTTCAGGCGGAACATGCGGGTAAAGTTGGCGCTGATGTAAGTGAACCGGTTGTTGAGGATTTGGAAGATAGTGCCGCTTGACAGGTTGTCGCTCAGCGAAACCAAGCGTTCCTGAGTGGCAGTCAGTTCTTTTGTCCTGTATTCCACCATTTCTTCCAGCATGGTGCGGTACTGTTCCAGTTCGTTGTCGGAAAGGTGTTTTTCCGTGTTGTCCAGGAAGATTCTTCCGTAGAGATTGCCGTCGTTCAGCGAGATAGTGAAGAGTGATACGTGGACGTACCGCTCTTCTCCCGAAGGGGTTTGTATCACTTCGTCCATTTCCACGGGGGGATGACCTGTTTCGGAGAAATCTTGAAGCAGATATTTTTCGCACTGAAGTTTCAGTTGCTGCCGTACTTCTTCCGTTTTTTCCGCATCCGGACATCCCATGAACGTGGTTTCCCATTCATATTTTCCGATCGCTTCCTCGCGTGAGATACCGGTCAGTTTTTCCTGTGCCGGATTCCACTCTATGGTGCGTCCTTGACTGTCGAGGATGACAATACCTGCAATGGATTGTTCGATGAAGTTGCGCATCTTCACCTCGCTGTTTTCCAACTGCTGCATCAGTTGTTGCATCTGCTCGTTTTTGTGGTGCAACTCTTCGTTGGTAACGGAAAATTCCTCGTTGGTGGCGGACAGTTCTTCGTTGATGGCATAGAGTTCTTCGGTGGATGCTTCCAGTTCTTCGGTGCGTTCTTTCACTAACCGTTCCAGTTCGTCGCGGTAACTGTTCAGTTCCTTTTCCACTTTTTTCCTTTCGGTGATGTCGAGCAGAAGTCCGTCTATAACAATCGTGCCGTCTTCGTAATGCGGACGGGCGGATGCCTGAAACCACCGTATGTCGGATTCGTCATAATGATATCTCATCTCCACACTGAAGTCCGTGTATTTTGACATGCACTCGAACATTTGCGACATGACGGCCGTCATGTCTTCCGGGAAGATTTTCATGAACAGTGCTGCGGCGTTCTGCATGGCAACCTCCAATGGTACGTTGCTGATTTTTTCCCACGATGCGCTGGCATAGGAAAGTTGCAGATGTTCCACCCATGTGTCGGGGAGCAGTTGTGCGGGGAGCAGTTGAAAACGGAACAGGCATCCGTTGGGGAAGTTATCGCCCAGGGCTTCTATTCGTTCCTTTTCCATTTTCAGTATTTTTTCGGTTTCTTTCCGTCGGGTGATGTCAAGAATGATTCCGTCCCACACCACTTTTCCGTTGTGTTCCCGATGGGGATGCGAGATCATCTGCACCCAGCGGGTGGGCGATACGTTGAGCATGAATTCCACGTTGAAGTTGCCCATAGTGGAGAGGCATTCCTGTATCTTTACCATCAGTCCGGAAAAATCGTCGGGATGAATCAGCCCGAAGAGCTGGTTGATGTCTCCCACTGCTTCGGCGGCGGGTATGCCCGAAATCCGCACGAACGACTCGCTGAGATATTCCATTTTCATCTGCTCTGTGGCAGGATCGAGACTGAGCTGATAGAGGCATCCGTCGGGAATGTTGTTGCCCAGCGCTTCGATGCGTTCCTTTTCCATCTGCAGTGTTTTCTCGGTTTCTTTCCGGTCGGTAATGTCGAGGATGATCCCGTCCCACACCACTTTTCCTTCGTGTTCCCGATGGGGATGCGAAATCATCTGTATCCAGCGGACGGACGGTACGTTGAGCCTGAACTCTACGTTATAGTCGCTCATGGTGGAAACGCATTCCTGCAATTTTACCATCACATTGTCGAAATCATCGGGATGAACCAGATCGAAAAATTGGTTGATGCTTCCCATGGCGCGGGTGGGTATGCCCAGAAGAACCTCGAACGATTTGCTGACATATTCCATGTTCATTTCTCCTGTGGCGGAATCAAGGCTGAACCGGTAAAGGCATCCGTTGGGGATATTGTCTCCCAAAGTCTGCAACCGTTCTTTTTCCGCCAACAGTTCCTGTTCGGCGTATTTTTGGCGTGTGGTTTCCATAAAAATGCCGTCCCACACGATTCTTTTGCCTTCGTAATGGGGATGCGAACGGATTTGAATCCAGCGGACGGGATTTTCGTTGAGACGCACTTCAATGCTGAAATCGTCCATCGTGATGATACATTCCTGTATTTTGTGCATCAATATGGGAAGATCGTCAGCGTGTACCAGCATAAAAAGGTTGCTGATGTCTGCCAATGCGTCGGGAATAGAGAGGTTGGTCAGGTTTTCGAACGATGCGCTCAGATATTCCATTTTCATGGTTTCGTCGGTGGCGTTGGATGAAAAACGATAGAGGCATCCGTCGGGGATGTTGTCCCCCAAAGCCTGCAATCGTTCCTTTTCCACCAGCAGACTCTGTTTGGCGTCTTTCAGGTCGCTGACGTCCAACAGGATTCCGACAACCTTGTCTTTGTTGGAAACTGCGTTGCGGAAAGATATAAATTCGCGGAATCCTTCCGCGGTTTTCAGCGTCACTTCCGATTGTATCCGTTCTGCTTTCGGTTCTATCTGTTCAGCGGTGTCATTCTCATTGTCCGTGTGCTTGTTTTCTACCAATATTTCTTCCGCCTTTTTGCCCATCACCTGTTCGCGCATATAGCCGAACGTGTCAAGAAAAGCATCATTACATCTGATGTATCGTTCTTCGCTGTTTTTGACATAGAGCGGTGCGGGTATGGTCGCCATGATGCTTTCCAGCACGGCGTTGTTGTTTTTCAGTTTTTGCTCGTTGATGCGCACAAGTTCTTGCGCTTTCACTTCCTCGGTGATGTCCCGTCCGATGGCGCCAACCATGTGTTTTTGGTTTCCCAATCCGGTTACCGGGAAAAATGTTGCCTGAACGTAACGTAATTCTCCCGTTTTTGCATGTCGATTGACATGATTGACGGTGACGGGTTGTTGGTGTTCCGTCACCTGAAGAATATCTTTCCTGAACTGTTCCGTGTCTTCGGTGATGTCGTCGCTAACGAGGACGGTTTTCACCACATCCCAGACCTTTTTTCCTGTCGCTTCTTCTTTCGGGATGCCGTTAAGGAATGTGAAGCCGTTGCTCCATTCTTTTACGGCGCCGTCGGCATCGGCAAGCATGATGCCGTCTTTTGAATGGTCGAAAATGCCGCGTATGGTATTCCGGCTTTCCAGCAATTTCAGTTCGTTCTGCTGTTCCTTGATGAGGTCGGCGGCGATTTTCATTTTGTTGTAACCGATGCCGGACAGTTCGTTTGCCATCAGTTCCAACATGCTGCGTATATTTTCGAAATGCTGTTCTGTTTTTTCGTGGAGTTTCTCCAGAAGAGTCATAAATTCTTCGTGGTCTTTGCAGGCTTCCCAGATAAAAGGGGAAATGGCGCCTCCCAGTCCGCACATGCCGATTTTCCAGTCGGCCACATGTCGTTTACCGATGTAAATGGGCGCTTTCGCTTCTATCAGTTTGCACGGATGTTCCAATGTGTATTCCTCTTCCAGCAATCGTTTCCCTGCATAACATTCCTGTTGCGAAGACAGTATATGCCGGCATACATTGTTGCAATTGCTCGTCCGTGTGACGGAATGGCCATAAGTGTCCACAATGATTGACGTCACCCCGTTGACGACAGAAAAACTATCTTGTAACTGTTGCAGTTCCTCACAAGGAATAATGTCCGTCAGCGAGATTTTGTCCATCTCCGGCAACACTTCGGAGGATGCCGTACCTTTATCCGATTCCAGTTGAGACAATTGTCTTTTTAGCGCCTCATTTTCTTTTTCCAATTGCTTGATACGCTCCTCCATAACTCTTTTATAGCTTTAACATAAACCATTGTATTGACGATATTTACAATATAACCCTCCCTGTAAATATTTTTGTAAAGATATAAAAATTTATCAAGATTTCAAATTTTTTCTTTCGTATGGTACAAAAATTGCATGAACAAGATAAAGGTTCTTTGTATTTTTGCAGCACAATAATCAAATCAAAAATGGAAACAATCAATGACATACAAGACGCTGTTATCAAGGAGTTTGAGATTTTTGATGAGTGGCTCGACCGGTATGAATACCTGATAGAACTCAGCAAGGACATCGTGCCGTTTGACCCGAAAAACAAGACCAACGAATACCTGATCAACGGTTGCCAGTCCCGCGTGTGGCTCACCGCAGAAATGCGGGACGACGCAGTAATATATGCCGCCGAAACAGACGCCATCATTACCAAAGGCATCATTGCACTGCTCATCAGGGTGCTGTCCGGACAAAAACCCAAAGACATTGTGGACGCCGATCTGTATTTCATTGATAAAATCGGGTTGCGGCAAAATCTGTCGCCTACACGCTCTAATGGATTGTTGTCTATGGTCAAACAGATGAAACTCTATGCGCTGGCTTTCGACAGCCTTAATGTAAAGTAATATATGATGAGTGAGGATATAAAAGAGTTATTACAGTTGGAAACCAAAATAGTCGCCGCACTGAAAAGCGTTTACGACCCGGAAATACCGGTGAATATCTACGATTTGGGGCTGATTTACAACATACATGCGGACGACAATAACAATGTACTCGTCACCATGACGCTCACCGCGCCCAACTGCCCTATAGCGGACGACATCGTACGGCAGGCAAAGGAAGCGGTAGAATCTATCGAAGAAGTGCGCGACGTCAAGATAGAACTTGTGTTTGACCCGCCGTGGTCGAAAGACATGATTTCGGAGGAAGCCATGCTGGAATTGGGACTGTTGTAGCGTATGACCGGAAAAATAGCAGTCGGTTTATCGGGAGGCGTGGATTCCAGTGTTGCAGCATGGTTGTTGAAACAACAGGGGCATGACGTAACGGGTCTGTTCATGATCAACTGGCACGACACGGAAGGGACACTGTCCGGCGATTGCCCGTGGCATGACGATGTCATTTTCGCGCAATTGGTGGCACGAAAATTGGACATACCGTTTGAGACCATAGACCTGAGCAAAGAATACCGGCAGCGTGTGGTGGACTACATGTTCGACGAATACCGTCGCGGACGTACGCCCAATCCCGACATACTGTGCAACCGCGAAATCAAATTCGACCTGTTCGCACAAGCTGCTTTCCGGCGCGGAGCACAATATGTTGCCACCGGTCATTATTGCCGCAGGGAAACCGTTACGGAAAACGGTGTGGACATCCACCGCCTGCTGGCAGGAAACGATCCGGGTAAAGACCAGAGTTATTTCCTGTGCCAGCTGTCGCAGCGGCAATTATCCGCAGCGCTGTTCCCTGTCGGACGCATGATGAAACACGAAGTACGCAGGATTGCGGAAGAAAACGGACTGGTCACCGCGCGACGCAAGGACTCGCAAGGCATTTGCTTTGTAGGCAAAGTGGATTTGCCGGTGTTCTTGCAACAGCAACTCAAAGCCAAAGAAGGCGACATCATTGAGATTCCCACCACATTCGACGGTTTTTCCCGACCGATCCCCGATCATCCGCACGAACGGTTGAGGGCGCTTGCCACCCCGTACACATACTGTCCGGAAAACGGACGCGTGGCGGGGCGTCATGCGGGCGCTCACTTTTTCACCACAGGACAGCGCAAAGGACTGAATGTAGGCGGGATGAAGGAACCGCTTTTTGTCATTGGCACCGATGTGGAACGCAACATCATCTATGTCGGGCAGGGCGGCAATCATCCGGGACTGTACCGTCCCGCGCTTTTTATCGCTGCCGCCGACATCCACTGGGTCCGCCCCGACAAGGCATTGACCGAAGGCAACAGCCGCCGTGTGTCGGTGCGCATACGCTACCGCCAGCCTTTGCAGCAAGCTGCCCTTTTACGCATGGAGGAAGGCATGTATATCCTTTTCGACGAACCCCAACGCGGTATCACCCCTGGACAGTTTGCCGCATGGTATGAAGGCGACGAACTGACGGGATCCGGAGTGATACGCTAACGCCAAACAAATACGCGGACACCTCTCCCCGTCCGTTTATTGATGCGGTAACACAAAACTTTTTTTCGGGTTTGAACATTATCGCCTTTCCGTTGTTGGTTTAGGGTAATCAAAAATTATTAGTACTCTGTTATGGAAAAAAGAATCATTTTAATAATGTCTTTAGCATTGATGATATCATGCGGGACGAATAAAACAAAAGATTTTGAGATTATCGTCAACAAAGACGGCGCTACCCTCGGTTATTCTCCGGCGTCCGGCGTAAAAATTCTCAAAAAGGATGGCTTGAGTTTTAAGGATTTGAACAAGAACGGGCGGTTAGATGCCTATGAAGACTGGCGTTTATCGGTGGACGAACGTGCCCGTGACCTTGCCGCTCGCATGAGCGTGGAGCAAATTGCAGGGCTGATGCTCTACAGCGGTCATCAGTCGGTACCTTCGCCAGTGGAAGGTTTTACGTCGGGCTTATATAACGGATTGCCTTTCCCTGAAAGCGGTGCCAATGTTTGGGATTTGAACGATGAGCAAAAAGCGTTTCTGAAAAACGACAATGTACGCCATGTGCTTGTCACTTCCGTGCAAAGTCCCGCGGCAGCCGCGCGGTGGAACAATGCCATGCAGTCTTACGCGGAAAGTATCGGGTTGGGCATTCCCTGCAACACGAGTTCCGACCCGCGTCATTCCGAAAATGTGAATGCCGAATTCAATGCCGGATCGGGTGGGGAAATCTCCGTGTGGCCCGACGGATTGGCGATGGCAGCTACTTTCGATCCGCAGACAGTACGGCAATTCGGCGAAATTGCTTCGCAGGAATATCGTGCCTTAGGCATCGGGACGGCGCTTTCTCCACAGATTGATTTGGGCACCGAACCGCGCTGGTTTCGTATCGGTCAGACATTCGGCGAAAGTCCGGAACTCTCTACCGACATGGCACGTGCTTACACGGACGGCTTCCAAACCTCAGAAGGCAAATACGAAATACGCGACGGGTGGGGCTATCACAGCGTGAACGCGATGATCAAACATTGGCCAGGTGGCGGCGCTGTGGAGAGCGGACGTGACGCCCATTGGGCTTTCGGAAAATTTGCGGTATATCCCGGCAATAATTTTGCCATGCACCAGCGTCCGTTTGTCGAAGGCGCCCTCAAACTGGACGGAAAAACGCAAAAGGCGGCGGCTGTGATGCCCTATTACACCATCAGTTACGGACAGGCAACGGACAGTACGAACTACGGCAACGGGTTTAGCAGCTACATGATTAACCATTTGCTGCGCGGACAGTATGGATACGACGGCGTGGTGTGTACCGACTGGGCGATTACTTGGAACGAAGGACAAATGCCGGAGGTTTTCGACGGAAAACCGTGGGGCGTGGAATCCCTTTCCATCGCCCAACGGCATTATATGACGCTGATGGCCGGTGTAGACCAGTTCGGCGGCAATAACGAAATGGCGCCCGTCATCGAAGCCTATCAAATAGGCGTGGACAAACACGGAGAAGTGTTCATGCGCAATCGCTTTGAACAATCGGCTATCCGACTGCTTCGTAATATTTTCCGGATCGGATTGTTTGAAAATCCTTACCTTGACCCAGAGGAAAGCGCACGTATCGTGGGTAATCCCAATTTTATGAAAGCCGGTTACGACGCACAGATAAAATCTGTGGTGATGCTGAAAAACAAACGCCACTTACTCCCTGTCAAAGAACGGAAAACCGTCTATATTCCCCGCATCTTTTTCCCGACCGTGCTTGGCTGGTGGGGCGACGCTTCTGAAAGTCGTACAGACTATCCGATCAATCTGGACATAGTGAAGAAATACTACAACGTGACGGATGACCCGCAAAAGGCTGATTTTGCCATTGTCTTCGTGTCGAGCCCTCATGCTCATGCGGACGGCGGCGGGTATGACAAGAATGATCGCGAAGCAGGCGGAAACGGCTACGTGCCCATTACGCTGCAATATCTTCCTTATAAGGCAACTGACGCTCGTGCACACAGCATTGCCGCGGGCGATCCGGTGATAGCCCCCTCTGTGACTAATCGTTCATACAAGAAAAAATCTTACACCGCACTGAACACCAAAGATTTAAATGCGATTCTTGACACAAAGAGCGCGATGAAAGGCAAACCGACGGTTGTCGTTGTCAATGCGACACGACCTATGGTATTCAACGAGTTTGAAAAAGCAGCCGACGGCATCATCATTCATTTCGGCGTGAACAATCAGGCGGTGATGGACATCATTTCGGGCAAGTATGAGCCGTCCGGACTGCTGCCACTGCAAATGCCCGCCAACATGTCCACCGTAGAAAAACAGTATGAAGACATGCCTTTCGACATGAAGTGTCACAAAGACAGTGAGGGAAATATTTATGATTTTGCTTTCGGATTGAATTGGAACGGTGTCATTCACGATACCCGTACAGAAAAATATAAAAAGAACTAACATCAAAATATGAAAAAAACAATTATTATCGCCCTTATGGTAGCAGTTGTCCAAGGGTTTGTTTTTTCTCAGGAAAAGACATCCGTTACCGGAGAGGGTGACAGGAATATAATGCTCAACGCCGCATCTGCCAATGCCGGACCGCGCGATGTGAATATCGGGTTGCCTGCCAGCGTGGGCGGCACTACCGTACTTGAAAACGATTTGCCTGTAGTCTATTTCTTTTGGCCTGAAATGCCGCCTTCGGCTTGGCGCACAGACGCAATGACCACCGGCATGAAGCTCCTTGATTTGGGAGAAACAGCCGTGAACGTCGGGGATGTCGGTTTTTCGGTCGGCAGTTACGACAATACGGGAACCGATACCTTCAAGGTCGCCGGAAGTCTTAATTTCAATCACTACGGTTTGCTGAACGGTGATTTTGCACTGAGCAACACGTTGGGAAAAGGATGGAAATATGCCGTCGGAGCGTATGTCAATTACGATCCGGGCGCATTCAGGATAAAAAAAGCCGACCGTTTTTATTACGACCAGACGGAATTGTGGAAAGTCGCATTGACAAAGGATTATCAAATCGGCAACACGGGAAAAGGATCGGTGTCGTTGCTGTACAAGCACATAACCAGCAATTCCATTTCCGGAAACTGGTCTGCACCTTACATCTACGGCGAGAAAGGCAAAGTGAAAGAAATAGGCGGATTCAAGATCGGAAACGATTCTTACACGACGGGACAACAACTCTGGTTGCAAGATGCTTTTACGGGTGAATACACCGAACGCGATGCAATCAACGATTACGGATCAACTTCCCACACCCTTGATTTGATAGGAAAAAACAATTTCGACAACGGACTGCACCTCAACTACATCATCCGTGCCCACACGGCTAAGGTGGGTATTTTCCTGCCCCTCATGACCGGCGTGGAAGCTGCTTCGGCGGGCGATTACCTCTATGCCGACAACGGCGCGGCATATCGCGGGGAAAATGTACAGGGCGTACTGGTGCTCGCATCAAGGCGCACACCGATTAAGTCAATCACCTCTTTGATCGAACTGGGAAAACGTTCCGGCAATCACGAATGGAAAATTGGGTTGAACCAATGGAACTACAAAATAGACCAGTTTGTGACCGAAGGCGCTATTTATTTTCAGGAAGTGGCGCCCAACCCGCGCAAACTGACGAACCAACTCAATCCGGCAACCAACCCGTACGGAAACATTGATGCAGGTAACGAATACCACAATGGCAGCGAAAATAAAACAGCGCTCTTCGCCACCGACAAATGGGACGTGTCGCCCGTCGTTACCCTCAACGGCGGAATCCGTCTGGAATATCTCGCCTTGCACGGGGACTACATTGACAATCGTACACCCCGTGGAAACGTTTACATCAACACGCCCAAAACAAACATCAGCGAAAATTTTTTCAACAAAACGTTTGTGCTGAACGCCATATTCAAATTGACAAAAGGATTCGGACTGCTTGCTGAAGCCACCTACAACGAACAGTCGGGACATCTGGAAAATTATTCCGCCGGAAACTATCCCGACCTGAAACAGTCGCGGATTCCCGGAGGCACTTTCGGCTTGTATTACAACCATTCGCTGTTCAGCATCGTTTCAAAAGCTACCTATATTCAGCGGGATGAGTACCGCAGCACCGCCAATTTCACCCATCCCCAGGATTTGAATCTGGTCACCCGCGCCAGCGTCCGTTACGACATACGCACATGGGGCTGGACAACCGATATTGTTTCCTCGCCGTTCAAAGGATTCGACTTCCATTTCCTGCTGACTTTGCAGAATCCGAAATACGAAAACTATTCCGGAGTAGCCGACTTTGGCAACGGAAAAACGGTCGCTTACAACTTTAACGGAAAAACGGTGAACGATATTTCCAAAGTGCTGGTGGAAATAGACCCGAGTTACACATGGAACGACTTGAAACTGTGGATCAGCGCCCGTTATTTCAGCAAACAGTATGCCAATCTGCCGAACACGCTTTATTTTTCCGGTCGTTGGGAAACCTTTGCCGGAATCAATTACAGTTTCAACAAAAGTCTGGATGTTTCCGTTAATGTGGTGAACCTGCTGAGCGATCGCGGCGCCAAAGGCACCATTTCAGGAACCGATTTAGTGGATGAAGCCACTGCCAAAGGAAAAATCGGCACAGTGATGTCCGGTAGCTATATCCGTCCTTTTACCGTTGAGTTTGGTGTACATTACAGTTTTTGAATGTTTTATTTATTTTTGATTCTGTGTCGTCGCCATACGCCCATAAGCGTTGGCGACGATTTGTTTGGCGGATTGTCTATCGTCCCAGATTCTTGAAATGTTCCGCGAACACCTGCAACGTAGCTTTGCCTTGCTCAATCATTTCAGGGGAAAGATTTCCGTCGCGATAGATGACGGAGCGGCTGACGTTATCGAACTCTATGCGCGCACTGTCGGTCACCCATCCGAAACCGTCGTTGAATGTGTAGAAGGCGCACCGGCTGACAGGCGTTCCCAGTATATCCTTACCGAAGCGGTAGGCGTCGCCGCGAATACCCAACTGCGCAAGAACGGTGCGGGCAATATCCGTTTGAGTGGCAACGGTGGTGATTACGGTGTCTTTCACGGCAACAGCGCCGCCCGTCCATATCATGGGGATGTGGAAACGTTCGGGATCGTGTGCCGGCAAGTAGCCCGGAAGCCCCGTGCCATGATCGGCGGTGATGACAATCAGTGTATTGTCCCACCATGCGCTGTGGCGAGCGCTGTCAATGAATGCGCCCAATGCACGGTCGGTATAGTATGCGGCATTCAGAAAACGGCTTTCGTCGTCGCTGCCTTCAATTACCGTGAGCATCGGGACATCAAAAGGCTCATGACTGCTCAAGGTGATAAACGATTTGAAAAACGGCTGGCCAGTATCGTTGCAGCGTTCCAGCAGTTTTTCAAACACATAATGATCCGGAACGCCCCATTTGGCATCGCGGTAGGTTTCCGCAGGGAAATCGTTGCGATCGGTAATCCTGTCATAGCCCGCATTGCTTAGATAGGACATGATGTTGGAAAATTTGTTGTCAAAACCCGAAACATGTTCGGTGTGATAGCCCGCCTGTTTAAAATCCTTGCTCAGGAAAGGCAAACGGCGGGTTTTTTCGGGATATTTTATCACTCTTGCCGTGGGATGTGCAGGGTATCCGCTTAAAACGCCCAACAATCCCTTGTCCGTGCGATCGCCGACGGAATAGATGCCGGAAAATGCGATTCCTTCCCTGCACAGGCGGTTGAGATTGGGCGTAACGCCCGTTTTTCCACCCAACGCCGCTATCATACGGTTGGAAAAACTTTCGAAAATCATCACAATTACATTGGGACGTTCCGTGTGCAGCAATTTACCGGTTTCACGTTGCGACGGATGCGTTTTTTCAAACAGCGCTTCAGCTTGTTGTTTGTCCATATAAGCATATTCGGAAATTTTCTCGGATTCCGACAGCGATTTCCCCACATTCCATACCACATTGATTGCCGCATGATTGGCAAAAATCTTTTCGGAATGATAAACAAACCCGACGTTCATCGGAGCAACGCCTAAATTGCCGCGTATGGGAAGAATCATCAGCGCGGCGGCAAACAGGAAAACGGGAATACCTGCCCATCCTGTCCGTCCGGATTTTTTGAGCGTAGCGTGCACAGCGGTGCGGTAAATCCATCCTGCCGCACAAGTAAAAAGAGCGAATAATGCCAGCAGCAATATGATTTTCCCGGTGCCGATGGACGCAAAGGCTTCTTTGGGCGTTTTGAGGTACATCAACGGCGTGCTGTCGAGTCTGAATCCCCAATGGCCGTATAATTCCGCATCGGCAACCGTCATCAATCCCGCTATGGCAGCAACGATGTATGTGTATGCCGACACTGTGCGCGATGCGACGACGCCTCCGGAAAAAGTCGTACACGCAAGCAACAGTGCGACAACAGCGGAGATGTACCCGCTTACGGATGCGTCCATCCACGCTCCATACAGAAAAATATTTCCCCATTCGCGAATATTCAGCGCAAACGACAAATCGTGCCGGTACAGCATGAAAACCAGCCGTGCCGTCAGAAAGAACACCATCCAATACAGGAAGTAGTACAAAAAGAAAAGAATACGCTTTTTGCGGTACATTCGGATTTATTAAAACAAAACATCGGTCGCATTCAATCCCCGTATAAAATTCATCTTCTGACTGCCGGTTTTGACTGCATCCGGACGCAAAGATACAACCTTTTGGAAAAAATTATCCTATTTTTTATTCGCCAGAATATTACAACTCGTTTTTATCTTTACTATCTTTGCCACCCGAAGATCGGAAACGGCCATTGTGCCGTAAAATTTAAACCGTCATGAACGAACCCGAAATAGAATACCGACCGAAAGAAGAGATCAAACGTTTTCAGGAGGAGAAAATGCAAACGGCCCTGCAATATCTGAGCCGTTGCTCTCCGTTTTACCGGCGGATGTTCCGCGATCATCACATTGATACGGGGAACATCAAACGCTTGGAAGACTTGCAACACATTCCGTTCACCGAAAAGAAAGACTTGCAACTCCATAATGACGAGTTTGTGTGCGTGCCGCGCGAAAAAATCATTGACTACATCACCACATCCGGCACGCTGGGTGATCCCGTCACCTTTGCCATGACCGACAGGGATTTGGACAGGCTTGCCTATAACGAACAAATATCGTTCCTTTGCACGGGCACTACCTCCGCAGACATTGTACAACTGATGACCACCATAGACAAACGGTTCATGGCAGGATTGGCGTATTTCCTCGGTCTGCGTGCACTCGGAGCGGGCATCATCCGCGTGGGCAACGGTATTCCCGAATTACAGTGGAACACCATTTGCCGCATCCGCCCCAACACGGTGATGTGCGTGCCTTCATTCATCCTGCACATCATCAAATACGCCGAAGAACACAACATCGATTACCGCACGTCCAGCGTGAAAAAAGTAGTATGTATCGGCGAAAACCTTCGCGATCAAGACTTCTCGCTAAACCTGCTCGGACAGCGCATCAAAGAAAAATGGGATGTGGAGTTGTATTCCACCTACGCTTCCACCGAAATGGCGACCACTTTTGCCGAATGCCGCTACGGATGCGGCGGACACCACCATCCCGAACTGATTATCTGTGAACTGATGGACGAAAAAGGAAATCCGGTGCACGAAGGCGATGTGGGAGAACTTGTAGTGACCACCCTGGGCGTGGAAGGCATGCCGTTGCTCCGCTTCAAAACCGGCGACCTGATGAGCATCCATACCGCACCGTGCAAATGCGGACGGACTTCCATGCGGGTAAGCCCAGTGGTGGGACGTGCCAACCACATGGTGAAATATAAAGGCACTACGCTGTACCCGCCCGCCATATTCGACGTGCTGGACAACACCCCTTACGTTGAAAATTATGTGGTGGAGGTGAGCGACAACGACAATGGAACCGATGCGGTGCTGGTACGCGTAGGACTCCGCCAACAGCCCGCCGAAGCGGTGAAAGACCTCAAAGACCGCTTCCGCGCCCGAATCCGCGTCGCTCCGGATATAGAAATATGTCCGGCGGAAACAATCCGTAAAATAAACTTCCCCGATATGAGCCGCAAATCTATAAAATTTATTGATAAACGTAAGAATCATGAAAAATCCGGAATTTGACGATCTGCGCCCCTACCGTGACGAAGAAATTCCCGTCGCCATGCGACGCATCGTTGAAAGCGAGTATTTCCCGCTGTTAGCCGCTTACGTGTACCCCGACAGAACACCGGAGGACGTGAAAAACATGTTGAAAGGTTATACAACCATTTACGAATTTCAATCGCAGGTGATGAAAACCTTTAACGAACAGGTGATTGCCCGCAGCACAAGCTCTTTTTCATGCAGCGGCATTGAACAGCTGGACAAGGCACAACGCTACCTTTTCGTATCCAACCACAGAGACATCATGCTGGACTCCTCGCTGCTACAGTATGCACTGCACTGTGTGGGACATCCCACCACCGAAATCACTTTCGGCAGCAACCTGATGGATTCCCCGCTGGCAATAGACATCGGCAAATCCAACAAAATGTTCAAAGTGATCCGTAGCGTCACTGCAAAGGAATTTTACGCCAACTCTCTGCACCTGTCCGCCTATATCTACCACGCCTTGCAGGAAAAACACGAATCCATATGGATTGCGCAACGCAACGGACGCACCAAAGACGGAATAGACGCTACCGACCAGGGCATCATCAAAATGTTCCACATGAGCCGCGCGGAGCATCCCGCAAAAGCGCTGGCAAAACTGAATATCGTCCCCGTAGCGGTGTCATATCTGTGGGAGCCTTGCGACCTGCTCAAAGCAACGGAACTTTGCTCCTTACAACGCACAGGCAGCTATATGAAAAAACCCGGCGAAGATTTGAACAGCATCCTTACCGGTATCCATCAATTCAAAGGCAGTGTACATTTCGCCGTCGGCAAACCGATCACCGAAGCCGATTTCATGCCTTTCGGCGAACTCACCGGCAATAAATTCAACAAACAGGTAGCACTGCTGATAGACAGCCGGATTCGACAAAATTACCGACTGACGTGCAACAACTATATCGCTTGCGACATGCTGTCAAAAACCGACCGGTATGCAGCACATTACACCGACGAAGAAAAAGCCCTGTTCGCAGAACATTTCAAAAAAGCAGCAGCAACAGCAACAGCAGAAGACAGACAACTCTTCAGCAATATCTTTTTGGGAATCTACGCCCATCCCGTATCCTGCTGAAATAAATTTGCCCGTTTTGCGAACGCCGCTTTAACGTCCGCCTTTTAGCCCTTGGCGTCTTTGAAAATAGGGCTTCTACCGAGCAATTCATTCCACGGAATGAACAAACGCGACATAAAAATTTTATGCCTTTCATGTTATATTTTTGCGCCGTGATTGTCTTATACATAAAATGAAGGAAATTCAGGAGTTTCGCACAAAAGTGTTTCCCGTCAGGGATAAGTTGTTCCGTATGGCACTGAGAATGACGGGCAATACGCACGACGCCGAAGATGTGGCTCAGGAGGTCATGCTCAAACTCTGGGAAATACGCGATCAGTTGTCCGTTTGCAGGAATATTGAAGCCTATGCGACGCAAACACTAAAAAACACCTGCCGCAACAGGCTCAAAGCGAAGAAACCGACGGACGGATATTCCGCAGATATTCCGGAAACGGGACAGACGCCTGCCGAACAGACGGAAAACAAAGATTTGATTGCGCTGGTTGCCAGAATCATAGACCGTTTGCCCGATACGCAACGCATGGTGATGCAACTGCGCGACGTAGAAGGCTACCTGCCGGATGAGATAGCAGAGATCATGGGTTGCAACACGGCTGCAGTGCGGATGAACCTGTCGAGAGCGCGAAAAAAAGTGAAGGACATATTTTTTAAAATCAATCACATCCAACAACATGAACCAAGCAGATGACATCAAAAAATTGCTGGAACGGTATTTCGAAGGCACATCCTCCGATGAGGACGAACAGCGCTTGCGCACATATTTTATTTCGGCGCATGTCGCTGATGAATGGCAACCATACCGCCCGATATTCGAATGTATCGCCCGCAAGAGACGGGAAAGAGAAACTCCCGTGCGGCAAATGTCGCATTACGGCAAGTATTGGGTATGGACGGCGGCAGCAGCCTGCATAGCGCTTGCCGTGTGGTTGCCGTCGCGTTTTGCTCAGCGGCAACAGCCCGTCACATGCACCGGCACTTTCGTGATGGTGGACGGACATTGCAGCAACGACCTCGAACTGGTGAAGAAATACGCCATCCTGACCCTCGACCGTATGTCCGAACCTTCGGAAGAACAGTATGATCCGCTGGATTTTCTGGACGACGACTTTTATCAAGAACAAATTACATATTAAAACATCATTCTAAAACCTAAAACCATGAAAAAGTACAGTTTTCTTATATTTACAGCCTGTTTAACAGCCGGCAGCGTTTATGCACAAAGTCCGTTGATCGAAAAATTTCTGGAGAAAAACCGGACAGCGATCGACGTTTCTGTGGTGTCCCTGTCACAGGAAATGCTTCGGGACATATTCGAGCGAGAATCAAAGTCCATTGCCCGCAAACCGGTTTCCACCTCGAAACCTCAATCTGCACCTGCACGAGAAAGTTCACAGTCGGCTGCATCGTCTTTCCTCGGAAAACCCCTCCTCCACATCAGCGACAGCACGGAATACGCGATTCTGGTAGATGGCGTTGAATCCACCCTGAGCAGACTGAATCCGGAAGACATCATATCCATTGAAGTCGTGAAAGATGAGATATCCACCGATAAAGTCTCCATCACCACAGGAAACGGAGAAAACCAGCAGCGTGCCGCCTATAAAGTCATATCCATCACCACAAGAAACGGAGAAAACCAGCAGCGTGCCGAGTTCTATCCCGAAAATTACGGCAGCGTGTCCATTCCCGGCCCGAATGTGTCCGCGCATTATGAAACTTTCCGGAAAATACTGATTGATTCGAAGTTTGAACCTTACATGGAAATGGTAAACGGAGTGAGTAAAACAGCAATAGCGTCTTTCCAAAAAAAGAACGGCGTCTACAACGAAATTTATGTGGTAAGGAGTCAGCCTTTCGTTTTTTCCATTCTGTTTCTAAAGGGGCGGATTGATATCGAAAACACGGATTATTATCTCAGCATTATTCGGCAAAACCTCCATAACCATACTGTCGGCATGTCGTCGCAGAACTTTTCTTTCAGCCCGCTTATTGCCAGCGAGTGGAAAGAATCGGTAGAAAAAGCAAAAAAACAGATGGAACAGTACCGTCTACAAATGCGCGAAGTCGTGAAAGAATACAGAAAATGATGCAACGAAAGGAGATGTGAAGAAATATCCGGAACGGGATATAAGGCGTCTCTGCGATCTATCCGGAGTTTTTCCGGTTTACGCACGTGCATTGTAATGCAGCGTGACGCCTGTTTTTCTCACTTTTTTCTGATTGTTTTTAGATCAGTTTAATATCAATTAGTTACCAAAAAGTTTTTGGTTTTTTGGGTGTCCCATTGAGAAAAACAGGAAAAAAGCCTATTGCCACACATGCCCGAATCCATAGCAACACCGGCCAACCCAAACAAAAAAAAACGAAATAAAAACAGCTCCCGTATG
>JAISWR010000032.1 GCA_031270985.1 Bacteroidales bacterium | reverse complement strand
CCCCTCGATTTTGAGACAGTCTGAACGCTTACGGTACCCGATTTGTTGGCTTTTCGACGTACAAACACGGAGCAAATATACGGATTTTTTGCCGCGGGACACCCATTTTTGACTTTTCTGTCGCGTAACTAATTGATTATAAATGGCAAATTTTTGAATTTTTTGAGGGTGCGCAAAACAGGAAAAAGTAGGATTCAGTGCCGTAAATGACGATATTTTGCGACATATCGCTCAAATTTTTAAACAAAATTTTTGGAAAAATTCGTAGGGTGTCCCTGTGGCAAGTCAGGATAACCGGCTGAGTGAACGATAGTTCCAATGACATGCTTCCAAGTTGGGTTATTGTCTGTAAAACGGGCATCCCGTAACGTCAAATAGACCAATCGGCATCAATCGGGTTTATTCTGATAGTCAATTTTTTATGGTGGTACGCAGATTACACTCACCATCGGTTCCCGTTTCTGTTTCCGCACAAGTCCAGCAATCCGTTGATGATGGAGAGGGGATGTGGCGGATTCCCGGGTATATACAGGTCAATATGGTATTTTTCCATGAAACTGCGGTCAATGGCAGGACTGTCGGCAAAGATGCCGCCACTGAGTGCGTCCACTCCTGCCAGCACAATGATTTTCGGATCGGGAATGGCATCGTAGCAGATCTGCAGCGCCTTCGCCATGTTGCGGGTGACGGGGCCGGTGATGACAACGCCGTCGGCATGACGCGGAGAAGCGACAAATTCAATTCCGAAGCGCCCCATGTCAAAATTCACATTGGAGCAGGCATTCAGTTCCAGTTCCGTGCTGTTGTCCCCTCCTGCGGAAACCTGCCGCAGTTTCAACGACCTGCGGAACAGTTTCCGTACTTCGGGACGGACGCTGTTGCGATCGACCGTGATGGACAGATCGTTGCACTCAGTTACCGTTAATTGCGATTTTATGTTGGTTGCTATCCGATAGTCGTTTGTGAAGCTGATTTTTTCGGGGAATGTGCGTGCACACAATCCGCAGAAACTGCATTTCGCAAGGTCTAACCTCACGGGCGACATTTCCAGTGCGCCCATCGGGCAAACATCTGTCAATGTCTGCGCGTCCACAGGACGACTGCTGATGACGGGACGTCCTCTGAAATTTTGATGGAGGTGTACTTTCGCTACATCCGGAATATATTGCTTGCCTTGCCGGCGGAGTATTTTCAGTTGTTCCAGCATTTTGATTATTTTTTACTCAGCTGCAAGACGGCTTGGTTGATTTTTTTTACCAGTGTAGGCCCTTCGTACACCAGCCCGGAATATACCTGTACCAGCGTGGCGCCTGCATGGATGAGGTCAATGGCGTCTTTGCCCGACATGATGCCGCCTACGCCGATAACGGGCAATTTGCCCCCGGTGTATTGACGGATGTAATTGATGGTTTCCAGCGCTTTCCATTTCAGCGGTTTTCCGCTCATTCCTCCGTTACCGATGCTTTTGACATATTCTTCGCCTGACGCAAGATCTGTTCGCTGCGTGGTAGTATTGACCGCCACTATGCCGTCGATTTTCTCTTTCTCTACGATTTGCAGTATTTCTTTCAATTGCATGATACTCAGATCGGGCGATATTTTCACCAATACGGGTTTGCGTTTTTCCTGCTGGTTGCGTTCGCGTACTATTGCTGACAAAATGCCGGTCAGTGATTCCTTGTTTTGCAGTTCGTTGAGGTGGGCTACATTGGGACAACTCACGTTAACGGTAAAATAATCCACGTATGGGTATAATTTTTTGAAACACTGCACGTAATCTAATGTCGCATCGGCATTGGGCGTAGCGGTATTTTTACCGATGTTCCCGCCAATCACGATGCCCGGATGTGAAGATTTCAGATGTTTCACGGCGGCGTCCACGCCTTTGTTGTTGAACCCCATGCGGTTCACCAACGCTCCATCTTCAACTATCCGGAACAGGCGCGGCTTGGAGTTACCCTGTTGTTTTTCGGGCGTCACCGTACCTATCTCAATGAATGAAAATCCCAACAGGGAAAAGGCTTTGTACAATGTGGCGTTTTTGTCAAACCCTGCCGCCAAACCCACCGGGTTGGCAAAGTGGATGCCGCAAAACTCGCGTTCCAGCGCAGGGTGCCGTATGCAAAAATATCTTCGCAGCAAAACACGTACGGGGAAAATCACATACGCCAACCGCATCAGTCCCGCCACGAATCCGTGCATCGTTTCGGCTGAAAACTTAAAAAATACAGGTCTAAAAAAACGGTACATGCTGTGTGTTGTTATGCGCCCAACAATTGCTTTACTTTTTCTGCAATCACTCTCCCGTCGGCTTTGCCTGCGAGTTCTTTGGCGGCAATGCCCATCACTTTGCCCATGTGCGCCGGTTGTGTTGCACCTGCGCGCTCAATCACGTCTTTCAGGATGTCTTCCAGTTCCGCTTCGCTCAGTTGTGCAGGCAAGTATTGCTCTATGACCGACGCTTCCAGCAATTCCTTGTCCATTAAATCCTGACGGTGCTGCTGGCTGTAAATTTCCGCTGATTCTTTCCGCTGTTTCACCAGTTTCTGGACAATTTTCAATTCGGTGTCGGGCGTCAGTTCTCCTCCTGCGCCGGATTCCGTACGAGCCAACAAAAATGCGGATTTTACGGCTCTTAAAGCATCTAATTTGTCTTTTTCTCTTGCGAGCATTGCTTTTTTGATGTCTTCGCTGACAATTTCGAACAAACTCATATCACGTATGTTTTTATCAAATAATATTATAAAATAATCATACTAATTTCATGCCAAAAATAATACAAACGCACAAAATGACATGGATTTATTTCTTCGGCAGCGCATAAACCGTGTTGCGCACCGTTTCTGCCCATTGCAGTGGAGTTTTCGATTTGTCGAAAGTTGCATAGCGTATCGGCGTTCCGAACGTCAGGCGGAAATGGTGTCCTTTTTGCTTGAAAAATTCGTTTACCAAAAACGTCATCTCGATATTTGTTTTGATATTCAGCGCTTTGCGGATATTTGCCAAACGGTAAAAAAAATTGGAATTGCGTCCTTCAAAATATACGGGGACAACATCCCTGCGATACTGCACCGCTTTTTGAATGAAATTTTTGTTCCATTTCAGATCGACGATTTTACCTTTGATTTTGCGGGAACACAATCCTGCCGGAAAATTCAGCACTTGCACGTTGGCGGAATATATTTTGTCAATCTGCTGCGCATAATCCATTGATTGCCGCCCATGTTTGTTGACCGGAACGAACACCGGAGTGAAGTTTTCCAGATGCAGCAGAATGTCGTTCACGATGAAACGGAGATCTGGAAAAACGGCGCCGACAGCGTCCATCAGTACCAGTCCGTCAAAGCCGCCCAGCGGATGGTTGGAGGCGAAGATGTAACGTCCGTTACGCGGTATGTTTTCCAAACCCGTCACATCGTAGGTTACTTTCATGTCTTCCAGTATGCTCCGGACGAAATCCGTTCCGTACCGATCGCGGTAGTCCCAAACAATGCGATTCACTTCATCTTGATGAATCAGCCGTTTCATGAGCCTGATGACAAATTCGGGCAATATTTTCAGCAACTTCGGGTTTTTCGCCCGAATCACCTCTCGGATATCAATGAATTTTTCCGGCGTTCGGTTCATTCTTCAAGTTCATTCAATATAAATTCAACTCTTCGATTCCTGTCGCGTCCCTCTTTGGTATCGTTGTCGGCGATGGGATAGGCACTGCCGGCGCCGTTGTGGATGATGCGTTTTTTCTCTATCCCGTTTGCCGTTAGATAGTTTGCCACCGATTTGGCGCGCGAATCGGAAAGATTAAGGTTATATGTTTCGCCGCCGAAGTTATCCGTATGTCCGGTGATGGAAACGTGCAATGTGGGATGCAGTTTCATGAAATTTACCAATTTGTCCAGTTCGTGGTACGATACCGGCAACAGGTTGCTTTTGTCGAAATCGAAATACACGTATTCCAGCACGTACGATTTTCCTATACGGGGTTCCCATCGCTCGCTGTAAGGGATAACAGACACGTCATCCACAAAATAATATCCCAATTGCTTTTCGCTGCCTCTGTACACTTTTTTCAGCGCTCTTTCGGGACGGAGGAACTGCACCAGAGAGTCGTGGTACTGGTAAAAGCCGCCGATAGAGATGTATTGTTCGCCGCCTTTTGCCTTATAGATGCCGGAGATGGGTGTCCAGTTTGCCGTGTCGATCAGGTAATAGTCGGGGGTATTTTGTATTTGCGGCGGTTCGTCAAGGATAAAGCCAGAAATTTGTGTGCCGGCAATAACACGAAGGGATGTTTCGGAAAAATACATGCCGAAGCAACGTGTGCCTACATTGCTGGAATCGGCGAGGCTGACAAAAAACTCCACCCTGTACAGCGAGTCTTTTTTGAGCGGTTCACGAAGTTTCACCGACAGGGCTTCGTAGCAAAAAGACAGACCTGCGTAAGCATCGCCGCTGTGTGCCTCCTGATAGCCGAATATGTTTCGGGGAACGCTGAAATTCTGAATTTCCTCGTAGGGATGTGTCATCAGATATTCCGGCTGTTGGTATTGATTGGCGCACCGGTGGAAATAGTCGGACGAAAAATTGGGGAACAGATTCCATGCAACGACGCCACCGATGTAGTCGGCATCTTTCGGGCAGGCGCGGGTATTTTCAAAATTCGGGTTAGGCACCAGATTTTCACCCGTCACCACATAATTTTGCCCGTACCCCGCTATTGTGATCGCGAGAAAAAAGACATTAAAAAAGTGTCTCATGGTACTATTTTATATAAAACGCAAAAATAACACAAAGAATCAAGAAATTGGTGTTTTGTGCCGCACCAATCGGTATATTTGTTCGATAGGTAATGCGTTCTTACGCGCTATTTCCGCACAGTCTTCATATTCCGGTTTACTTTTCAAGTCGCGCCCCTCGCGAGAAGCTATTTTCACTCTCACCTGTCCCCACGGCGTGTCGGTTATTTCCGTACGGCGTTCCAGCATTTTCTTTTCCACGGCATAGGAACGCATCCCCAGCGTAGAGGTTTCCGTGAACAGAATCTGTTCCATCTCTACAATCTTTTCGGGAGCGCACAGCACGGAAAGCATCACTGCGGGACGCGTTTTTTTCATGATGATGTTGTGCAGGAATACATCGTCGGCGCCGGCAGCAAAAAGCCGTTCCATCACATAGGCGTAATGTTCGGGGTTCATATCGTCGATGTTGCATTCCAGCATCACTGCTCCGGAGGATGTTGCTGCGCTATTGCCGCTTTCGCACAGGCACACGCGCAACACGTTGGGAATGTCGGTATCACGATGTCCGACGCCATAGCCCGTTTTGACGACGGTGAATGACGGTACGACGGAAAATTCATCCGCCAGTGCTGCAAGAATGGCAACTCCGGTAGGCGTGGCTGTTTCAAACGGTACTGCGCCGAATTTCATGGGCTTGCCTTTCATGATTTCGAGGGTTGCCGGCGCCGGTACGGGAAATGTGCCGTGTGCGCACTGCACAAACCCACCGCCCATCTCCACAGGCGATGCAATGATGCGGTCGGGTTTCAGACAATCCACGCAAATAGCGGCGCCAACGATGTCCACAATGGAATCCACCGCCCCTACTTCATGAAAATGGACTTCTTCAACGGGTTTCCCGTGAATTTTGGCTTCCGCCTGCGCTACCAGCCGGAAAATATCCATACTCATCTTTTTCACGCTTTCCGGTAGACTGCTGTCGTTGATGATGTGCGCTATATCGTGCAGGTTGCGGTGTTCGTGATGATCTCCGTGATGGTGGTGATGCACATGTTCGTGTTCGTGTTCGTGTTCGTGTTTGTGCAGATCTTTCAGCAGCACGTCCGCTTTTGTTCCTGTGATTCCTTTGCGCTGATCACCGGAAAAACGGAGTTCGTAGCCATCAAGATGCAATTTTTGCAGTTCCCCGCACAGATAGTCGGGTGCAACGCCGAGATCAACCATTGCGCCGAGATTCATGTCTCCGCTGATGCCTGCAAAGCAGTCATAATATAATATTTTCATAAATAACCGTGGTGTGATAACACGACAAAAGTACGCAATTTGTCGGAATATTTTCAAAAATTTTACAAAAAGGACATTCCAGATGTACGGAAATACGCTCCATAGGAAATGTCATTAAATAATTTGACTATCCAAGTTGAGGTAACGTATCACTCACTTTTCCACAACAAATGCACCGCTACTGGCCACATTGTGATAACTCACATTTGTGCGGATGCAGTCCTGTTCCCATTTTGCGCTCCGTGCAGACGAGTTAGATGCGTCAACAACAATGATTTCCGGAGAACAGAAACGGATGACGTCATCAATTTCTGTTCGCACATTGCGCGTGAGTATGGCAATGTCCACATCCGCCTTGCGGAGATCGTTCCGTTCCGGAGGATGGTTGGGCGTAAACACGGCAATGCGTTTACCTGCAAAACCGAAAAAATTTTCCGACATGTACAAATCAGGCAACGGAGGTTTGCCGGTGTATGCAAACGCAGAATCCATCGGTTCGGACAAGATATTCTCCGACTGCACGGCAATACGATGTCTTGCGGTGAACGAAACCGGCTGGAAGGAAGGATTCCCTCCATACCAAATTATGTCCTGCCCGCTGTGCACCAATTGCAACAAACTATTGCCCTGCACGTGATACACGATGAGTTGCCGACGATCTGCATCGCGATAGCCGTACACCGCAGACAACATCGCCCATATCCAGCACAAAAAGAGTGTCAGTGCCAGACAATATTTGCGCGTAGTAACAATCCATGCGGAAACGGCGGCGATGACCGCATAAAATAATGCAACGTCCCACGCATGAATCCTGATATTTTCCAACAGACTGCCGGGTAATTTTTCGATAAAAAAAATGACGGAGTTGAGCGCATACAGAAATTTGTCCAACAGCCATCCGATGTATTCCGTCAATATCGTCGGGGAGAGTACGAACATCGAAACAGCCGCGTAGATGATGATAGACGCTGCCGGAATGACAACGAAATTAGTCAGCAGAAAATAGTTGGGAAACTGGTGAAAGTAATAGAGAGACAAGGGGGCAGTACCTATCTGTGCCGCAATCGACACGCAGGAGAGTTCCCACACATTATTGACGAAATGATTTTTGAAATGCAGCAATGCATGAAAACGTGAAAAGAAAAACACAATTGCTATCACCGCCGTATAAGAAAGCTGAAAACCGATATTGAACAGGTCGGTGGGACGCAACAGCAGTATGATGAACGCCGATGCCGTAATGTTGTTGTAAATGAACGGTTTTCTGAGGAACGTTTTCCCTGTTGCAATGAGGGAGAACATCAGCGCAGAGCGTACTACCGACGGTGACATGCCCGTGACGAGGACATACAGCCAGATGACCGACAATATTATCACCAGTGTCCACATCTTGCGGTGTCTCAGGAAAGGAATATGTTCCAGCAAGAGTAGGAGCATACAGTACAAAATACCTACATGCAAGCCGGAAACTGCCAGCACGTGCATTGCTCCGGACGCTGCGTAGGCGGTTTTCAATTCGTTGTCCAGATAGGCTTTATAACCTATCGTAAGCGCTGAAGCCACTGCAAGTTCATTGCCCGACAGAGCGGTTTTCCTGAAAACCTCCAACAAATAGTGACGAATGCGATTAATGACGTTGACGGGCAGGCTTTGTGCATCATGTTGCAGTAGCCGCCATTTACCGGTCTCCACGTAAGCGTTTCTGCCGATGCGTTTCCATTTCAGATAGGTTTGGTAGTCAAATTCGTGGAGATTGCCCATGTTTTCCACCGGTTGCAACGTTGCGCTCACCGCCAGCAGGTCACCTTGACGCAACGTCAACGATGCGCTGTCTTTCCCGATGTACAGCATCACCCTTTCGTTACGGCTTTCCCATGATGCTGCATTTCCGTATGCCCGTGTGCCTGCTTCTATCCGCACAGATGCCGCTCTTTCTACCGGCGCTTCTTCCACAACTACCATGTACAAGCCTTGTTCTTCGTTTTTTTCGGGCACAAACGGCTGAGCAGACATGACGGCAACTCCCGCGGCAAACAAAAACAGTCGTAATATCCATCGGAAAGCCCATTCCGCCCAACCGGCGATTTTTCCCCATTTCAGATGCAGTCCGCACAAGGCAAAGAATAACGGGACACATGCGAACAAAAGTGTTTCCGCAGGCACGGAAACATACCCTGCAACTATGATTCCGGCAATGAAAGGCGGCAGGAAACGGGCAAAGGGGATTTGCCGGAGTATATTTACGTCATTCATTGGCATAGCGTTGCACAAGCGCTGTATCCGTGCATTGGGCGGCAAGTTGCGCAATGGTGAGCCGCAATATGGGATGCACTGCGTCAGGGATCAGTTCTGACAAGGGTTGCAACACAAACATTCGCTGTTCCATAAGCGAATGAGGAATAGTCAGTTCCGGTGTGCGAATGATGCGATTGCCCAGCAAGATAATGTCTATGTCGATGGTGCGTGCGCGATACGTTCCGTTTGTCCGGAGGCGTCCCAATGTTTGTTCTATCTCGTGGAGCGCGTGCAGCAG
Organism: Bacteroidales bacterium; assembly: GCA_031270985.1. Taxonomy (GTDB): domain Bacteria; phylum Bacteroidota; class Bacteroidia; order Bacteroidales; family UBA4181; genus JAIRLS01. The sequence goes on along the minus strand of JAISWR010000032.1, from coordinate 31,978 downwards.
TTCCGGTGCGTCCGTGCCGGTGGCAAGTTCTACCGCTTGATTGAGAAACCACCCCGTTGAGTGATCAAATCCCCACGGTTCGCTTTCGTAAAGGGACGACAGACGCATCACCCTGCCCACACGGCTCAGCATGGCAATGCTTTGTTGCAGGTATGCTTTCCTGTCGCCCATATTACTGCCCAACAACAAATACGCATTTTCCATACAGGAGATTCATGTTTTATTTGTGCAGCCCGCACTCCTTGTGTTCGGGCGACTCCCACCACCAGCGTCCCGCACGGACGTCTTCTCCATCTTTAATGGCGCGGGTACAAGGCTGGCATCCAATGCTCGGATAGTTTTGTTCGTGCAGTTTGTTGTACGGCACGCGATGCGTCCGTATATAATCCCACACTTGCTGCTCCGTCCAGTTGATGAGCGGATTGATTTTGAGCAGGTGATTGCCTTCATCCCATTCCACCATTTGCATATCCTGTCTGGTGACGGATTGTTCGCGGCGCAATCCGCATATCCACGCCTGAAGACCCGAAAAGGCGCGCTGCAATGGCTCCAATTTTCGCACACGGCAACATTTTTTCCGTTTTTCCACACTTTCGTAAAACAGGTTAATGCCGTCGGTATTGACCATCTCCTGCACTTGGACGCAATCGGGGAAAAAGATTTCGATTTTCACACCGTATTGCAGACCGGTTTTGTCCATGAGGCTGTACGTTTCAGGGAAAAGCCGTCCGGTGTCCAATGTGAAGATTCGCGCATCGGACTTCATTTTCAGCATCATGTCGGTAATAACCTGATCCTCAATACTGAGACTTGACGAAAGGGCGATTTTATCTCCCAGCGTATGGGTAAAGTGCCAGACGACTTCTTCGGGGGAAGCGCTGGAGAAACGTGCATTCAGCGTAGATATATCATATTTTTCCATGATTGTTTTTGTGATTATCCAACAATGCAAAGTTAGGATATTTTTTTGAAAGTTAGTGCTCCAACTGAAGATAAGAAGTCAGAATCGGAAAATTTATTTTTATAATCTTTCTGTAATAAATAAGTTCGAATTTTGTACCGGTACAAAATTCACATTAACCCCTAACTCCGTCATACTTTACCCCGTCTATGATTGTAATAGTTTAGTAAACAAAAATATGTAGATTTTATGAAGCTACCTAATTAAGTAGCCTTATAAAATCAGTGTAATGATTTAAATATTAATATTTTATAGAAAATATCCACTTAACTTTTGCGGAGTTAGGGATTAACAGCGGGACGACCAGATCGCTTTTGTCAGGAACGACCTCGACTGTGTCCCGCACAATCATATCCCGCTGATTGATTCGGAAGACGGAGAGGCTTTCCGCGACGCCGACCGGCAGGCTTTGTACGAATTGTTGAAGGATTACCCGGACGTCCTCTTTCTTTCCGCCATACGCATTTCCAGACGCAACACCGTATCGGGAAAGCGCAGGGCGTTGACCGCGAAAAACCGATTCACGAATACAATGTCGGAGCCTCCTGCGGCGGCTATCGCGGTACTATCCAAAGGTAGTTCCCTTCCGCCGTTCGACCAACGCCTCCATTTACGCCGACTTCTTCATGGGAAGCACGGAAGATACGGTGGAATGTCGGATCAACGGCGGTACATGGATGAAGATGCAGCGGGTCGAGGAGTTTGCCGGCTTATTACCGCTTTGACCGGATACATACGGTAAAAAATGTTTATAGAATAGAGGAGCAACAATAAAGGTGGATATTTGTTTTTCATCATTAAAGCGAAGCGGTTATGCAACTATTTTCACCACCGTGATGCCTGTTCCGCCCTGCCGGATGTCTTCGTCGTCGAAAGAGGCGACTGCGGACGAGCTTTTCAGATAGTCGCGAATTACCTGACGCAGGATGCCGACTCCTTTGCCGTGCAGGATGCGCACTTCACCCGCGCCCAACATGGAGGCGTCGTCCAGCAGGGCTTCCACCATGGGGATGGCTTCGTCGGCACGCATCCCGCGCACATCAACGAACGGACGGAATTTCAAACGGCGTTCGCCGACGCTATATGTCTGTACGGTCGGCGTGCGGTACGGATGTTGTTTTCCGTATTCATTTTTCGAGATTTTCACTAAGCGCTCTGCGGAGATGTTGCTCAGCAATTGCCCGAACGCCACGGTGACAGTCTTTCCGCCGACTGCCATCACTTCGCCTGCCGCATCCTGTCCCTTTACCTGCACCATGTCTCCTTTGCGAAACGTTTTGTCATTTGCGTCATTCTGTTTTTCGACTTCTTCCTCGTCGTTTGTGATTTGGTTCACCCGTTCTTTGAAATGTTCCAATTCTTTGCGGACTGTCCGAACTGTTTCTTTTTCTGCCTGACTTTCCTTGATGGTACGGATGGTGTTTTCGATGGCGCGATTGGCGCCGGCGACTATTTGCAGGGCTTCTATCCGCGCCTGTTCAATGATGCTTTTGCGCTCGTGTTCGATTTGTTTCCATTCGGTCAGTTGCTTTTCCGAGAGTTCGCCCAACAGCTTTTCGTGTTTGCGTATCTCGTCGCGTTTACGTTCCCAGTAACGTTTGTCACGTTCTATTTCGCGCAGATGTTTGTCGGAATCAACATGCGGGCGACCTGCTTTTTCGGCAGCCTCAGCAAGAATGTTTTCCGGAAGACCGATTTTGCGAGCAATTTCAAAGGCAAACGAACTGCCCGGTTTACCCGTTTCCAGCCGGAAAAGCGGCTGCATGCGTTGTGCGTCATACAGCATGGCTCCGTTGACAATGCCCTCTGCGGAAGATGCATAATATTTGAGGTTGCTGTAATGCGTGGTGACAACGCCCCATACGCCCTTTGCATTGAGGTCGGATAAAACGGCTTCGGCAATGGCGCCGCCGATGACGGGTTCCGTACCCGATCCGAACTCGTCTATCAGTATCATGGTGCAGGGTGTGGCATGGCGGATAAACTGTTTCATGTTCAACAAATGCGAACTATATGTGCTCAGGTCGTTGTCTATGGACTGTTCGTCGCCGATGTCGATACAGATGGCATTAAACAATCCTATTTCTGAGTTTTCGGACATGGGTATCAACAGTCCGCATTGAAACATATATTGTATTAGTCCCACTGTTTTCAGGCAGACGCTTTTACCGCCGGCGTTTGGCCCAGAAATCAACAGAATGCGGTGTTTCTGCGTCAGGGAAATATCCAGCGGTACGATTTCTTTTTCGCGTGATTCTTTCGAGAAAATCAGGTACATCACGGGATTTACCGCGCGTATCCAGTCGAATGACTGCTGTGGACTAAATATCGGTTTTACGGCATTCTGTTTGAGCGCCAGCTTGGCTTTTGCGCAGATGAAGTCCATGTTGCCCAGAAAATTGAAAGCGTGGAATAGCCCGTCAAGGTGCGGGCGGAGGAGGTCAGCAAAGGCGGTGAGGATACGGACTATTTCGCGCTGCTCGGCAAACAGCAGTTCGCGGATGGCATTGTTGAGCGTGACGACTTCGGCAGGTTCGATGTACGATGTACGTCCTGTTGCCGATTCGTCGTGTATAATGCCGTTGATTTTGCGTTTGAGCGAGGCATTGACGGGAATTACGGCGCGTCCGTCACGTATGGCGACCGACGTTCCTTCCTCTGCAAGTCCGTCGATTTGCGCCTGTTTAAGGATGCGTTGCATGGTGCGTGATACGGATGCTTGTTTAGCGGTGATTTCGTTCCGTATGTCTGCCAGTGTAGGTGAGGCATTGTCGCGGATAGCGCCGTTGTGGTCAATCAGCCGTTCAATGGCTTTAAGGACGTCGGGAAAACAGTCCACATCTTCCGTTAGACGGCACAATTTGGGATATTGTGCATCCTTACCGCGAAAAAAGGCAAGCGTGTTGCGTACGCCTTCCAGCGATACACTCAACGCAGCTATGTCTTCTACAGCGGGAAAAGCGCCCGGTATAGCAATATGGTGGAACATGCGCGTCAGATCGTGGTAGAAAGGCAATGCAAAGTCGCTTTCCATCAGGCACACCCTGCGGAACTCGTCGGTTTGTCCCGTCAGTAAGTCAATATCTTCAAACGAGGTAAGGAATGACAGGTCGTCCACGCGCTGTATGCCCAGCGGTGAAATGCACAACAATTTTAATGTTTCGCGAATGTGCGTAAAATCTATCTTCTCTTCAAAATTGTCGGGATAAATCATTTAATCGTGTTGCGCTAACGTATCAACCGCTTCAAGACGCTTTCAGGGACGGCAAATGCCGTGCCGTGCCGTATCCCTTTCGGAAAAGTCACTTTGTCCGAAACATCCTCCCAATACGTCATATCCCGCGACCGAACCGCGCCATATTGCCGATTACGGTATTTGTCGAAATACACATACACATATTCGCCCACCTGCAAGGGAGTGGGTCCTTCCGCCCAGTAATTTCCCGTGATAGGCGCGGAAACTGTTGTCGGGAAACCGACAGCTTGTGTATTTGAGGTGACGCGAATATTTTTTTCGGGAGGATTTGAGTTCTCATTCTTCACAAACAGGTAATAACGCCCGTCTTTTTTGAGTATTGCCCCGTCAATCACACTGAAATTGGGGTTGAAAAACACTTGTGTTTTGCTGAACGTGTTGAAATCTTTGGTGGTGACATAAAACTGTCTATGATTCAATCCTTTTTCGCTGTCCGAAGTCGCCACTTCCGGAAACATGCCGGGTACGGTGGACGACCAGAAGATGTAAAAAGTTTGATCTTCGCCGTTGTAGAACACTTCCGGCGCCCATGTGTTCCGTGTCCCTTCAAAATCAGCCATCACAGGGATATTTTTTTGTTCCGACCAATGAAGCAGATCCTTGGATGAAGCATAGCCGATGCCTTGATCCCACCAACCGGACGTCCACACTAAGTGGAATACGCCTTGGTCATCAACGGCAATACTGGGGTCGCGCATCAATTTGTCCTTACCGATGACGGGGCGCAAGAATACCGAGTCGTTTTTTACGGCTGTCCATGTCAAACCGTCATGGCTGTATGCCAGATGTAGCCCGTCACCGTTGCCGTTGAAATAGGAAAAGAGATACGCTTGTTGTTCCGATTGCCCGCAAACCGCAACCCACAGTGACAATCCCGCGCATAAACAGATGAAGTGTTTCATAATAAATATTTTATATCGTTATTAATTATTTTATTTTGCCATTTGCTGACGATGAAATAAAGTGTCGTCCCTGTACAAGTGTGCTATAACACAATTGCTATCGGGAAATCAGGGATGCTGGACGGGACAATAGTGGTGGGCGATTGTTGCCCGTTGGTGAGCGTTTTCACTCTTTGCGTGATGTAGGCGTCCAGCGTTTTGACCGATATGTTCCGGCGGCGGAACAGGTCGGCTTTTCCATCAATGCCTTCCACCAGAGCTTTGGTGAAGGCTCCGTTGTTCCACGATTGATTTTCTAAAGAGTATTGTTTTCCGGTGGACGAGGTAAACACGATTACTCCGTTTTCCGCACTTGCCAATTCATTCACGACGCCTTTCAGGTCAATCGACGCCCGTCGTGTAGCCCCCATCACATTGCCCGAATGACAGGCGTCCATGAAAAGGATCACTTTTCCCGCTATGGCAGCCGTTGTTTGCTTGATTTCCACATAGTTGATGCAGGTAGAGCGCAAACGGTTCATATCGGCTTCTGCCGGCATGTAGAAGAAAGTGCCTGTGTTGTCCGTAACACCGTGACCGGCAAAAAATATCATCGCTACGTCTTTGCTGGTGGTTTCGCGCTGTATCCATTCCAGCCCTTCAAGAATATTCTTTTTGCTGCCGTTGCCGTCGGTCAACAGTTTCACAGATACGTCGCCGTACAGGAATCCTTTTTGCTTGGACATGATGCGTGTAAAGTCGTCGGCGTCTTTAGCCGCAAATCGAAGCGCAAGGCTTTTCTCGTTGTAGCGGCTGATCCCCACAGCCAAAATGTACAATTTCGGTTTGAAAATGTTTTCTTCGCTTACGCCTGACCATTTCAACTTCACTTTAGCCGGAATGCTGGAAGCGTATTTGTTTTTAGCAATGACGGATATTTCGCAGTTACGTTCGGGAATATCCACAGTCACCTCGTTGTCGCCCACTCTGACGGAGGTCAGTAACTGCACCGGTCTTCCGTCCAGCAGCACTTTCACCGATTCTACGGAGTCTTTGCCCGATGTGCTTACGCGGTATCTTATTTTCAGTTGGTTGCTTTTCACGGATGTTTCCGGTTGCGGGGTGATGATGCGTATTTCCGGCGGTAATACCTGATCGAGTGATGGTTGGTCGAGTTGATCGGCGGTTTGCGGGCTGTCGCGGATAACGGTATTTTGGGCGACGTAACGTTCCACGCCTACAATTTCGTCAATGGCTTCGGGTTTGTAGAATGTGCTTCTGAACTGTGCTACGTGGTAAAATGCGGAGGCTTTGTTTCTGCCGTTGTTCAGATTCCAGCCGATGATTTCTTCTGCGCCTACCTCACAGTCGTAAAATCCGGCAGGCGTCCACAATACCCAGCGTCTATGGTCGGGGTGGACAAAAAGTGTCAGTATGCGGTTGCCTTCTTCCATTTCGAACCATGCATAAGTGCCGTCGCCCAGCGCTGTTGCGGCAACACGTCCGTTGCCCGCAATTTTTACGGCGGCACATTCTTCGGTGAGCGGACGTTTCCAGACAATATCGCCCGACGGGTTGAAACAAATCAGGTGGCGACTGGTGCCCAGCAGGATGCGTGTTCCGTTTTTGGCGATGTCCACGCAACGGCTGATTTCATCCTGTTCCATGATTATCTGGCTTTTGCCGTTCAGCGTGACCTTGTATCCATCTTTCCATCCGATAACGCTCAGATTCTGCGCTTTATCTACAAATCTCGGAAAAATGTTGGACGTACGCCGGAAGGAGCGATCTGTCAGCGAAAAAATCAACACATCTCTGCCTACGCCGTTCAAGCCGATTTGAGATCCGTCTTCGTTTAGCTGGAACAGTTCCCGTTGCCGCAACGGTGCCGAGATAATTTCCGCCGTCCGCAAATAGGCGCCGTCTCTGTTTTCTTCCCAGTCCCATGGCGTTGCGAGGTCGGAGGTGATGCGTCCCATTTCAGGAGCGCCTGTTCCGTATGCCACCGATCCGTCAGGCAACGTGCAGACGTCTGTGATGACGCCGGAAGCAGCGAGAATATCCGTTCTGCGACTGCCGTTCCATACGGCAATCAGGTATTTGTTGTCTTTGGGGTATCCGCCGGAGCAGACAAGACCCGTCGCTGTATAGGCGACTGTAGCGGCATTGCCGGGTGCGGGCGTTTGCAAGGTTCCGGCGTCGGCGCCGTCGGATGCGCGGAAAAGACTGATTTTCGCCCAGCCGTCATAACTTACCGCAACGGTGGATTCGTCGGGCGAAAAAGCCACGCCGGAGGGTTTTCCGCCCAGTGATTGAGCCGTAACCAACCCGAACGTTTTGCTGTACAGCCGGAGGTACTTGTCGTCGGCAACGACGGCTAATCTTCCGGAACGCGAAAAAGATATTTTGCGGACAGCGCCGCCAAATCCAATCAGTTTGCGTACTTCGGAGCCGTCGCCCACCTTGTAGATGCGAATGCCTTTGGCTTCATCAAGCGCAGCAGCCAGATAAACGCCGTCGGGCGAAAATTTCAGGTCGCGTATGGCAGCTTCCGATCCGTCAATATTCGCCACCAACTCTCCTGTGGTGGTAGAAAAGAGGTAGATGCTGTATTTTAACTGTTTGGCGTATCCGCGCCAGTTGCCCATCGTGACGATAGCGCTGTCGGCTTTGTTCCACGAAGCGCCTGTGTATCCGCCTACTGCCGCAATGCTTCCGTCGGGCGACAACGCGCAGGCATAGAGACAACCCTCTTTGCCGTAGCCGACGGGAGGACGGAAAACGCGCAAAGCGTTCCCCGTGTGCGCGTTCCACAGTCGTGCGGTTTTATCGTCCGAAGCGGTCAGCAGATATTGTCCGCCGGCGTCGGCGGCTATTGCCGTGACGCCTCTTACGTGAAACTCCGAATTCAGTTTCAGGATAGGCTCTGCGGGTTGTCCATTTACTCCCGCATGGAGGAAAAGCGCCCAAAGCAATATGTGTGTCCGTCGCCGCATCAGAAATTGTAACCTAACCGTATGGATAAGGTACGCGACTTGATAGTGGTTGCCTCCGGATAGTTGGACATGTTGTTCAAGCCCAAATCATACTGAACTCCGAAATAAAATTTACCGAAACTCAATCCGCCGCCGAAAGTCAATCCCGTATCCAATCGCTTTAAATCGCCTTTATCCGTGTTTGTCAGATCATTATATAAAGGTTCATCGAACATTTTTTCGTACAAATCATTACTCAAAACAGTCAACGGTTCATTAAAAACATTGATGGATGATGAAACGGATTCCGATTCTCCCAGTGCGGATAATTTCAGTGTCCCGTCAACAGTCCCTACCAAGCCTATAGCCAGATAAGGCCCCACATTGAAGTGCAGTTTCGCCTTGTCGCTTAAGTGGATATGAAAGTTTGCCGTCAACGGAATTTCCAGATATGACAAGTTGAATTTGGTATCGGCAGAGACAATATAAGGGACATTTACACCATCAATCACTAAATTGTCCGATTGGGATGAGGAATAGGAAGTGCCTTTACCGGTAAATGCCAGACCGCTTTCCAGTGAAAACAGGTTACTTACCGGAAAATCAACAACTACTCCGAGATGGAATCCCGCTTTTGATTTGAGCGTGGGAACTCCATCCGGTACTTTAGCCGTACGATTCAGGTTGGCGATATTTGCTCCTGTCCGGATGCCGAAAGAAATCCCGCCCTTGTCCCTTGCAAAAGCGCTTTTTGTTCCGCGCGACTGAACGTTGCCTGTATTTGCGGTTCCGGAAGACGATTTCTTCACCACAGGGGCGGCTTCAAAATTGTATTTGTAAGATTTGACTTCGGAACGTTTGATGGAAACCAAATTTCCATCCGATCCGAAGCGGAACTGTATATCTTCGTTCTGCACTTCCACAATTTTGCATCTCAGGCTGTCGTCCGCGTTGGTCACAATTAAATCCTGTCCTGCCGCAAAACGCGATCCTGCGAGCAGCAACAACACGGCGAACCATTTTTGTCCGTTATGAAACACATGGTTTTTGGCAAATAAACGTATCATTTTTTGTTTGGTTTTAAGCAATGTTATTCATTCTTTCGTTCTTTTACTTTATACGAAATTTTCCGTACAAAAATACGGGTTATTTTCCGAAAAATTTGTTGATGGTTTTTTCCAGATTGCTTTGGTCGATGTTCCCGTATATATCCACGCAGTATTGCTGCAACAGTTTGCGGGTTCTTGCCGTATTGGTTTTTCTGGCGTTCAATGCCGCAAGGTAGGCGGAAAATTCTTTCAGCAAACGTTCTTCATCCACGAACAGCAGGCATATTTGCGTGACGGGTTGCATAGTTGTGCCGTTGTCCAGCAGGAGATAACATTCCTTGATTTGGGACTGGTCGCCGTCCGTTAATGTGGATTTGCTCAGGGTGAAATTGTCGGCTTTGATGTCGGTCACGCCGTTTTTTTCGTAGCGCACTACCAGACGGTACTGTGCAAGGTCTGCGGCAGTGACGGGCAACTGGAGCGAGGGGCCGATAACGGAAAAAGTATCGACGCCGAAATATTCTTTGAGTGTTTCTAAAGAAACGCCTTCCGACGCTAATTTTACCGCTGCGCCGCCGCGTGTCCCCGACATAGGGATGGGACGGCTGCGTACGGTTTGTAACGCTTGTTGCGACGATACCACCAACTGTTGGGCGGCAAACATGGATTCGGGCATTTTCAGCCAGTATTTTACTTTCGACGGACTGAGCAACACCGCCTCATCATAAGTATCGCCGAACCGGAATTCGGTCTGTAAATCCACTTTATCGCCGATAAACAACTCTTTGTCGGTTTTCCGATCAATGATGTTTCCTTTGATGCTCAATATGCTGTATGTGCCTCTTCCTTGCGCAAGCAACGGGAATGTGCAAAAACAGGCGAACAGAAATATGACAAATTTTTTCATGGTGAAGATGATTAAACCGCAAAGATATAAAATTTTTAAATGCAAAAATATGTGGAAATTATTTTTATGCCTACATATTTATTTATTCTTCGACATGTCGCGAGAGATGCGGAAATGTGCCGCATACGTTTCCATGTCTTTATCGCCGCGTCCGGAGATGGTGAGCACCACCACGTCGTCCGGGCGGAAAGTTTTCATGGCAAGGGCAGCCAGCGCATGTGCCGATTCCAATGCGGGGATAATGCCTTCAATGGCGGTGAGTTCAAAAGCGGCGTGCAAGGCTTCGTCATCGGTAGCCGCCAGCACTTCCAAGCGTTTGGCGGCAGCCAGCCATGCGTGCATGGGGCCGATGCCCGGATAATCCAGTCCTGCGGAAATAGAGTACGGTTCGATGATTTGTCCGTCTTTCGTTTGCATCACTAAGGTACGGCTTCCGTGTATGATGCCTTCGCGACCGAGATGGATGGTGGCAGCCGATTCGGTGGTATCGATACCCCGTCCCGCCGCTTCTACGGCAATCATCTGTACGCGCAGATCGTTCAGGTAATGATAGAATGTACCTGCGGCATTGCTTCCACCGCCAACGCAGGCAATCAGGTAATCCGGATAATCGCGTCCTTCGCGCTCCATGAGTTGTACGCGTATCTCTTCACTGATGATCGACTGAAAACGGGCAACCATATCGGGGTAGGGGTGAGGGCCTACGGTGGAACCGATGATATAATGGGTATCCGCAGGGTTGCAGCACCAGTCGCGAATAGCCTCATTAGTGGCGTCTTTCAGGGTTTTGTTGCCGCTGGAGACCGGTCGTACTTCGGCGCCCAGCATTTCTATCTTGCGAACGTTCAAAGCTTGCCGCGCAATGTCGGTTGCGCCCATATACACTACGCACGGCATGTTCATCAGCGCGCAGACCGTAGCGGCAGCCACACCGTGTTGCCCTGCGCCCGTTTCGGCAATGATGCGTGTTTTGCCCATACGTCGCGCCAGCAATATCTGTCCGATGGTGTTGTTGATTTTGTGTGATCCGGTGTGGTTCAAATCCTCGCGTTTTAAGTAAATACGCGCCCCGTATTTCTGCGAAAGTCGCGCGGCAAAGTACAGCGGCGACGGACGACCTGCGTAATCGCGCAGCAACGCACGGAACTCCTTCCGGAAACTTTCTTCGCCGATAATGTGCAGATATGTCTCCCTGAGCCGTTCCACATTGGCGTAAAGAATTTCGGGAATGTATGCGCCGCCGAACGTGCCGTAATATCCCTTGTCGGTTACATGAAAATCCATCTTTTCGTTTTTGAAATAAAAACACTGTAATCAAACGGATTACAGTGTTCACCGAGTGACTCCGACAGGACTCAAACCTGTGACTTTCAGAACCGGAATCTGACGTTCTATTCAACTGAACTACGGAGCCGTTTTTCGAGCGGCAAAAATAATCAAAATACGAATAGGAACAAATACGGCCAATCAAAAAAAATATTATCTTTGTCGTGTCAAATATTTAAAAAAATTATACCTATGTCGAGAAAACCAATCATAACCGGAATCATTGCCATGTGTGCCTTTTCGCTTGTCGCGGCGCAACCGTCAGGAAATGCGTTTGACATTGTTTTACACCAAAACGGTAGCAGAACGGTGCAAGCGCAGAAATACCCCGAATTTGGCTTCCTGTTGCCGCAAATGGCGGGTAATTTTAAACTTGGGCTGATTGCAGGCGACAAGAGTGTGTGGATGAGTGATGTCCGTTCGATAAAAAACACTCCGTCCAAGGGGAAAATCACCTACCGGATAGAGCACGAACTGCTGGGCAAAGGCGTTTTGCATGTGACGGCGCTTCCGTTGGGCGACACATACGGTATCATTGCGGAAGCCACCGCGGAAAACATTCCGGACGGCGTGGAACTGTTTTGGTCATACGGCGGCGCTTACGGGAAGGACATCAAAGTGGCGCCGGCGCTTAATCCGGAGTTTTGCCGCGACAATGTGTTCAGTGTGGAGGGCAATGCGTTTACTTTATACTACGGGGAAAGCATGGCGTTGAGAACGTTTCACGGCTGCGTTCCGCCGGCATCGGATATACGTTTGTCCGACGCCCGCAGTCAAACGACGCCCACAGCATTTTTTTCATCGGGGAAAAAAACCGACGCTCCGGCAATCACAGCAAAATTTCCCATAAAGGCGGGAGAAAAATATTATTTTTGTTTTTATCGGCAGTTTGGAAAAGCCGACTACCATTATTTCATGCTTCCGGAACTGTTTCAAGCAACGGAGCGCGGTCAATCCTACCAACCGCAATCCGTGAGCGGCGTGCGGGATGTACCGGTAAATGACCAACCGCGCAATGCCGTTGCTCGGGAATTTAACGTACGGGATTACGGCGCAAAGGGGGACGGGAAAACCATTGATTCGCCCGCCATCAATGCCGCTATTGATGCGGCAAGCGCTGCCGGAGGCGGAACGGTGTACCTCCCCGCGGGCAACTACCTGAGTTATTCCATCCGCCTGAAAAGCCATATCCGCTTGATGCTGGACGCGGGCGCCACCATTACGGCAGCCTTCCCTTCTGCCACTGCTGGTTACGACGAAGCCGAACCCAACGAACACAACAGTTTTCAGGACTTCGGGCACAGCCATTGGAAAAACAGCCTGATCTGGGCAATCGGCGAAGAAGACATTACCATTTGCGGAACGGGGACCATCTGCGGAACGGGGCTTACACGGGAAGAAAGCCGTCTGAAAGGAGTGGGCAACAAAGCCGTCAGCCTGAAAGAGTGCAACCGCGTAGTGATGCGGGATATACGCATGCTCCATTGCGGGCATTTCGCTCTGTTAGCAACCGGCATCGAAAACCTGACCATCGACAATCTGCTGATTGACACCAATCGAGACGGACTGGATATTGACTGCTGCCGCAACGTGCGTATATCCAACTGTACGGTGAACACGCCATGGGATGACGCCATCGTGCTAAAAGCCAGTTACGGGTTGGGCTATTTCAAAGACACGGAAAACGTAACCATCACCAACTGTCTCGTCAGCGGTTACGACCAAGGGACGGTTGCCGACGGCACTTATGGACGGGACGAGCCGCAAGCGCCCGACCACGGTTTCGTAACGGGACGGATCAAATTCGGCACGGAGTCCAGCGGCGGATTCAGGAACATCGCCGTATCCAACTGCGTGTTTGACCGTTGCCGCGGGCTTGCGCTCGAAACAGTGGACGGCGGCATACTGGAAGACATCACTATTTCCAACATCACCATGCGGGACATCGTCAACGCGCCGATATTTCTCAGACTGGGCGCACGGATGCGTAGCCCCGAAGGAACGCCTGTGGGAAAAATGCGCCGCATCAACATAGACAACGTCACGGTGTACAACGCCGACTCGCGTTATGCATCCATCATCAGCGGCATCCCCGACCATTATATTGAAGATGTGAGCCTGAGCAACATCCGTATTTTCTATAAAGGAGGCTATTCCAAAGAGGAAGGAACGCTGACACCGCCAGAGAACGAAAAACTCTATCCGGAACCGTGGATGTTTGGCACCATACCCGCTTCCGTCTTTTTTGTCCGTCATGCGCACAACATCCGTTTTCACCGCGTATTTGCAAGTTTTGCGGAAGATGACTTCCGACCGGCTTTTGTATTGGACGACGCCCTGCGAATATCCGTCAAAGATACGGATATCGCCCTTCCGGCAGACGTGAAAACGGTGGAAATACGGAATAATGCAACAACAGTGGAATAAAAAAATAAATAATTGACGCATTATTGCGATTTTGTTTGCAACATTTTGTACTTTTTAAAAAACTTTGAAAAATGAAAAGATGGTATTTTTTAGGAATATGTCTGGTATTGGGAATGGCGTTGTCTGCCCGGCAACACACTCCCGTATATGTGGATCAATCAGGCAAACTCAGATGGAGCGACGGCAACGGAGAAGCATATTTTTGGGGCGTGAACTACACCCTTCCTTTTGCACACGCCTACCGGCAAACAGCGCGCAACGGATTTTCGCACAAGCAGGTGATTGACGCTGACGCCTATCACCTCAGTCGAATGGGCGTTAACGCTTTTCGCATCCACGTGTGGGACTGTGAAATCAGCGACGGCGACGGCAACCTGCTGGACAACGAACACCTGAATTTGCTGGACTACGTGATTTACCGCTTTGAACAGCGCGGCATCCATATCCTGCTGACACCCATAGCCTACTGGGGTAACGGATACCCGGAGCCGAACGAACCTTTGCCCGGATTTTCCCAAAAATATACCAAAGGCAACGTATATACCGAACCGGCAGCCATTGCCGCTCAGGAACGTTATCTGAAACAGTTCGTTCATCATGTAAATCCATATACGGGCAAAAAATACAAGGACGATCCGATGATTATCGCTTTCGAGGTGTGCAATGAGCCGGGACATTCCAAAGCAAAGGAAACCACGCTGTTCGTAAAAAAGATGTGTGCCGCCATTCGTTCCTCAGGTTGCGATAAACCCGTTTTCTACAATGTGACGCAAAGCATCGGACTGCTGGAAGACTTTATCAAAGGCGGTACGGACGGCGTTACTTTCCAGTGGTATCCCACGGGATTGGTCGCCGGATTTGAACGCGAAGGCAACTTCCTTCCACATGTGGATGCCTATGACATGCCCTTCCGTAATGAACCGTATTTTGCGGGACAGGCGAAGATAGTGTATGAATTTGACGCCGCCGATATAGGACGATCGTATCTGTATCCGCCCATTGCATTGTCGTTCAAAGAAGCAGGTATGCATTGGGTGACGCAGTTTGCATACGACCCGTATGCCATCGCCGCATCCAACACCGAATACCAGACGCATTTTCTCAACCTCGTGTACGCACCGCAAAAAGCCCTCGGATTTAAAATTGCGGGTGAGCTGTTCCGCAACCCGCAATATCAAAAAAGACAACCGGCAAAAGGCGTTACCATCAGTTACCGCGACGACCTTTCGGAACTGGCGACCGACCGGTTGTTCTACCACACCAACCACACCCGGACACAACCCGAAAATCTGCAGACGCTGCAATCCATAGCCGGCTACGGTTCGTCGCCGGTAGTGTCCTACAACGGACGCGGCGCATATTTTCTGGACAAAACGGATGAGGGCGAATGGCGGCTGGAAGTATTCCCCGATGCCGTTTGGGTGCGCGACCCTTTTTCGAGGGCAACGCCGCGCATCAAGAACGTGCTGATACAGTACTGCGAATATCCTATGGAAATTCGTTTGCCCGATTTGGGCGGCAATTTTTTCGTGACGGGCGTCAACGAAGGCAACCGTTATCGCGGTCAAGCCGAAAACGGACGATTCGCCGTCACTCCCGGAACCTATCTCCTGTCGGTGAAACCGTTTGTCGATGAACGCAGACAAGTGAAAACGGGCGTCGTCGCGATGAATGAGTTTTTCGCACCCGCAGGCGATACGGATATTCCCACGTATGTGCTGCACCAGCCGCAGGAAACGGTTGTGGAAGGACAACCCGTTCAGGTGACGGTTGACGTGGTGACGCCGCATCCGGTACGGCAGGCGGTGGTGCAACTCACAGGCGTTTCGCGAGGCGGATGGCGTATGCCCGTTCAACTACTCATGCACCCGCAAGACCGATACCGCTATACGGTGCAAATTCCCGATTCGTTGATACAGCGGGGCATACTGCGCTATGTGCTGAAAGTGGATTTTCTTTCCGGCAGGGAACTGATTTACCCGGGCGCTGTGGAAGGTACTGATATGCAATGGACGTACTATAATCCCGATGCCTATCAAACAAGGGTGTTGCCTGCAAAAAGCGAAATCCTATTGCTGAGCGCCGAAAAGACGGAACGGTGCATTTTCTTTTCTCCCGTGCGGGGATTCCGGTCGCAAACACTCTATTCGATGATTCCCGGAGAAACGGCGCTGCAAATGTCCGCGCCTGTACCCGCCAACGACCGATCGGGCGTTATCTTTGCAATGGAAAGTTTTATTGCACGGGAGATAGCTGCCGTCGCATCCCGCACGGACGAGTACCCGCAACTTGTCATCCGCGCCGGTTCGGGAAAAGACCCCGTACGCATGGAAGTATCCTTAATCGGTAAGGACGGCGACGCATACGGTGCAACCGTCACTCTTGCGGACGACAAACCACAGGTTATTGCGCTGCAAGACCTGAAACCCGTGAAAATGCTGTTGCTGCCCCGTCCGTATCCGGGATTCCTGCCGTTTTGGTACGAACATCCGCAACCGAAGGCTTTCCGTCTGGACGACATCGAACGGATACAACTCATTGTGCACAAAAACGAAAACACGCCAACTCCGGAAATCACCCTCAGGAATATAAGTTTACGCCATTCCGCGGAATGACCGGATACCAGACGGCGGCGTTTTGATTTGCCGCAACTTTCCGGAAGACAGGTCAGTTCAGGTTCAATTGCTGTAATTCCTCGGACGTGACAAACGCTTTTTTGCTTCTGTCCGTCGCCAGGTAATTCTGAATGATTTCCTTGAGCAACTCAAATTCCTGCTCCGTGAATGCCAGATTGACAGGCAAATCGCCCATAGGTAAAATGATCACTTTTTTCAGCCCTTTTTTCCTGTTGACGGTAGCATAATAGGACACATCAATGGATTCCAGATATTCCAGATATATCTCCAATTTTTCGGGCGTGGAAAAATGGAAAAGCACATTGCCTGCTTCGACATGTATCTTTGCACATGCTTTACACGTAAAGACTCTCATATTTCCGTTTTCAGTTCTGCTATCCATCCCTCTATACGTTTTTCCGAAAGGTTGCGTTCATTTTCCTCATCAAGAATGAGTCCTACAAACCGATGATCGACCACCGCTTCGGAAGCGTCAAACGAATAACCTTCCGTAGAAGTGAACCCGATAACGGTTGATACGCCTTTTACCACTTGGTATATCTTGCCGACAGCATCGCAGAATGAATCGGGGTACGATGAAGAATCACCGCATCCGAATAGGGCGACCTTTTTTCCCGACAGGTTTGCCGAAGACAACACTTTGATAAAACTTTCCCAGTCGTCCTGCAAATCGCCTATTCCCCATGTAGAACTGCCCAGCAGCAATACCTCGTATTCATCCAAGTCATTGACTTTGGCGGAAGCGACATCGTGGATGTCTTTTTGTTCCACACCGAGTTTGGCGGCAATCTTTTTCGCAATCCCTTCTGTAGTGCCGTTTGATGAACCGTAAAAAATCCCTGTTTTACTCATGTTTTTAATTTTTATATGATTTGTGAATATTTATTTAACGGCACAAAATTAGAGGTGTCATTTAGATAATGCAATACCTACTTATAGGTATTTTTATGCCAAAAATCAATCAAAAATACCTATTTATGGGGATGCTGTCCGAGAATTTGACCTGATGGCGTGCCACAAACTTGATCACATTCATCGTTTTTTTGATGCGGTTGTGCCCTTTTATCGTTGTCAGGTTATGGGCGGATACTGGCAGGGTCAATTTTCAATGGATAGTGATATTGCGGCAAGTACAGATATTTACACTTTCTCCCGTTTTTTCCCGTATGCCCTTGATGCCGAGTTGTATTCGGTAAGTGCCTTTTTCCACATAGTTGTATTGGACGGTTTTGCCTTTTTTCTGTCCGCCATCTCCCGTCATCCAGAAATAACCGTCAATGCGGATGCCCGGCAGGTGTGTCTGCGAGGCGTCCAGCGTGACGGATTCGCCTGTCCGTGCTGTTTCCACCGCAGTAATGTAGGGCTGTTCTTCTTCCGTCACCTCCAATTCATAATCTGCTGCACGGCTTTCCAGTTCACCGGTTAATGCATCTATGACGTTGAGTTGTATCAGATAGACGCCCGGGGCGGCAAACGTGTGTTCTACCGCTTCTCCGCGCAGGACGGCCCCGTCGCTGAATGACCATTCGTAAAAGAACGTGGTGGTGGCGCCCGAATCAATGACCGACGGCTCGAAAAACTCATACGTATAATCGTTTTCTATTTGTTCTTTACATCCGTCAAAAAATAATGATTTGAAGCCGAATATTTTCATGTTTTTCCCGTTGCGGTTGGATGAGAAATATCCTGCTGTTCCTTCCTCGTTGGAAGCAATGCAGGCAACGTCATCCGCCTTCGAATTGATGTCATCCGCCGGTTGCAGGTTCACCCACCGTCCGTCCGGGCTTTCCTTGACGGAAAAAATATCCAGTCCGCCCATAGAATTGTGTCCGGCGGAAGAAAAGAACAACATTCCGTTGCCACGTATGGAGGGATACAGTTCATCGGCAGGGGTGTTTACCTCAGCACCGAGATTTTTTGGGGCGTCCCAGCCTGCATCTGTCCACTGGCAATAATAAATATCAAATCCGCCCAATCCGCCCGGCATGTCGGAGGCGAAAAACAGGCGTTTCCCGTCGCTGCTCAGAGAGGGGTGAGCCGTTCTGTACAGAGGGCTGTTGTGCGTGAACGGCGTTGTGCCGCCCCATGCGTTGCCTGATCTGAGGGCGGCGTAAATGCCGTTGATGCTGTCTCTGTTTGCCGTAAAGTACAGCGTGTTTTTATCCGCACTGAGGGAGGCAGGCCCCAGATGAGCGTTCTCTACTAACCGTCCCTGCACGGGAACAGGCGCGTCCCAGTGTAACGAATTTTTTTGACGGATTCGATACAGCCGGAACAAATTTTCGTTTTTCCGGTCTAACCATCCCGTGAGCAAATGTTGCCTGCGGTTGGAACAGTAAATCAATTCATTTTCTCCGGAAATGGTTGCCACATTGTCGGCATAAGATGTATTGAAAGGCAGAGGGGTGATTTCGTACATGGAAACAATGGCTCCATCCGCCTTGTCCCGTGCCGCAACGGGAAGCAGCCACAGCCACAACCACAGCAATACAGGTAATATGTTTCCGCCTGTTTTCATCTCAGATATAAAGGATTTTCCGCATTTACCTGATGGCGAAACTCGTAGCGCAGCATGATTTCATGCGAACCGTTGGTAATATTGGCTGTACCCATAGCGTGGTCGTAGGCATAGCCGATACAGAACCGCCGGTGGATACGGACTTCGGCCATCACCACCCACACGTTTGAACTCCTGTAGGAAGCGCCGATTTCCAGCAGTTCACCGGGCAAAAAAGATATGTTGCAGTTCACATCCGCCAGAAAAATATTTTGCCCGAAATACATCAAAACGGACGGTTTGATTTTCACATTGCCGCCTGCCGGAAGGGTATAACCACTATAGAGCATGGCATTGCGGAGTACGAGCGTACTTTTGTAGGTATCGGCGGAAGAAGGCACATAATGCAGTAAGCGCGGGACGGACAATCCCGCAAAGAACGCGGGCGTTTGATAAAATACCCCCGCTCCCACATTGGGCATGAACACTTTGTAGTTGTCCGCCAAAAACAGCGGATCGCCTGATTCAAGCAGTTTGATGGAACGCTGGTTTTCGCGCGTCACATCAAACCCGCCTTGCAATCCCAGCGAAAATTTTCCGTTGCGTACGGGGATTCGGAAAGCGTAAGCGCCGTATATGCCCGTTTTCTTGTAAATACCTATCCTGTCATTGACAAAAAGTAATCCGATGGCTATACGAGGATTCAGCAAAGGGAAATCGCCCGTCAATGTTTGCGTCACGGGAGCATCCGGCAATTGCGACCATTGCGAACGGTAACACAGGGACAGGTTTAACGCTTCCCTGCTGCCCGCAGACGCAGGGTTGATCGCCAGCCCGTTGTAACGGTACTGGTTGAATAAAGGGTCGTTTTGCGCATGACAAATGATACTCGTCAGCAACAGACAAAAGATGGTGCCCGATTTATTTCCGAAGCGTGACATATCCTTTTTTTATTCTGTTAGCATTCGTGATAAGCCGGTAATAATAGGTGTCGGCGGGAAGTTCCTTGCCTGCCGTATTTTTCCCGTTCCACAGACAGGGATAAGGGTAACCGCCGGAGATAGACGAAGTGCTGTACACCACTTTATTATTCCGGTTGATGATAATCAGTTCAAAATTTTCGGCATTATCTATCCCCAATACGCCGAAACAGTCGTTGTAACCGTCTCCGTTGGGCGAAAATCCATCCGGCACATAAATATCACGCACCGTAAGCGTCACTTCATCCGACTTGACTGGACAAAAAGCGCCGTTGGAAACTACCCACCGTATGGTGTAACGTCCCGTATCCGGCAGGGAAACTTGTGCGGACGGGTTTGCGGAATTGTTGAAAACAATGGTGCTGTCGGCGGATTCCCATGTGCCGATGCCCACAGAAACGGGCGTTGCATCCAATCGTAGCTTAAACTTGAAATTCCAAATCTGGTCGGCGCCGGCTATTGCATCCGACGGCATTCTGTGGTATCGCACAAGAGCGGAATCGCTTACGCTCATGCAACAGTTCCACATACCCGATGTGATAATGCGCCTGAAATAACGGTCGCCGATATGTCCGCCGGCTTGCAAATCTTTGTCTGTATTGCTCATATCTGTCCATGTGCCGGCTATCTTTGCTTGCCAGCGGTAGTTATATACGTCGTTCCCGCCCAGCGGTATTCCGCCTTCAAGCGTTACGGGCGTACCTTCGCACAGTTCGGCAGCAGGTACGGGTGTAACGATATTGTTGCCGATAACGGGAAACACGTTCATACTCACCTCGTTGCTGGCAATAGAGCAGGACAGCAGGTCGTCTTGCGCAACGGCGATTCTGCGGTATTTATGAGCGCCAACGGCAACCGGAACGGTATAATCCGGTCCGACAGCCTCCGGTATGAGCGTCCATTGACCTGATTCGACGCTTGTTTCCCACCGGTAAATGAAATTGCCCGTAGCCCCCGTGGCGGAAAGGCCTTCTATTTGCAGCGACGGCAAGTCGCCGCACACTGTCGTATCTCTGGTGGTCAGTATGTTGTTTGAAATGGGTGTGACAACGTTGATTTTCACGGGCATGCTGATGTCGCGCACATCACGCGTGGTTCCTCCGATGGTTTGTTGGGCGCGTACAATACGCCGATAGTAATATGTGCCGGATGCAAGTTGCGGCGTGGCGTAGTGTACATGCAATCTGGCGGAATCTACAGTTGTCCACGGACCGTTCCGATCGGATGCCCGTTGCCACACATACACATAGGTATCTCCGCCGCCTTGCGGTTCGGACGCCCTGATGGTTGTCGAGACATTGTTGCACAACGCGGTGTCCTGCATGAGTATGTAATTATGTACAAAGCCTTTTAATTGCAGCTCAAATTCGGATTCCGTCCTGCCCTTTTGCGAATGGGAATTATACAATATACAGGTATTGACGCGCAACTCACCGTATTTTCCGCTATCCAGCCGGACAAAGCCCGTTATATCGTGTTGCAGAAAAACCAATCCGCCGCCGCCTCCGCCTCCTATCCCGTAAGAGCCTGAAGTTGGAAACTCGTATTTGCAATTGTAATTTGCCGCGTTGCCGCCCTTTCCGCCCTTTGCTTCTACGGCGGCAGTTGTCCGGTTGGGCGCAACGGATATATCTACAGCGGAAAGCAACACGGTTCCTCCTCCTCCTCCTCCTCCTGCGCCGCCCGACGCATATTTAAGATTGCCTACCGTAACGTCGCCTTCGACAACATCGCCGCCATTGGCAATGATTTTTGCCTCATTGGCAAATTCTATCTTTTGTGCCGCAAGGATAACCAATCCTCCTCCGTTGCCGCCGTGCGTATTGTTCCCTGTCCCGCTTCCGCCGCCGCCACCCGGGAAAAGGCGGTTCACCCAGGATTCCCCTCCTCCTTCCTCATACCGTTTATAATAATCCCCGCCTTCGGCAGAGATAATATTGTCAAAGTCAGAACAGACGGAAATGCCTCCCTGTCCTCCTTTTCCGCCGTTTCCACCACCGCCGCCGCCGGCATAAATGCCGTTCCCGCCGCCGCCGCCGTTCCATGCCCGTCCCTTACCTCTCGGCAATATGCTCTGCGTTACGTTTCCTTCCCCCTTATAGCCGGCTGCATTGGTATTTTCGGCAGGATAATCCGCGCCGGTATAATAGACGCAACCGGAATACGGGCTGCTGCCGGACAGCCCTGCGCCTCTGAATCCTTTGGCGCTCACGTCTATATCTGATTCGAGGACAAGCGTCCCTTCCGTCAGCAATACCAGTACGCCTCCCGTAGTGCCGTTCCACGCATCGCAAGTCAAAACGCCCGTCACGCGCGCGCTTTTATAGGAAGGCACACGTATCAACTGTACACGTTCCGTGCCGGGCGAAAAATCGCCCGCATCTACGGACAGCACAACATTGGAACCCGTGATTCCGCTGATGACATGAAATTCGTACCTGCCTGCATTGTAGATGTAGTTGCCGTTTTGAGAAACCCCCGTCATTTGTATCAATAGCACTGTGTCATGCATTGAAAAACCGCCAACACTGCTCACCGTTACAGTTTTTCCGCTCACCGCCGTTACTGCGGCATAATGATTAATGACACCGGAAAGCTGCTTTTGTGCAAAAGAGGCGTTGCTGAAGAAAAATAAAATAACAATATGTGTATATATCTTAGACAAATCTATCCGTCGAATTGATATTTTTTGCAAATATAAAAAATATTTGAGATAATTTTGGTATTTACTGTATTTCGGAATAAGATTTTTTTTATTTTTGTACCGTTATACTTATGCGTAAATAAAAGATTATGAATACAAAAAGATTAAAAGGGATTATTCCTAAAATTGGCATACGTCCTGTGATAGATGCGCGGCAACGCGGGGTGCGCGAGTCGCTGGAAGAACAGACCATGGATCTGGCAAAAAGCGTGGCATGTCTGTTGAGTGCGGAATTGCGTCATTCCGACGGCGATTCCGTAGAATGTATCATTGCCGACGGCACCATCGGGCGTGTGGCGGAAGCGGCTGCGTGCGCCGAAAAGTTTGAGCGTGAAGGCGTCCAGATCACCGTTACGGTAACTCCCTGCTGGTGCTATGGCGGCGAAACCATCGACATGAATCCGCACACCGTCAAAGCAATATGGGGATTCAACGGTACGGAGCGTCCGGGTGCGGTATATCTGGCGGCGGCATTGGCGGGACACACACAGAAAGGGCTTCCCGCTTTCGGTATATATGGACGGGATGTGCAGGATGCTGGCGACAATCATATTCCCGCCGACGTGAAAGAAAAGTTACTGCGTTTCGCAAAAGCGGCGCTGGCGGTGGCTACCATGCGCGGAAAATCTTACCTGTCCATCGGTTCGGTGTCTATGGGCATTGCCGGGTCAATGGTAAATCCCGATTTTTTTCGGGAATATCTGGGAATGCGTAACGAATACGCCGATATGTCGGAAATCATCCGTCGCGTGAACGAAGGCATTTACGACAAAGATGAATTTGCAGGGGCATTGGCATGGACAAAGGAACATTGCCGCGAAGGTGAAGACATGAACAAGCCCGAAAACAAGCAAACACGCGCCGAAAAAGACGCACTGTGGGAATACGTCGTGAAAATGACCATCATCATCCGCGACATGATGACGGGCAATGCTCGGCTGAAAGAGTTAGGTTTTAAAGAGGAAGCGCTGGGGCACAATGCCATTGCCGCAGGTTTTCAGGGACAGCGTCAGTGGACAGACCACATGCCCAACGGCGATTTTGCGGAAGCGTTGCTCAATTCGTCTTTTGACTGGAACGGCATCCGTGAAGCCTTCATCGTAGCCACCGAAAACGATTGCCTCAACGGCGTCGCTATGCTGTTCGGGCATTTGCTCACAGGCTGCGCATCCATCTTTGCCGATGTACGCACTTATTGGAGTCCCGAAGCCGTAAAGCGTGTTACGGGAAAAACGCTTACGGGGCAGGCAGCCGGCGGCATCATTCACCTCATCAACTCCGGCGCCGCATCGTTGGACGGCAGCGGACAACAAAACAGAGACGGAAAACCGGCAATGAAACCTTACTGGGAAATCACCGAAGCGGAAGCAAAAAAATGCGTAGATGCCACAACATGGATGCCCGCCAATCGGGAATATTTTCGGGGAGGCGGCTATTCGTCCAAGTTTCTCAGTAAAGGCGGCATGCCTGTCACCATGATACGGCTGAACCTTGTCAAAGGCTTGGGTGCGGTGTTGCAACTTGCCGAAGGCTGGACGGTGGACGTGCCCGATGACGTGTACCACATCATTGACGCCCGCACCGATCCGGGATGGCCGACAACATGGTTTGCACCTCGACTCACGGGTAAAGGCGCTTTCAAAGACGTATATTCGGTGATGAACAAGTGGGGCGCCAACCACGGCGCCATCAGTTACGGGCACATCGGCGCCGACCTCCTCACGCTGGCTTCCATGCTGCGCATACCGGTATGTATGCACAATGTGAACGAAGATGACATCTTCCGCCCCAGCGCATGGAACGCGTTCGGCATGGACGCTGAAAGCGCAGACTACCGCGCATGCCAAGCATACGGGCCTTTGTACGGATAATGTGATCACGAAACCTATGAAAAAATCACCCTTTTTGAAAAGCGTCGAAGGTGTGTCGTACCTCATCCCTTTTATCCTCATTACGGCTTGTTTCGCTTTATGGGGATTTGCCAACGACATCACCAACCCGATGGTGAAAGCTTTTTCAAAAATTTTCCGTATGAGCGTCACCGACGGCGCACTGGTGCAATTGGCATTCTACGGCGGTTATTTCGTTATGGCTTTCCCTGCCGCCGTTTTCATCAAGAAATATTCTTACAAAGCCGGTATCCTGATGGGGCTGGGGTTGTATGCATTCGGTGCGTTCATGTTCTTTCCCGCTAAGATGACGGGCAATTATTACCCCTTTCTGATTGCCTATTTCATTCTCACCTGCGGGTTGTCTTTTCTCGAAACAAGCGCCAATCCGTATATCCTCTCAATGGGCAGCGAAGACACCGCTACGCGAAGGCTGAATTTTGCGCAGGCGTTCAATCCCATTGGTTCGCTCACAGGCATGTTTGTGGCGATGCACTTTATACAGAGGCGTCTCAATCCGATGAACGAAGCGCAAAGGGATATCCTGCCCGACGCCGAATTTGAAGCCCTGAAAACCTCCGACTTATCGGTACTCATCAAGCCGTACCTTGTTATCGGGTTGGTGATTCTGGGCATGTTCCTGCTGATTTATTTCGCGCGGATGCCGAAAAACGCCGACCGGGAGCACAAGGTGAACTTCCTGCCCACGCTGAAACGCATCTTTTCGCTGCCGCGTTATCGCGAAGGCGTTGTTGCGCAGTTTTTTTACGTGGGCGCGCAGATCATGTGCTGGACATTCATCATACAGTACGGCACGCGGTTGTTCATGGCGCAGGGTATGGGAGAACAGCCTGCTGAGGTGCTGTCGCAGCAGTACAACATCGTTGCCATGTGTTTTTTCTGTGCCGGGCGTTTCATCTGTACTTTCATGCTGAAATACCTGAATGCGGGACGTTTGTTGATGATTTTGGCTGTTGCGGCGGGATGTTTCGTCACCGGCGTCATCTTGTTGCGGGATATTTCGGGAATGTACTGTCTGGTGGGCGTGTCGATGTGTATGTCGCTGATGTTCCCCACCATTTACGGCATCGCGCTGCAAGGGCTGGGCGACGACGCCAAATTCGGCGCGGCAGGGTTGATCATGTCCATTCTGGGCGGCTCCGTGCTTCCGCCGTTGCAGGCGCGCATCATCGACATGAAAGAAGTCGCGGGTTTCCCGGCGGTAAACCTGTCGTTCGTACTGCCGCTCGTTTGTTTCGTGGTGATAGCCGTGTACGGATACCGGACGTACCGATTGTACAAAGTGTAATTTCACGAATAAAATGTACGGAACATTATGGTGGAAAAAATGAAAAAATACAGTTTCCTGATTTATCACAAGGCGTATGATGAATTTGTGGAAAGCATCCGCGACGCGGGAGTGGTGCACATTGTGGAGAAACAGAAAGGCATCCCCGAAGACGCGGTGGATTTGCGCAGGCAACTGCACGCCGTCGGCGTGCTGAAAAACACCCTCCACGCATTGCAAAAACGGGCAGCCGGCGTTACCTCCGAAAGTGAAGAACGGATATCCGCCGAAGAAGTCGCAGCACAGTACGAACAGCTGAAAACCGCACAGGACAGCCTTGTGGCGACGCAACAAAAACTCCGGAAAGAAATCGAACGGATAGCGGTGTGGGGTGATTTTGACGGCACATTGGCCGACAAAATCAAAGCGACGGGACACGAACTGCGATTTTACTCGTGCCGTGCCCGCGACTTCAAAGCCGGATGGCGGGACGATTTCAACGCGATAGAGATTGCCGCTCAGGGAAGCATGCTTTGGTTCGTTGCCGTCTGTCCGGCGGATATGCAGAATGAACCTGCCGCCGAGCGAGCGCATCTGCCCGCACAGTCGCTAAGTCAGTTACGGCGCGCTTTGCAGGAAACGCAAGCGGAGGCGCAGCACGTTGAGCGGCAATTGAACCGGTTGGCAACGGCGCATGTCGCCAGCCTGCAAGAAGCCTTGCGGCAGGCGAACGCAAGCATAGACCTGTCGAAAGTGCGGTTGCACGCCGAAACGAAGGCAGGCGACAAACTGATTTTGCTGGAAGGATGGGTGCCTCTGACGAAAGAACCGGAGTTGCTGCTCACCCTCGAAAGACAGCAAGCATGGTTTGAAGGCAAAATGCCGGAAAAAGACGACAACTCCGTACCGGTACTGCTCCGCAATAACCGTTTCGCACGCCTGTTTGAGCCGATAGGCGAGTTGTACGATTTGCCCAATTACCGTGAATTAGACCTCACGCCGTTCTTTGCGCCGTTCTTCCTGCTGTTTTTCGGCTTGTGCCTCGGCGATGCAGGCTACGGGCTGCTGTTGCTGATCGCCGCACTTGCGCTTCGCCGCAAAATGAAGCCCTCCATGCGCCCCTTGTTGATGCTGACCGCCTGTCTGGGCGCGGCAACAATGGTGTTGGGCGTGGTGAGCGGTACATTTTTTGGCATCCCTTTGCCGGACATGCAATGGCAGTGGCTTGCCTCATTCAAAAAAATCATGCTCGACTCCGACCGCCTGTTCAACCTCTCGCTGATCATCGGCGGCGTACAGATTGTATTCGCAATGGTGGTGAAAGCCGTCGGGCGGGTGCGCCGCTACGGATGGAAATATTCGCTCGAAACATGGGGATGGCTGCTGATGATACTCAGCGCGGGTGGACTTGTGCTGATGCACAAGCAATGGATGCCCTCGCCGGACATGGCGCGTTACCTCTGCTACATCGCCGTCGGAGCGGCAACAATATGTATCTTCCTGCTGAACACTCCCGGACGCAATCCCCTTGTCAATGTCGGAACAGGATTGTGGAACAGTTATAACATGGCAACCGGACTGCTGGGCGACCTGCTGTCGTATATCCGTCTGTTCGCGCTGGGGATCAGCGGCAGCGTGATGGGTCTGGTATTCAACCGCCTCGCGGTGAGCATAAGCGGAGATATACCCGTTGTAAGCTGGATAGTGATGTTACTCATCCTGCTGATCGGACATTCACTCAATATCTTCATGAGCGGACTTGGCGCATTAGTCCACCCCATGCGTCTTACCTTTGTGGAATTTTACAAAAACGCCGGTTTTGAAGGCGGCGGGAAAAAATACAAACCGCTTGGAGGGTAGTGCTTAAATGATGAAAAATTTTTAACCTGTCATCCCTGAGGATAGGGTGTGCAAACCGTCTCAATTTTTTCTGCTAATTTTTGCATGAAAAAGACATATAACTTGCTTGATATAAGTAATGTATGAAATAAATAGATGGAAGAATAGACTCAAAAATAAATTTCTTCGCATGCTGTGTTTATAACGGCATCATTAATAGAATATTAGATGAGAAAAGAGATGATTTTTGTAAGAGAAATTTTAATCGATTTGCATACCCTGCCCTACGGGACGGGATGTAAAGAATGTAACATTTATAGAAAATAATTACGTTCCATATATTTCAGGGCTGCATTTGCAGATTGTCTGGGTGAAATATTTTGACTAATTTTGCGTTCTCAAATTCATCATAAAATGAAGCAAACCGTATTCGACAAGATTTGGGACAGCCACGTAGTGAAGCGTATCGAAGGGGGGCCGGACGTGTTATACATTGACCGCCATTTGGTGCACGAGGTCACCAGTCCGCAGGCATTTGCGGGGATTGAACGGCGCGGCATCAAGCTATCCCGTCCGAGGCAGACCTTTGCCGTGTGCGACCACAACGTGCCTACGCTCAACCAGCATCTGCCCATCAAAGAGGAACAGTCGCGCGTGCAGGTGGACACGCTGATGCGGAACGCCGCCCGCCACGGCGTGACCTGTTTCGGATTGGGCAATCCCAAACAGGGTGTAGTACATGTGGTAGGTCCCGAGTTGGGCATCACTCTGCCCGGCATGACCGTCGTATGCGGCGACAGCCACACTTCCACGCACGGAGCCTACGGCAGCATCGCTTTCGGCATCGGCACCAGCGAAGTGGAGATGACGCTTGCCTCACAGTGCATCATGCAGCCGAAACCCCAAAAAATGCTCATTGAAATCAACGGGCAATTGGGCAAATGCGTCACCGCAAAGGATGTGGTGCTTTACCTCGTTGCGCAACTGACTGCCGGCGGCTGTACCGGCTATTTCATCGAATATGCAGGCTCCGCCATCCGTAGCTTCGACATGGAAGGGCGGATGACCGTGTGCAACATGAGCATCGAGATGGGCGCGCGCGGTGGGCTGATTGCTCCCGACGAAAAAACGTTCGCCTACTTCAAGGGACGCGAATACGCACCTAAGGGCACTGAATGGGACAACGCCGTCGCGCGGTGGACGATGTTGAAAAGCGACGAAGGTGCAACATTTGACAAAACCTGCGTCTTCAACGCCGCCGACATCGAACCGATGATTACTTACGGCACCAATCCGGGCATGGGCATGAAAATCACCGACAACATCCCCACCGGAGAAGGATTGAGTGGCACGGACAAAATCACCTTCGACAAGGCGTTGCGGTACATGGGCTTCCAACCCGGGCAACCGCTCGTCGGACACCCCGTGCAGTACGTGTTTCTGGGCAGTTGCACCAACGGACGCATCGAGGATTTCCGCGCTTTCACCGGCTTCGTGAAAGGGAGGAAGAAACATCCGGATGTCGTTGCCTGGCTGGTGCCCGGTTCGGGAAGCGTGGAACGCCAAATCCGCGCCGAAGGATTAGACAAAACACTCGAAGCCGCCGGTTTTGAACTGCGTCAGCCCGGATGCTCAGCTTGTCTGGCAATGAACGACGACAAAGTGCCTGCGGGCAAATATGCCGTATCCACTTCCAATCGCAATTTCGAAGGACGACAAGGCCCCGGCTCGCGAACGCTGCTGGCAGGTACGCTGGTTGCCGCTGCCGCCGCCATAACCGGAAAAGTAACCGATCCGAGAACGCTGTAACCTGTCAAATCTCTGATATCCTCCAATATACAAATCTTTGTAAGAAATGCAACCGCCTTTCATGTGGGAATCTTTTCGATAGCATATTGATTTTTTCTGCCGAATCATTCGGCAATAATCAAAATCAACGAAAACAACAAAGCATGATAAGCGCCCACGCGATAAATGTCCGGTTTGCGCCGTACAAAAGCCACTGATAAGGAAAAGAATAAACGTGTTACGCACTTTTTGCCATTTTGAACCGCTCTTTTCAGAATATTGCTTGCCGAAGAAAAGAAATGAGCAAATACAGGGCGCCGGCAATGCTTCCAAAACGCACAATCAGGTAGGACAGGAAGTTAGAAAAACCATTGAGCGAGTAGGCGGAATATTGCCCGAAAATCAATCAAACCGAATAAAAGTATTGAAGAAGTTCAAATTTACCGGTTTTCCGCCTACTGCTATCATTCCCCAATCTCCATAACCTGTTTCTCAAAACTGCTCCGGTCGCGAGCCACATTCCGGATTTTAGTGCGGTGATTGTAAACAGTTTGTGGGGAGTAGCGTAAAAAGGAAGCGATTTTGGAACTGTCCGAAATACCTAATCGGATTAATGCGAATATGCGTAAGTCCATGTTCAGTTTTTCGTTTGTTTTCAAAGCAATACCCTTGTCGGGCTGTAACAGTTTGTTGAAATCCTTGACAAAAGTTGGGAAAAGTTTCAGAAAAGCCGTATCGAAATTGTTGAAAAAATCATTCCATTCCGCTTCAATGGCGCGTGAGGAAGATACCGTACGGTATAAGTCTTCTACCTCTTTAGCCGAGATTTTCAGTCTGACCATATTTCGGTATTTATCTAACTTTTCGATATAAGAAGAACACAAATCCATAAACATACCGATGTATTCCTCTTTCGTATGATTGGTTTCCTGTAATTGAGCGTTCAGTGATTGCATTTGCCTGTTCAACCTGTCCGTTTCGTCACGTTTTTTGTGCGACAATTTCATTTGTCTGTAAGTATAAAACAGCGACACAACCGTCAACAGCGATAACAGACTGACGACTGACAGAGCAATAAACAAACGTCCCTTTTCCCTCTCGCTTTGAGTTTGGTATGCCTGCACAATCACCGGCAGTTTTTCCGATATTTGTACGATTCGCATCCGGTTGTTGTAGAATCGGGCGTCTTCCATTGAACACTGGATATAGCGGTAGGCACGGTCTAAATCCTTCGGATAGTGATTGAAAAGATAAAGCGCCAGCGTTTGTCCTGCCATATTTTCTTTCAACGGACATTCTATATCGGAAATGGCGGCAAGGATAAGAAATTTTTCGGCTGAATGTTCATTCCCGAACTTGCTGTAAATGGTTGCAATATCATTTGTAATCATGGCATACAGGCGAATATTGACCGGCATGGCCGGATAGGTCGCCAACAGTATCTGCAAGGCTTCTTCCATTTTGCCTCTGTTCATCAATGTTTTACTTTTGAAGTAATTATACCGGAAAGAACCCTCTTTCAAAAGAGCAAAAACAGAATCGCCGTACAAATATTCTTTTTCTCTGTAAAGGGAAGAATAAGGGGTGCCTACGGTCATTTCCGCTGCACAGCAATAAGCCCATTCACACGTCGTATAATAAAGATCCAACAACGAACCGTCTATTTGCGTACGTTGAACATTGTGCAGATTTTCAATGGCTTCCCGAAATAATCCGGTAGTAGATAAAAGCACGGATAAATGCAAATTCGCTTCATCTTTATATTTTTGAACATTCAACTTTTCTGCAATCGTTTTGTTGCGGGCGACATAAATCATGGAAGAATCGTAACGATACGTATAATATTCGTCGTAAATCCGGTTGTTGACACGATACTGCTCCTCTAAGGGCAATTTTGTGAACAGCAAACGTTTCAGGCTGTCAATGCGAACTTCTTTCCGTTTCATATACAAAGGACGTTCCTCCACTTTCCGGTCGAGTTCACGCAATAAATCCTCCCGCTCGTCGGCGAAACAGGGATTAATTCCAAACAGTCCGAGCAAAATCCCCAAAATGGTTATTGTTTTCATCTGATAATACAGTTTTATTACTCGCAAAATTAGATGAAAAACATCAGCTTTCCAAGCGCAAGCAATGAAAAAAAGTTTTTTTACAGAGGAAAGATACAAAAAACTTTCACACCACATCTACTTATTTTCATCTCGAATAAAAATTATTCGTCTAAATAACAATATATTAAGCATTTTATTCATCTACCTGAAACTTTACCCTGCAACTACCCGGAGAATCAACTTTCAAATTCTTGCAATACTTTTGCAGAGCAATGTCTAACTTTATATTTATAATTATCATGAGTTCACATGTAAAACTTATCTTATTCTGTACAATCGCACTGTCGAATGTATGTCTTTTAAAAGGACAGGAAACAACACAAGCGGATTCCACGTCCAATAAACCCGTCAAGGAAAGCGAGCGCAATGTAATGCTCAACGCTTCGAATGCCAACGGTCCCCGTCAAATTTCTATCGGGCTTCCGAGTGAAGACGTCAGTGTTTACGAAAACGGCTTGCCGACG
>JAISWR010000108.1 GCA_031270985.1 Bacteroidales bacterium | reverse complement strand
TTGCTCCGGCAACTATTCCCGAATATCCGCTCAACGACAGGAATTTTGTCGAACGTTCCATCATTGCGCGTATTTGTTTGAGGTCTTCTTTATTCTGATTCATGACAAAAGTACTTTGAAATGCAAAGTAACATCTTTTATTTTAATCCACCAAATTTTTTTGAAAAAATATTATGATCACCTCATATTTTTATTCCGAGCATCAGGAGTATATGATACGTCAAATGAGGTATTTATCCATGAGGATTTTCTAATAAGTATTTAAAAACCAAAAAGATAGCAATTGTACCCAAGAGTACAGCAGCAAGCGCGACAGGGTGGTTTTGATTTTTGTTTCACGCGCTTGGAAAACACAGGTTTTTCATGTCATTTTGCAGGGAAAAAGCGCAACAGACCCTCAACCCCGGAATAGCCATTGGTTCTGTATAAGTCCGATTGTAAGTATGGGGATTGCTGCCCAGAGCAAAAAGATTTAGCCTTTTTTTTAATCGAATGTTGTTTATCTAAAAAAAAGCCGTACCTTTGCGCTCCGATTTTTTAAGTAAAACAGAGGTACGAATGTGCGTGTTATCGGCGGTATCCATTGTGGTTGCGGCAAAAACAGGGATAGGCGTATTTCGGGTGGGGAATCAGCAGGCATGATGAAATCCACTTCAGTATTCATTAAAAATATATTTGAACAATGCCGGGAATTATAGGAAAAAAGATAGGGATGACCTCTATTTTTACGCCGGAAGGGAAAAATCTTCCGTGTACGGTCATAGAGGCGGGTCCTTGCGTAGTGACCCAGATCAAAACCGTAGAGAAAGACGGTTACAACGCGCTGCAACTGGGTTACGGTGAAAAGAAGGAGAAAAATACGCCCAAAGCAGAAAAGAAGCATTTCGAGAAGGCAAAAACCTCTCCGAAACGGGTGTTGATAGAGTTTCGCAAAGACACCGTCAATGTGAACGACTACAAACCGGGTCAAACCATTACCCTTGCCGACATGGAGGGCAAGATTGCCCCCGACGACTACGTAGATATTGTCGGGACGTCGAAGGGGAAAGGGTTTCAGGGAGTGATGAAACGCCACAACTTCAGCGGCGTAGGCGGTGCGACACACGGTCAGCACAACCGTCTAAGAGCGCCGGGTTCGATGGGTGCATCGTCGTTTCCTTCGCGCGTGTTCCCCGGTCAGCGAATGGCGGGACGCAAGGGAGGCGGTCGCGTGAAAATGCAAAACCTTTTGGTGCTGCAAGTGATAGCAGACAAAAATCTTTTGGTCGTGAAAGGCTCCGTACCCGGAGCCACAGGTTCAATCTTAATCATTGAATATTAAATGGAAATAGCAATATATAATATTGAAGGGAAGGATACCGGACGGAAGGTATCACTGGATGATGCCGTTTTTGGCGTCGAACCCAATGAACACGCCATTTATCTGGACGTGAAGCAATACATGGCAAACCGGCGTCAAGGCACACACAAGACCAAAGAACGCTGGGAAAATGCGCACAGCACCCGCAAAATCAAACGTCAGAAAGGCACCGGCGGAGCGCGTGCGGGCAGTTTGAAATCACCTGTATTCGTAGGTGGAGGCACCATTTTCGGCCCTCAGCCGAGAGATTACTCGTTCAAACTGAACAAAAAAACCAAGCAATTGGCGCGCCTGTCCGCACTGAGTTACAAGGCGAAAACGGACGGCATCGTAGTGGTGGAAGACTTCAAGTTTGAAACACCCAAAACGAAAGAATTTGTGCAGGTACAAAAAAACCTGAAAGTGGACGGCAAAAAATCTCTTTTCGTGCTGCAGGAAAACAACGACAACATTTACCTGTCGGCGAGGAATCTGCAAAAGACAAAAGTTGTCACCCTTTCGGGACTGAACACGTACAGCATCGTGGACGCATCCGTACTCGTTTTCTGCGAAAGTTCCATCCGCGGACTGCAACAAAATACCAACACTGATCAACCCAATTAAAGAAGATGAAAACATTATCAGAGATACTTTTGAAGCCGGTGAATACGGAAAAACTGAACGGTCTGGAAAAACTGAACCGGTACGGGTTTTATGTGGAGCGCACGGCAAACAAACTGCAAATCCGCAAAGCCATCGAAGAAATGTACGGCGTAACGGTTGTATCGGTGAACACCATCCGTTATGCGGGCAAAAACAAGTCGCGCATCACGCGGTCGGGCGTCATTTCCGGCAAAAGCAATGCCTTCAAGAAAGCGATCGTGACGGTCAGAGAAGGCGAAAAAATTGATTTTTACAGTAACATCTAAAACGGTTATGGCATTAAAGAAATATAAACCTACCACACCGGGACAAAGGCACAAAATCGTCACCACCTTCGACGACATCACCTGCTCCACTCCCGAAAAATCATTGCTCTATCCCCTCAAAAAATCAGGAGGGCGTAACAATTCGGGAAAAATGACCATGCGTTACAAAGGCGGCGGTCACAAACGCCGGCTGCGCATCATCGATTTCCTGCGCGACAAAGAAAACATCCCCGCCACGGTGAAAACCATCGAGTACGACCCCAACCGCAGCGCACGTATCGCACTGGTATCATACGCCGACGGCGAAAAACGTTACATCATCGCGCCCGTGGGACTGAAAGTGGGGCAAAGAATCGAAGCAGGACGCAACGTAGCGCCCGAAATAGGCAACACGCTCTACCTGTCGGATATTCCGCTGGGCACTATCGTACACAATATCGAACTCCGTCCGGGCGAAGGCGCGTCAATGGCACGTAGCGCAGGCACGTATGCACAACTGCTCTCCCGCGACGGTAAATACGCCAACCTGAAATTACCATCGGGCGAAGTGCGGATGGTGCTGGTCACCTGCAAAGCCACCATCGGATCGGTAAGCAACCCCGACCATTCCAACGAACAATCCGGCAAGGCGGGACGAAACCGCTGGCTGGGTCGCCGTCCGCGTACCAGAGGCGTCGCCATGAACCCCGTTGACCATCCAATGGGCGGCGGCGAAGGTCGCGCTTCGGGCGGACACCCGCGCTCGCGCAAAGGTATCCCTTCCAAAGGCTACAAAACGCGAAACCCGAAAAAAATTTCCGGCAAATATATTGTTGAACGTAGAAAAAAATAATCACCTATGAGCCGTTCTTTAAAAAAAGGTCCTTTCATTGATTATAAGTTGGAAAAACGTGTTCTGAAAATGAACGAAACCAACAAGAAAACCGTAATCAAAACATGGTCGCGCCGTTCCATGATTTCACCCGATTTCGTGGGGCACACCATCGCCGTACACAACGGAAACAAATTCATTCCCGTGTACGTCACCGAAAACATGATAGGACATCGCCTTGGAGAATTTTCGCCCACGCGTGTGTTCAGAGGACACGCCGGCAACAGGAAATAAGCGCCGCGTTAAATTGCGGAATAAGAGGGTGTTATGCAAATCGCGCACTCTTTTTATTGCCGTTCATCCAAATAAGTTGTCAATTAATGGTAAGACAGGACAAATATTTTATTAACTTTGTCCTGTAATTTTAGTACTCATAAAATATTATAATATGGTTTCATACAAAGATTTAGGCTTAGCTAATTCAAAAGAATTATTTGCCAAAGCCATCACAGGAAAATATGCCGTTCCGGCATTTAACTTCAATAACATGGAGCAGTTGCAGGCGATCATTGCCGCATGTGTCGAAAAGAGATCGCCCGTAATTTTGCAGGTTTCGAGCGGTGCGCGCAAATATGCCAACCAGACGTTGCTTCGCTACATGGCACAGGGTGCGGTGGAATACGCCAAAGAATTGGGATATGCCATTCCCATTGTGTTGCACCTTGACCACGGCGATACGTTTGAACTGTGCAAGTCGTGCATCGAATACGGTTTTTCGTCGGTGATGATTGACGGTTCGCATCACCCGTATGATAAAAACGTGGAAGAAACCGCAAAGGTGGTAGCATACGCACACAAATACGACGTCACCGTTGAAGGTGAATTGGGCGTATTGGCAGGTATTGAGGATGATGTGAAAGCGGAACACCACACTTATACGGAACCTTCTCAAGTGGAGGATTTTGTAAAAAAGACAGGCGTAGATTCGCTGGCTATATCCATCGGCACCTCACACGGCGCCAACAAATTCAAACCCGAACAGTGCACCCGCAATGCCGACGGTATTTTGGTGCCGCCGCCGTTGCGTTTCGATATTCTTGAAGAGATAGAGAAACGCATCCCGGGATTCCCTATTGTGTTGCACGGCGCATCGTCCGTACCGCAGGACAGAGTAGCGGTCATCAACAAATATGGCGGAGCGTTGAAAGACGCCATAGGTATTCCCGAAGAGCAATTGCGCAAGGCTGCCGCATCAGCTGTTTGTAAGATTAATATTGACAGTGACGGTCGTTTGGCAATGACTGCCGCCGTCCGTGAGGTGTTTGCCACTAAACCGGCCGAGTTCGACCCGCGCAAATACCTGGGACCTGCCCGCGATTCGCTGAAAGAGCTGTACATGCATAAAGTAACCGATGTGTTAGGTAGCGCAGGGAAAGCATAATTTTGATTTTCATGATGAAAAAAGGTTGTTTGGAAAGTCAAATTTCCGGACAACCTTTTGGTTTTGTGTCGCGGCAAGACTTGTCGTATAGTGCCGTTTCCCCGAATTTCAACATTTCTGCGGGATATGCGATATCCGTCAGGTACAACCCGTGCGGCGGTACGGACATACCTGCGGCATTCCTGTCTTTAGCCTCAATAATGCGTCTCATATCTTCGGGCATTCGTTTTCCCGATCCGATTTCCAGCATACTGCCCACAACGGCTCTCACCATGTTGCGCAGGAAACGGTTGGCGGCGATGGTGAAGTGCAGTTCCCTGTTGCCGGCATCTTCCGTCCATTGTGCATGCAGAATGTTGCATAGATTGGTTGTCTCGTTGCCATGCAGTTTGCGGAAACTCGTAAAATCAGTGTAACCTGTAAGGATTTTTGCCGCTTCGTTCATTTTGTCCATGTCCAGCGGGCGATACAAGTGATAAGCAAGATGGGCGGTGAAAGGATTTTTTGCCGTAGCGATACGATACAGATAGGTTCGCGAAAGCGCGTCAAAGCGGGCATGTGCATCGGCGGCAACGGGATATATGCGATAAACGGCTATTTCTTTGGGTACTATACTGTTGATACTGCGTATCAATTGCGGTTTCGTATGCAGGTCATTGGCAACGGAATCGAAGTGTGCGATAAAAAATGAGGCATGTACGCCGGTATCGGTACGTCCCGCTCCCGTCAGGCGAACGTTTTCACGCAACAGCATCTCCAGCGCCTGTTCCAGCGTTCCTTGCACGGTGACGGCGTTAGATTGCGCCTGCCATCCACAGAAAGGTGCGCCTTGATAGGCTAATTCGACAAAATACCGGAAATAACCGCCGAATGTCATCTCAGCGGAAAGATCGCAACGCCTCCTCCCTGCTGCCGACAAGCAAAAGCGGCTGATGCAGTTGCAGTACCTTGAAAAGTCTCATTGCCGATTCGCTGATGTTGCAGAAAATAATTTGCCCTCCCGTCTTGGATGCTTCTTTGGAAAGGGACAGAAATGCAGCAAATCCGGAACTGTCCAGAAAATGGATATCTTCCAAGTTGATCAGTACTTTTACGCCTGAGGCGGAGAACAACTTGGAAACGGAAGATTTAATCGTTTCGCTCATAAAAACATTCAATTTATGAGTGTCTTTAAATTTCACTTCGTAAATGTCATCTATCATGTTAATTTCCAACATATTTCAAAGATTTTAAAGTTTCTATCACAAAGACGCCAAATGACTGTTGAATTCCGTTTTTACTCTGCCTGCCAATGAATGAAACATATTGATGAGTTCCCTGCATTTTTCCGCATGATTCTCTTTTGCCAGCATCTCCAATTCAGCCATACCGGCAGCCATTGGCTCCACGCCCATGACCAACGAGGAAGATTTCATCTTATGTGCCAACCGGCTTATTTCCGTCCAGTTGCCGTCTTTCCACAAAATTTCCAATTCTTTGGCTGTTTCCTCAATCTGCCCGAGGAACAAATCAATCATTTCCCGCATTACTTCGCTGCTCTCGCCAGTCACTTGTTGCAGACAAATTATATCGGTTATCATACATATTTCGTAATTAAACCGCAAAAATATGATTTTTTTTAGAAAAAATAATACTTTTGATTTTTTTTAGAAAAAAAATATCAGCAATGAAACGATTAGTTGTCTTTGCATCCGGATCGGGGTCAAATGCCCAGCGGGTTGCAGAATATTTTAAGGAAAAAGGGACTGCCCGCATTATTGGGATATACTGCAACCGTTCTGACGCCTACGTGCTGAAACGAGCAGAGAAAATGGATATTCCCGCCGTTGTGTTCGACAAAGAGGCGTTTTTCCGTTCCGAAGAAATATTGCGCCGGTTGGAAGCGCTTTCTCCGGACTTAATCGTTCTTGCCGGATTCCTGTGGAAAATGCCCGATCATATCCTTCGTGCATTCCCGCAAAAAGTGATCAATATTCATCCGGCTCTTCTGCCCAAATACGGGGGAAAAGGGATGTACGGCGATCATGTGCACCGCGCTGTGATTGCCGCCGGTGAAAAGGAATCGGGCATATCTGTGCATTACGTGAACGAACGTTACGACGAGGGCGCTGTTGTTTTGCAGGCAAGATGTCCCGTGATGCCGGACGACACGCCGGAAACGCTTGCTAAACGGATACATGCGCTGGAATATGCTTATTTTCCCGTTGTCATTGAGCAGATTTTGGGATTAAAAAATCACTCATCCGATTAAATATTCTTGACGAATGTCTGTGATCGGGAAAAAAGATGTATATTTGCGCTCAATTTTTTAAAAAACGTACAAACATTAATCTGTTGTAAAATAATCTTATAGTATATTATGCAGAATAAGGGAATCATCAGGGCATTTGCCGTAGCTATGGCGTTGGTGTGCCTGTATCAGTTGTTGTTCACATGGAGGACACGCAGGGTTGAAAAAGAAGCCAAAACGTATGCTGCGGGAGATTACCAAAAGCAAAATTATTATCTGGATTCGCTGTCGAATACGCCCATCTACAACTTTTTGTGGTTGCGCAGTTACACGTACAGGGAATGTAAGGAGCGTGAAATCAATCTTGGGCTTGACCTCAAAGGCGGCATGAATGTCATTTTGGAGGTGTCGGTAGCGGACGTTATCAAGGCATTGTCCAACTACCACCCCGACCCCACCTTTCAGGACGCGCTTGTTCGTGCGGCAAAGATGCAGCAAAACAGTCAGGACGACTTCATCTCCCTGTTTGGAAGAGCGTTTCGCGAAATAGACCCGAATGCGCAGTTAGCCGCCATTTTTCGTACTCCGGAACTGAGCGACAAAATCAGTTTCAGCGCTTCCAACGACGACGTGTTGTCTGTCTTGCGCCGAGAATCGAACAGCGCCGTCGAAAATGCTTTCAACATCATCCGTTCCAGAATTGATAGGTTTGGCGTGGTGCAACCCAACATCCAGAAGTTGGAAACGTCGGGACGCATATTGGTGGAAATGCCGGGCGTGACGGAACCCGAACGGGTGCGTAAATTACTGCAAGGCTCCGCTAATCTGGAATTTTGGGAAACCTATGACATTTCCGAAGTTTCTCCGTATTTGAGCGTGGCCGATCAAAGAATCAGGGAACTGGAAAAGAAAATCTCACCGGCGCCGGTTGCTGTTGATTCTGTTCCGGCGGCA
This sequence comes from Bacteroidales bacterium, assembly GCA_031270985.1. Taxonomy (GTDB): domain Bacteria; phylum Bacteroidota; class Bacteroidia; order Bacteroidales; family UBA4181; genus JAIRLS01. Next base: position 2,621 of record JAISWR010000108.1, on the reverse strand, counting down.
CAACCTGTTGCGCAGGAAACAACCGCTGTCGAGGATTCCACGCAAAGCCTGCTGCAACGCTTGTCGCAGGAAAATGCCGGGACAACCGCAGACAGTGCACAATTGCAGAGTGACATTTCAAGGGATTATCCGCTGACCTCGTTGCTGGTTTCTCAGATGCCTTCAGTGCGTAACTCCGGACAGGCTATCCCCGTTTCGTCAGGTTCTGTGATAGCTGGAGTATTTTTGAAAGACACCGCCAAAGTATCCGCATATCTGAGGATGCTCCAGTCGGACCGTAACGTATTCCCGCAAAATCTGCGTTTTGTCTGGGCAGTGAAAGTGTGGACAGACCCGGAAACGGGTAAGGGGACGGATTTGCTGGAACTTCATGCCATCAAGGAGACAGGATTCAACGGACGTCCTCCGCTGGAAGGCGACGTTATTACGACTGCCAGCGCCGATTTTAACCAGCAGGGCGGTTCCTCGGCGGAGGTCTCTATGACAATGAACCGCGAAGGCGCACAGATATGGGCGCGCATGACGAAAGAGAACATCAATAAATGTATAGCCATCGTTCTGGACAACAGCGTTTATTCCGCCCCGCGGGTGAATCAGGAAATCACGGGCGGACGATCGCAAATCGTCGGCAATTTCACCATCAACGAAGCCACCGATCTTGCCAACATTTTGAAATCGGGTAAACTTCCCGCCAAAGCCACCATCATACAGGAAGAAGTGGTCGGTCCCACGCTGGGTGGGGAATCCATTCGCGCCGGCATCATATCTTTTGTGATGGCGCTCATTGTGGTGATGATTTATTTGGCATTTTATTACAGCACAGCAGGGGTGATTGCCGATATTTCCCTGATAGTCAACATGTTCTTCCTGATGGGGGTACTTGCCTCGCTGGGTGCAGTGCTTACGTTGCCGGGCATTGCCGGTATCGTGCTTACGCTGGGTATGGCAGACGACGCCAACATCATCATCTTCGAGCGTATCCGGGAAGAACTGCGGGCAGGCAAAGGCATACGGCTTGCAGTGTCCGACGGATACCGCAATGCATATTCCGCCATCATTGACGGTAACGTCACCACGTTTCTTACGGGCATAGTGCTGTTCTTTTTCGGAACAGGCCCCATACAGGGCTTTGCAACCACTCTGGTGCTGGGTATCCTCACTTCGCTGTTCTGCTCCATCTTCATTTCCCGTTTGCTCTTTGAACGGATGCTGAACGCCAACAAACCCATTAAACTCTCTATTCCTTTCACCGCCGATGTTTTCAGCAAAGCGCGCTACAATTTCGTAGATTTCCGGAAAAAAGCCTACATCATATCCTGTTCGATTATTGCCGTAGGGGTGATTTCCATGATACTGCAAGGATTCAACATGGGCATTGATTTTACGGGAGGTCGCAGTTATACCGTGCGTTTCGACCAAACGGTGAACACGCTGGAATTGCAGACATCCCTGAGAAACGCTTTCGACAACAACACGCCGGAAATCAAAACATTCGGATCCGATAAGCAAGTAAAAATCACTACCGATTACTTGATGGACGATGAAGGCGCCTTATTCCAAAATGTGGACAGTGTGGTGGAAACCCGTTTGTTTGAAGGATCGAAGATTTTGCTGGATGATGATGTAACGTTAGAGCAGTTTCGCAGCGATAACCTGATGGATTCGCAGAAAGTGGGCGCCAGCATTGCCGACGACATCAAAAAAGATGCGGTGGTTGCCGTACTGTTGTCTTTGCTGGTAATGTTCCTTTACATTTTCATACGTTTCCGCAACTGGCAATTCGGCGCGGCTGCCGTAGTGGCGCTGTTCCACGACTCCATGATTATGATAAGCATATATTCGCTGCTGTATAAAGTGCTGCCGTTTTCTTTAGAAATCGACCAACACTTTATTGCTGCCATTCTGACAGTAATCGGTTATTCCATCAACGATACGGTAATCGTTTTTGACCGTATCCGCGAATATGTGGCGCTTTATCCGAAACGTCCCATCAAAGATGTGTACAACTCCGCCATCAACAGCACATTGGGACGTACCATGAACACTTCCCTGTCTACGATCTTCGTGCTGCTGATTATCTTTATCTTCGGCGGTGAAGTCATTCGCGGATTTGCTTTTGCGTTGCTGGTAGGTATCGGCGTAGGTACTTATTCATCCGTATTCGCGGCAGCGCCTGTCGTATATGACTTAATAAACGCCGGAACCCGGAGGAAAAAAGGAAAACAGGTGAAGTAACCACAACCGGAGGGGTGTTTTTACAACGAAAAGTAAAAAAGGAGTTGTCGCGGAAAGACAGCTCCTTTTTACGTTTCAAACCCTAATTCCGTCATATTTACCCCCTCTATGATTGTAATAGTTTAGTAAACAAAAGTATATAGGGTTTTATAGACTACCTAATTAGGTAGTCTATAAAACCGGTGTAATAGTCTAAATAATAATATTTTCACTACCGACCGACAAAAGTCGGATCTGTTTTTTAGTTGATTGATATTCAGTTTATTCTTTTTTAAAAAAGCTATTTAAAAAAAGTTACCCCCCCTCAAAAAAGTGTTGCTTGCACTTCCGAAGGACTTTTATTTTTGCTTTTTGTGCGCTTGTTGTACGACCGTTTGCCGTTTTCG
>JAISWR010000059.1 GCA_031270985.1 Bacteroidales bacterium | reverse complement strand
CAGGTAAATTTGAAAAATGGCTTAGCGATTTTGAGTTTACGGATATACAAACAGCCTCGTCGGTTATTAATTGGGCGCAAGCGCCGACGCTTGATTTGAGAAATAATTAAACCTGCATTTTCTACCTGTAATAGGACTACATAAGTTTTAAAATTATGTCAAAAACCACACTCATCACCGGCATCAACGGACAGGACGGTTCGTACCTTGCCGAATTTCTGCACCCGCAACCGGATAGCATAACTTTCGTATCGGAATAGTTTCGTATCTTTGCAAGAACAATAATTTTTAAAGCAATGAACAGGTTAAATCAATACTTGCCGGAGATTACGCAGGTAGCATAAGGTAAAAATGAATTTTAGTAAATTAGTGCAACACATACAGCATCTTTCTGCTGCTTTTTGGCAAGCGCAATGGTTGTCGTTAACAGCCAGCTCACCATACGGAATTGGCTGGTGGAGTTTTATATTGCTGAATTTGAGCAAAATGGAGAGGACAGAGCGAAATATGGAGCAAAGTTGCTGCAAAATTTGGCATAAACACTTGCCGGATTATAAACTTGTCCTTTGGGATAAGGAAAAAGCCGGAAGAGTGATACATACCGTGGGTAAAAGAGGCTTACGAAAATAAGAAATATGCATTTGCAACTGATTACATAAGGCTTTATGCTTTACATACGGAAGGTGGTATATACCTTGATGCGGATGTGCAAGTTCTTAAAGATTTTTTGTCTTCATTGACGCACCAATCGTTTATGGGGTATGAAACATCCGGAGATTTTGAGCCGGCAATCATAGGGGCACAAGCTGGAGTAGAATGGATTGGAAAATGTCTGGATTATTTAAAAATAGGCATTTTCACAAGTATGACAATACACTTGATTTACGTCCATTACCAAGCATTGTTAAAGACATCCTAAAAATAAGTTACAATATTCTGCCGGATGTTTCAAAAATAAATACTGTTGAAGCTATTGGTTTGACTTTATATCCGGCAAGCTATTTTTCACCGAAAAATTACCACTCAGGGAGAATAAAAATCACACAAAATACTTATACAATACATCATTTTGACGGAAGCTGGATAGATAAAGGTTTGTTTTTTATTTTTTAAAAATAGTCTTCACAAAATAATTATTTTGCTATCGGGACAAAAGAAACACAATATAATTATTCAAAAAGTACGAAAACTTAAATGAATTAGCAAATAAAATCACTAGTTATCATAAAAATTAAAAGCATCAAAGATGAAAAAGAAAATTTTTATTGCAGGTTGTGGTGGAATGCTTGGCGATGCTTTCTATCACGTTTTTAAGGATAATTACTCGCTCCTGTGCACCGACAAAGATGTAAATGTCGAGTGGTTGAGCTTCCTTGACTTTCGAGATTTAACCAGCTACAGAAAACAAGTCCGCGAATTTGCTCCCGACTATTTATTTCATTTGGGCGCATACACCGATTTGGAGTTTTGTGAAAAACATCCCGAAGATACCTATGTTACCAATACCATATCGGTGGAGAATGCTGTGTATATTGCCAACGAATTGAATATTCCCCTGCTGTATATTTCAACTGCCGGCATTTTCGATGGGAAAAAAGAATGCTACGATGATTGGGACACTCCTAATCCTCTTGGTATATATGCCCGTTCCAAATATATGGGCGAACGGTTTGTCGTGGAACATGCAAAACGTTATCTGGTATGTCGTGCAGGCTGGATGATGGGCGCCGGACATCAAAAAGATAAAAAATTTATACAAAAAATAATGAAGCAATTGGCGGACGACAAAAAAGAATTGTTTATTGTGGATGATAAAGATGGCACACCTACCTATACGTATGATTTTGCAAACAATGTAAAAGCCTTATTGGAAAAAGAATATTGGGGATTGTATAATATGGTTTGTGGAGGACAAACCAGCCGTTATGAAGTAGCCGCTGAGCTGTTGAAATTGCTAGGATTGGACAATACTGTAAAAATAACGCCCGTTTCATCCGACTATTTTAAAGATGTTTATTTTGCCGAACGTCCTCCCTGCGAAAGATTGATTAATCGAAAATTGAGTATTCGAGCAATTAATCTAATGCGAGATTGGCGTATTGCGTTAAAAGAATATATCGATAGCTATTACAAAGATTATTTAGTGTAAATTTTTATATATGAATACTAAATAAGCTCAGTTCGCGTAAAGAAATTTTGCGCTGTTACGAAATTTGACGCGCAAGCTGCTCACACTTCCGGATTTCAAGCGCCTTATTCTTTAGGCGATGGGCTGGAGCGGACGCTCAAGTACGAATTTCTGCACCCGCACCGGACAGCATCACTTTTGTATCGGAATAAAACACGATTTTTTATAAATTCGATGAGCCATGGAACCAAAAAATTCAATCAAAGTTTTTGAAAACAAGCAAGTTCGCTCCGTGTGGGACAGCGAGCAGGAAAAGTGGTACATCTCTGTTGTAGATGTAATAGAGGTATTGACCGTAAGTGCCAATCCGCATCGTTACTGGAGCGATTTGAAAATCAAATTGGAAAAAGAAGGGAGTCAACTGTACGAAGAAATCGTACAGTTGAAAATGCAGTCTGCCGATGGGAAGTTTTACAAAAGCGATGTTGCTGACGTAGAGCAACTTTTCCGTCTTATTCAGTCCCTCAGACAATATTAATCATAAAAACCGTAAGCATGGAACCCAAAAATTCAATCAAGATTTTTGAAAGCAAGCAAGTTCGCTCCGTATGGGACAGCGAACAGGAAAAGTGGTACATCTCTATTGTGGATGTGATAGCGGTGCTGACCGGAAGTAGTCGTCCTCGAAAATACTGGGACGACCTTAAACGCAAGCTGCAAGCCGAAGGCAGTGAGTTGTCCGAAAAAATCGGACAACTGAAAATGCAATCGGCGGATGGTAAGTTTTATAAAACCGACGCTGCCGACGTAGAGCAACTTTTCCGCCTTATCCAGTCTGTTCCGTCGCCCAAGGCAGAGCCTTTTAAGCAGTGGCTTGCCCAAATTGCCCGCGAGCGCCTGGAGGAAATTGACGACCCTGAACAGGGTATAGACCGCGTGTTGGAGTACTATCACCGCAAAGGCTACTCGGAGGCATGGATTAACCAGCGGCTGAAATCCATTGAGGTGCGCAAAGAGCTGACCGATGAATGGGAGCGGCGCGGCGTGCAAAAAGGGCAGGAGTACGCAACACTCACTGATATTATCACGCAAGGCTGGTCTGGAATGACCACCAAGCAGTACAAACAACTCAAAGGTCTAAAAACCGAAAGTTTGCGCGATAACATGACCAACCTTGAGCTGGTGCTCAACATGCTTGCCGAAGCCACCACAACGGAAATTTCAAAAGAGAAAACCCCAACTACCGCAGAGGGAAATCGGGAGATAGCCCGGCAAGGCGGGCAAATAGCCGGCAATACGCGCAAAGAAATAGAAGCCAAAACGGGCAAAAAGGTGGTTAGTCCGGTGAACGCAAAAAAGCTATTTAAATAATTATGCTTTTTTCGCTTTAATATTTAGTCTGTTAAAATAATTATACATTATTAGTGATGCACTAAATTTATAATTTCATTTGTATCTAATTGATAATAAATAAAACAAAATCATCCTTTGATTTTACGATTTGAATTTGAAATGCGTAATTTTGTGGATTTTTCACATAAAATCCTCACTAAATTATGTATACAGACAAATATGCGTTTGCACAAGTGGTTGAATTTTTCAACAAATACGAGTTCGATACAATTTTTATCCTGACATCACGACTATTTCCACTGTGCATGTCCTTTGCGGTTAGATATGCTGGAAGGCTATGGCTTTGATGTTTTAGCTTTCGTTACCCGCAAGAAGCTCCCCATAAGATCGGTTTGCGTAAAGAAACATTGCGCTGTTACGAAATTTAACGCGCAAGCTGCTCACACCTCCGACTTTCAAGCGCCCTATTCTTTAGGCGAAGGATTGGAATGGACGCTCAAATACCAATTTCTGCATCCGAACCGGACAGTATCACTTTTGTATCGGAATAACGAAATGGAACCAAAAAACGCCATCAAAATTTTTGAAAACAGACAAGTTCGCTCCGTATGGGACAGCGAACAGGAAAAGTGAAAATTTCATAAAAAAAATGTATAGAATATTCATATCCATATTTTGTTTTGTCTTTTGCATTTCATGTCAGCGCGAACAGAAAATTACAATAACCGGCTATCATACGGCAAATCTTCAAGCAATCATCTGTTTTGGTTCTGGGGAATCCTGTACTCTCTTTTTCTCCACTGATACAAATGATTACAGGATATCCATTCCTAAAGACAAATGGGCAAAAGTGTCGTGGATTCACGTTGAAATAAGTGATACTGTTTGTATTGATCAAATCAAAATAGACAATATGTTCATAGTAGAAGCAAAGGATATACCTTTCGTTATGTTATCCCAATATAACACTAATGTCCAAACCCGATATGTCGGAGGCGCTTTTCAAATCATTCCCGAATCGCCCGGCAGTAATGCTGTCATCATATTATCTCCTTCGAGTTTATACAACAGGAACTTTCTCACCGGCCCCCAACTCTTCCTCCGCCTTTCCCTCCTTGCCGTGCTGCTCGCCCTTTTCTTGTTGTTCTGTCGCCGGCTTCACAGGCTTCCCGTAGAGCCTGTCAGCGGCGGTTGTCCTCCGAACCGCGTCCGCCGCCGTTAGGATTTTTTCATCACCGTCACCTTAGGGTGTTCTTGTCATATTTTAATACTTTCGATGAAAGCGAAACATCTTCCCTTTTTGGGTATTGCCCTTTTTTTGGCTGCATTGTTGTTGAAAAACACGTACAGTACCTACGCCATGGTGATCATGCTGCTGTGCATGACGGCTCATCCTGTCCTGTCTGTTCACCGTTCTGTCTGGGGCGGGGACAGGCGCTTTCTCAAACTCTTGTGGAAAGAGCTCGCATCCCGCTGGCATCCGTTTTTTTATGTGCTGTGCGCCTGCTATCTCATCAATGTGGCGGGTTTGCTCTACACAGGCGATTTGTATCTGGGCGTCAAACGGCTGGACAACACTCTGCCGTTTCTGCTGTTTCCGCCGCTGTTCTGCATGACGTTGTTTTCGCGGGAAAATGTTTGGCTACTGTTGCGGTTTTTCGTATGGACGGTTATCGCTTTTTGCGGATTCGAGTTGTTGTCTTATGCCGTCATTATGCCCGAAATTAATGCGGAGATGCTTTACAAAGACAGCAAATTGTATTGTCAGTGGCTGAGCATGTGGCCTGCCCATTGGCATCTGTCGTTTGACAGCACTATTGCATTGATGGCGATACCGGCGGCACTGTTTCTGAGGTTTCAGGCTAAGCCGCGAATCACTGTCATCGAAATGTTGTTGGGTGTTTTGCTGCCCGTCATTTTTACCGTACTGGGGGGCGCGCGGGTAGGCATGGTGGCTGTCCCTTTCCTGTTGGGGCTGGCGTATGTATTCTACTGTCGATTCAAACCCGTGTTGAAATGGGGATTGGCGACTGTCGGCATCGTATCCGCTTTGTTGCTTTATCACCGTTTCCCGCAGGTGGACGACCGTTTTGAAGACGTTCCCCGTAAGTATATGCGGTCAATAGCGATGGAGGCTATCAAAGAAAAACCCGTATTTGGGTGGGGAACAGGGTATGTCTCCCCGCTGATACAGTCTCCGGAACTGGCGCAGCGTGTGGGATTGGATGTTCCTTATACTACCAACCAGTTCCACAACCAGTATCTGGAGAATGTTGTACAGTTTGGTATTTCCGGAGCATTGCTGTTGCTGGCGCTTATCGGAGGGTTGCTGTACTTGGGCATACGCAGGAAAGACTATCTGTTGCTGTCGTTCCTGACGATATACCTGTTGTTTTTCTGGACGGAAACAGTGTTGGTAAGCACCAAAGGCGTGATGCCACTTGCGTTTTGGGCATGTTTTTTACTGCTAACCCAACATGTCAGGTTGAAGGACTGACCCGTCAGTGTCGTTTCGACCTGACAGTGTCAAAGTGGCTGACATGGTATCTTTCGTGGTGAGAAAAATTTATCCGTCAAATCATTGTAAATGAGTATTTTTATTAAAAACGTACAGTATGAGCAATCGTCTGTGGACATTTTCATTGAAGGAGATCACATCAGCAGGGTAGGGGAGAGGCTTGTTTGCGATGCGGACAGGGTATTGGACGGAACGGGCAAGGCGGTTGTGCCGGGGTTCGTCAATGGACATACGCACGCCGCCATGACGCTTTTTCGAGGCTTTGGCGACGATATGCCGCTGGAACGCTGGCTACACGAGAAAATCTGGCCACGAGAAGCAAAATTAACCGACAAAGATGTATATTGGGGCGTAAAACTTGCCTGTCTGGAAATGATCAAAAGCGGGACGACTTGTTTTTGCGACATGTACATGCATTATCCCGTCATCCTCCGTGCAGTGGAAGAAATGAAGATGAGGGCTTTGCTGGGCAGTGTGGTATTCGACCATTTCAACGACGATATTGCCGCTCGGTACAAACAGGAGGCGGAACGCAATATGGCATTGCCGCATAGCAGTCGCGTGTCTTTCTCTTTCGCCCCTCACGCCATCTATACCGTTTCTGCCGACACGCTCCAATGGGTGAACCATATGGCGGAAGCCAACAATTGCCTCATCCAGATGCATGTCGCCGAAACGCAAACCGAATGTCGGAATGCTTTGGACAATTTCGGCGCAACCCCCATACGCTATCTGCACCGGATAGGATTGCTCACGCCCCGCCTCGTTTTGGCGCACTGCCTCTGGATAGACGATGACGAAATACGGATGATTGCCGACCATGGCGTGCAGGTGATACACAATCCCGCATCGAATCTGAAACTCGGATCGGGTCATGCTTTTCGTTACGAAGAAATGAAAGCCGCCGGAATAAAAGTGGGTTTCGGCACCGATAGCGCTTCTTCGTCCAACAATCTCGACATGATCGAAGCCGCTAAACTCGCTTCACTGTTACAAAAGGGATGGCGCAACGACCCCACCGCCATGCCCGCTCGCGAAGCCTTACATTGTATCACCGCTGCCGGAGCCGGTATTCTCCGCATCAACGCCGGAAAAATTGCACCGGGCTATCTCGCCGATCTCTGCCTCATCAACCTTAATGCACCCGCTTTTACTCCCGGCAACGATTTTGTATCCAATCTCATTTATGCCGCATCGCACGGCTCATGTGTGGACACCGTCATCTGCGACGGCAATATCCTGATGGAAAATCGCAAAGTTGCAGGCGAAGAGGAAATACTCGCCGAAGTCAACGCTTTAACACGAGAATTTATCACCGAACAGTGAGACAATAAGTTTGATATGGTTCGGAAAAATTCCTCGCTGTTGCAATAAACAGCGATTAAAAACCGCAACGAAAACAACAACAAAATAGCCTAACTTGTTGAAAGTCAGGAAAAACCGCAACGCAAACAACAAAAAATAGCCTAACTTATTGAAAGTCAGGCTATTTTTTGTGGTACCACTCGGAATCGAACCAAGGACACACGGATTTTCAGTCCGTTGCTCTACCGACTGAGCTATGGTACCTTTCTGTTTTACCGCTGCAAAGATATGTCGCTTTTCCGGAATTGCAAACAAAATCCACAAATATTTTGTAATTTTACCGCCTCAAAAGAGGCGTTTTTTATTCGTAATCGAAATAAAATGAAGATATTGTATCGTTTTATGTTGAAACAGTTTGTGGGGCCATTCATCATGATTTTCACGATTGTGGCTTTCATACTGCTCATGCAGTTCCTGTGGAAGTATATAGACGAGTTGGTGGGTAAAGGGCTGGATTTGATAATCATCGGCGAATTTTTGTTGTATGCCACGGCGCATTTGGCTTCCATGGCATTTCCGCTGGCAGTGTTGGTCGCATCTATTTTCACACTGGGCAATTTGGGGGAAAACTACGAACTTATCGCGCTTAAATCCGCTGGAATATCCTTACGGCGGATTGTTGCCCCGCTGGTAATTCTTTCCTGCATCATTGCGGGGGGAGCATTTGTGTTTGCCAATAATGTGGCGCCAGTTGCAAACCTGAAAATGAGGACTTTGCTTGACGGTATCCGCAACCAGCGTCCCGAGTTGCAGTTGCGCGAAGGCGTATTCTCCAACATGATTGACGGCTACAGCATCCGGATAGGGCGAAAAGACTACAATACCAACCAATTGTATGATCTGAGAATATATGACCACACGGAAAACATAGGCAACGTCACGGTGATTCTTGCCGATTCGGGCAACATGGCAATGACACCCGACAGGCGCTTCCTCGAAGTTATGCTGTACAGCGGACAACGCTATCAGGAAATGGTGGACCGCCGTACGCTCAAAAACAGCGACCATCCGTTCAGCCGGCAGTTTTTTGAACGGCAAATTTTCCGGATAGCTTTACCCGATTTCGGTTTTGAACGTTCCGACGAACAAATGTTCAAAAAAGGCTATCAAATGATGAATTTGGAGCAACTGAACTACACCATTGATTCGCTTTCGGACATCATCCTTGAAAAGAAAAAACAGGTTCTCGGAATTGTGAAACCTGCTTACGAAAAACATCTTGCGGCAACAGTCGTAGATACGACACAACGCAGCAAGATACCCGATGATTTTATGACAATGTTTGCCGGACAAACAAAAGCAAAACGGCTTGACATCACACAAAGTGCGGTCAATGAGGCCAGTAACCGGAAGGATCAGATTGCCGGCGTTGCATACGAGGAGGAATTGTACAGCAAGCAAACATGGCGTTATGATGTGGAATGGCACCGTAAATTCACCATGTCCATCGCCTGTGTCATTCTTTTTTTCATCGGTGCACCGCTGGGCGCCATCATCCGTAAAGGCGGACTGGGCACTCCCATCATCATCGCCGTTATCTTCTTCGTGTTCTATTACGTCATTTCCATGATCGGAGAAAAGGCGGCAAAAGGCGGCTCCATGACGCCGCTTTGGGGCATGTGGCTGTCCACTGCCATTGTGTCACCGGTGAGTGTGTTCCTCACCTACAAGGCTACCCGCGATTCGTCCATATTCAATCCCGACATTTACCTGAGTTACATCCGTAAGGCGGTTGGATTTGTCTTCGCCTTGCATCACAAACCACGTCCCGACGCCGTTATCCAAATCTCTGCCGAAGCATTGCAAACCGGGAATATCTTGTTTTGCATGGAAGACCTGACACACAGTTGTAAACGGTATCTGGAAAATAACATCAGAAAGCCGTTGCGTTCCCGCGAAATATTCTCAAAAAACATTGCGGAAAAAGCACAACTGATGGAAATAGGCGAAAAATACGACACGCTGAAAGCATTGCTGCACCTGTCGGATATTGACATTATACGGGAAACCGTCGCGGAATATCCCTACGTTTCGCTGAATTTTTACAAGATACAACTCAATAAGTGGTATTGGGCTGCAATGATACTGTCCGGATACTTCCCGATGCGGGTTTTATTTTATTTCAAGACATGGATACAGCGGGACAACCTGCGCAGAGAATTGGAACAAATCATCGGCGCCAACGAAAACCTGACTAACGAACTGCAAAGCGTTCTGTAACATTCTCGGTTATGCGGATATGCTTTCGTATCCCATGTATGGATGCAGCGCCTTGGGCAGCCTGATGTCGTCCGACGTTTGACCGTTCTCCAGTAATGCGGCAACAATACGCGGCAATGCCAGCGCACTCCCGTTGAGCGTATGCGCCAACGCCATCTTTTTTGTGGTTTCGTCGCGATAGCGCAGTTTCAGGCGGTTTGCCTGAAAAGATTCAAAGTTGGATACCGAACTCACCTCGAGCCACATTTTTTGCGCTGCCGAGAACACCTCGAAATCGTAAGTGAGCGCGGAAGTAAAACTCATGTCGCCCCCGCATAGTTTGACAATGCGGTAGGGAAGTTCAAGTTTTTGCACCAACAATTCCACATACCGAACCATTTCTTCCAGCGCTTCGTAGGAACGGTCGGGATGTTCCAGCCGCACAATCTCCACTTTGTCAAACTGATGCAAGCGATTCAGTCCGCGCACATCCTTGCCGTACGAACCTGCCTCTCGACGGAAACAGGGGGTATAAGCCGTCATTTTCACCGGAAAATCGGATGCGTTGAGAATAGCGTCGCGGTAGATGTTTGTCACCGGCACTTCTGCCGTTGGGATAAGGTAAAAATTATCCACCGTGACGTGGTACATCTGCCCTTCCTTATCCGGAAGATTTCCTGTTCCGAACCCCGAATCTTCATTGACTATCAGCGGCGGGAGGATTTCCCTGTAACCCGCTGCGGTGGCTTCGTCCAGAAAGAAAGAAATCAACGCGCGTTGCAGTTTCGCTCCTTTGCCTTTATATACGGGAAATCCCGCACCCGTGAGTTTCACGCCGACTTCAAAATCAATCAAATCGTACTTTTTTGCCAATTCCCAGTGTGGCAACGCATTCGGCGGAAGTATGGGCATTTCTCCGCCTGAACGCACCACCACATTGTCGGCTGCCGTTTTGCCTGCTGGCACAGAGTGGTGCGGCAGGTTGGGCAACAATACCAGCCACTCTTTCAATTGCCGTACTGTAGCTTCCTGTTCATCCAGCAACGTTCCCGCACGTTCTTTCAACGCGGATACGGATTGCTTTACCGCTTCGGCGGCTGCTTGCGCTCCCGATTTCATCAATGAACCGATTTCTTTCGCCTTGAGATTCAGTTCCGCTTGAATTTGGTCTGTCTGCACCTGTATTTTTTTGCGGCGGTTGTCGGCGTCCATTATTTTTTCGATGATTGCTCCGGCTTGGAATCCTTTTATTGCCAGCCGGCGAATCACATCTTCTCTCTGTTCTTCAATAACTTTGATGGTCAGCATTTTCGGACTTCTTTAATCATGAATATTATCCAACAAAAAATCTCCTGCAACATCATGCAGGAGAACTTTTTTGCGGTGTTCGCATGGTTTTTAATTAACCGGAGGAAACACCGAAATGTATGATTTATTGTCTGCTTTTTTGCGGAACTCAATAACGCCGTCAATCAAAGCAAACAATGTATGGTCGCGACCTATCCCCACGTTAACGCCCGGATGATGCTTCGTGCCGCGCTGACGTACCAGAATATTGCCGGCTTTGCAGATTTGCCCGCCGAACAGTTTCACGCCCAACCGTTTACTTTCGGATTCACGCCCGTTACGTGAACTGCCGACGCCTTTTTTGTGTGCCATTTTTTCTTGTTTTTACTAAATTATACCGTGATATTTTCAATCAATAACTGCGTGAAATCCTGACGATGACCCGTCAGTTTTTGATATCCTTTTCTTCTTTTTTTCTTGAATACCAATACTTTATCTCCACGAACATGGGCAAGGATGGAAGTATTCACGATCGCGCCCTCCACCACAGGTGTACCGACTTTCACATCACTTTCATTATCAATCAAATAAACCTTATCGAATGATAACTTATCCCCTACTTCTCCTTTCCGGCGATGGACAAATATTTTTTGGTCTTTGTTTACTTTAAACTGCTGACCTGCGATTTCTACTATTGCGTACATTGTTATTTTACGTATATATCTATTTTTCGGCTGGCAAAGGTAAGGTGTTTTTTCGGAATAAAAAAATTTTTTTGTTTTTTTGAAAGAATCAAGTCAGGATACATTTCATCACACATTCTTTGCAATCAAATTCCAGCCTGTATATGTGCCGGTTGTCCTGCAAAAACAGCGATTTTTGCCATTTTTTCCGTACGGTTTGCCTGTGCGGGCAAGCGTCATATTGGTAGCGGATGCAGTGTTTGCTGATCATCAGCGTTTTCCCGCTGTATTCGTTCTGCAGTTCAAAAGCGTTTTCCGTTATTGTGACGCCATGTTTTTCATAAAAGGCTTTTGCGTATCTGTTGGCGACGTTGATGCGGTAATCTACCGGCGCTTTCGGGAAAGGAACGTTTTGCTCCGTGCGTTTTGTTTCGGAGGCGTGATATCTGTCTATCCGTAAGGTTTCCAGCCGGATGATGGCTTCTCTGCGCATTTTGTTCACGACAGCCGCCGGGATGAAATAACCTGACGAAAGAGTCAATGCCGCAGCAGACATGGAAAAAGCCGTATGGCCAAGTTTGCACAATTGTTTGATGATTTGCGCCCGGGCATTCTCGGCGTCTTTTGCAGGTATTTTGTCCGTTTCGGCGATATATTCCGCGGTGTTTCCATCTTCGTCCGTGACGGTAATCCGGTATCCGAGGCGGTGTTCGCACAGTTCAAAAGATACGGCTATGCGTCTGTCGGATGAATTTGCGGCGAGTTGCCGCTCAAAAGCGGAATCGTTGTTGCGGAAAATTACCATCCCTTCGGACACATTGACTTTTTTTGCCGGAAAAACCTTGTTGCCCTGTACGTTGTTCACCAGCACACCTTCCAGCCCCCGTTGCGGATGCAACCAGCACAATCCGTCCCCCTTGTTGATGGCGTACTGTGTCGTGATGACGAAAAATTCCGGATGTACTTGTGTCACAATGCCTAACTGCTCTCCGGTTGCTTTTTGGGTTTCGGGCGAAGCCGCTTTTTGTCTGCCTTCGATAAAATAAGCGCTGTATCCGCGATGAAAGGTTTTTTTCAAATTGGGCGTAAAGTGGAATGTGGTTTTGCCTGATGATGCTTGAGTGAAGTCGCCGTCATGTTCCATGAGTTCGTCCAGTCGTTTGCGGTAAAAAGCGGTGACATTTTTCACATAATTCAGGTCTTTCAGCCGTCCCTCTATCTTGAAAGATGTAACGCCCGCCTGCATCAATTGCAGCAAATATCCGGAAAGATTTAAGTCTTTCAATGACAGCAAATAGGCATTATCCACCAGTGTATGCCGGTTGGCGTCCAACAGGCGGTATGCCGATCGGCACGGCTGGGCGCACACTCCGCGATTGCCGCTCCTTCCCGTCAATGCGTGGCTCATGTAGCACTGTCCGCTGTAGGACACGCACAAGGCTCCGTGTACGAAACATTCCAGGTCAATGGCAGTGTGGCGCCGGATGTTCCGTATTTCGTCCAGACTGAGTTCGCGTGCAAGGATGACACGTTTAAATCCCGTTTTTTCCAAAAAACGGATTTTTTCGAGTGAAATATTGTGGGTTTGTGTGCTGGCAAACAACGGCACTGGGGGCAAATCACACTGTAACAGCCCCATATCCTGTATGATCAGCGCGTCCACTCCAGCTTCATACAGTTGTCGGATGAGGCGAAGCGCATCCTCCATCTCGTTATCATATAAAATGGTATTGATTGCCACATACACTTTTGCTCTGTACAGATGCGCAAACCGTACCAAATTTTCTATGCCTGCCGTAGCATTAGCCGCGCCGGCTCTTGCTCCAAATCGTGCAGCGCCTATGTAAACAGCGTCGGCACCGTGCAAAACGGCGGTTTTCCCATAATCCGGATTTTTTGCCGGCGCAAGCAGCTCTATCGGTGTCAATCTATCGGCGGAAAATCGTCTTCCAATTCCTTCGTTGCGTTGTTTTTTGAATTGAGCGCTTCTTTTATTTCGTTTTCGTTCAATTCTTTCATATTGGTCACAATGAAATCGTTGGATAGAAAGTTACCGAACAGGTTACATTCTTCGATTCCTTCGCGGAACAGTTTGGTGAGATCGGAACTGATGGGTATCACCACGCGCATGGTGGTGAAATCGTTCATAAAATTGAGTTTTTCCAACTCGCTGTCATGCCGCCGCAATGCATATTCCATTTCGTCATGTACGATTTTTTGCTGGTATGGTTGCAAATCGCCGCCATCCTTATTGATGAGCACCACAAAATAGCGCAGTTTATGCCCTTTCCCGCCCAGTCCGGTAGAAATGACTATCTGCCGTTTGTCCAGCAAATGGCTTTCCAGCAGGAGTCTGTTCTCCTGCAACGCTAACTGTACCCATTCTTTCAGCGGTTCGTCGGGATTTTTTGCGTATGCCTCTATTGCTCTGAATACCTCTGGATTGGGTATGCCTGCCATTTGGGCAAGTAAATTTTCCTTTTCTTCCGTAGAAACATCAGGATTCGCCAAATCGTCCTTTTTCTCCAGAATGTCTTCGTCCTTTAGCGTTCCGCGAACCTTGCCACACGTGTCGAAATATCTCATTTGTACGGCAACATCAACAGGGTCTTCCAAAAGGCTGAAATTACCTTGCATGTTTCCGAAGAATTCTTGTACCTTGCTATATGCGTCATCATTTTCCATGGCTTCAATATTTCTCCAAAGATACTACATTATATTTATATAACAAAAATGTTGCCAAAAATTCTCAGAAAGAAAATTATCCCAAAATTTATCTTTTTATCAGACGGTTTGTCCGTTTCGCAGAGGCGTCACCAGTTCAAAATTTTACGGAAATCGTATTCTTCGGGATCGTTGACATATTCTTTAGATGCTTCGTAGTCGCAAGGAGCGATGTAGTGCAGCGAGTTGTCCATCACGGAATGTACGCGTTGACTGTCGATATTGACCAGTCGCGGCGGTATCTTTCCTGTGGCGGAGTCTTGCAGGTCTTTCAGGAATAGGGGATGAACGTCTCCCTGTGCGTCCACATAGACCATGCAGCCGGTTTTGTTTTCGGCAAAGAGTTTGTACACGCCGAATCCGAGCAGGGAACAGTACACGAGGTCGTAGGCAATTGGGTTGAAGCAGCGCACGTCGTAGCCGATTTCTACGGGGCGGGTTTTCACCTTGATACCGAGTTTGCTCATGCGGGCGTCCACAAGCTGGCTGAAAATAGCCGCCTTGGATATTTTGCCGAGTTCGGGATGTCCGTGGTCGTCGTATGTGAAGGTAATGCCGGAGTTTTTGATTTCTTCGTTGCTCAAGGCGTGGAATACTCCTTCGGACACCATTGCGCAACCGTAATTTACGCTCATGATTTTGCGCTTGATGATGGAGGAGATGACCAACTTGCAGATTTTATCAATGGTGATTTCTGTTTTGTTGAACATTTCCGGTATAACAATCATTGGGTAGTGGCAGGCAGCGCCGATTCCGAATGCGAGGTGTCCTGCGGAACGTCCCATTGCGGAGACGATGAACCAGTTTTCGCTGGTACGTGCGTCTTCGTAAATGATGGATGCGGTGACGGAGCCTTGTGCTTTTGCCGAATGGTAGCCAAAAGTGGGCGTGGCGCCGGGTAACGGCAGGTCGTTGTCAATCGTTTTCGGCACGTGGATGTTGGCAATGGGGTAGTTCTTTTCGGCAAGGAACTTGGCAACGCGGTTGGCGGTGGAAGCGGTGTCATCGCCGCCGACGGTCACCAGCAACTTCACGTTGTTGTTCGTAAAAAAGTGGAGGTTGAAGTCTTCGGCAAAATTCTTGTCCGTCGGTTTGAAGCGGCTCATGATGACCGCAGAACCGCCGCGGTTGAAGATGCTGTCCGCATAGGAGAAATCTATCTCCACCGTACGCGGACGGGGATTGAACAACCCGCTGTATCCTCCGTGAAGACCAATCACGCGGTATCCTTTCCGCAAAAACACTTTGGCAACGCTGCCCACAACCGTGTTCATTCCTGGGGCGGGACCGCCGCCGGTTAATATGACAATGGATTCTTTCATTTTGATTTATTGAATTTTATTAGTGAGAATTATCATAAAAATGTATTTTTACGGCTTACTGTCTGTTGCCGTTTCTTCCTTGTCCTCTTCTTTATCAAAAGAGGTAATGCCAAGTGCGATGAGCGCATTGTACCACATCAGCATCTTGCGGATGTCCGACAAATAAACCCGCTCTTTGTCGTAATCGGGTAGTATGGTTTCAAAATATTGCCGCAGTTCCGCATCGGGCGACTTGTGGTGGATGGCGCTGCCACCGTTTTCTTTTGCCTGTATCCGTTTAAAAATTTTGTGTAGCGGGACTTCGTCCTTTTCGGTGAATACGGCGATATCTTCCAACATGCTCAATTGGGCTGTTGCCGCAACATTAGAGCGTTTGCCGTCAACGATATTTTCCACAATCACAGTGGTGCGACCTCTGGAAACGAACCTGAATATTCCGCTTTGCCCCGAAATGACCAATATATCCTTTAATGCCATAATATCGATTTTTACGGGACAAAAGTAGCATGAAATTTTGGAATATCAAAAAGGGCATTAAATTCACGCTTTAATGTCTGCAACGGCATGGAATCTGAAGAAAATGATGGAAATTCTTAGCGAAAAAGTCAAACGACTTTTTCGGACTGTCTTTTTTCGGTGGGTTTTATCCGAAACTTTTTTA
>JAISWR010000103.1 GCA_031270985.1 Bacteroidales bacterium | reverse complement strand
ATTTTGTTCCGCACGTGTGCAATTGCCCTTCCCTGCAACCCGCCACATTCCAGCCTTTGCCGTGATAGAAATCAAAAAACCGCCGACAGTACATTCCACAAATAATGTAGGGTGCAACCCTGTGTGGTTGCCCTCCTGTTTTTCTCGTTGTTTTCAGATCAGTTTAATATCAATTAGTTATCAGAAAGTTTTTTTGTTTTTTTTGGGTGTCCCATTGAGAAAAACAGGAAAAAGCAAAAAAACAGGTGGAACAGTACCGTCTGCAAATGCGCGAAGTCGTGAAAGAATACAGAAAATGATGCAACGAAAGGAGATGTGAAGAAATATCCGGAACAGGATATAAGGCGTCTCTGCGCTCTATCCGGAGTTTTTCCGGTTTACGCACGTGCATTGTAATGCAGCGTGACGCTGTTCTCCCTGCGGAAGATATTTGCGGCGGCGGTGCGCAGTTGTTCGGCGGTGATGGAGCGATATATCTCCGTTTCGCGGTTCAGCATGTAAGCACCGTCGATCAGTTCGTGACGGCAAAGTTGCATCGCTTTGTTGAGACTGTTCATGTGGTGGATGACAAAAGACGCTTCGAATCTGTTTTTCAGTTTTTCCAACTCCGGAGGCGGCAATACGGCGGACGACAATTCGTCCAGTTCCCGCATGATTGCAGCGTCGGCTTGATCGACGGATATTCCGGGCATGATTTTTCCGTGAATGAGCAGCAATCCCGGATCGGCGTCGCCGGTGATGAAAGCATTGATTTCGCTGAACATTTGCTTCTCTTTCACCAAACGTTGATAGAGTCGCGCCGATCTGCCCAAAGCCAATACATCCGTCAGCATGTCGGCACAATAGTATCCGTGCGTAAAAATCCCGTCAATGCGGAACGTTTTGTAAACGGCGCAGGCAGGTACTTGTCTTTCCACCGATAAAAATCCCGCTTCGCCGTGCTCGGGTTCTTGCGGCAGACAACGCACCGGTACTTCGCGGCGTTCAATGGGCGCAAACCATTTTTCGGCAAGCCGAAACACTTGCTCCGTTCGCACATTCCCTGTTACCGCCAATACGGCGTTGTTGGGCGCATAATGGGTGTAAAAAAACTTTTTCGCGTCATCCAATGTGGCTTGCCGTATGTGTTCCGGATCCTTGCCGATAGTAGGCCATCCGTAAGGATGTACGCGGTACGCTTCGGGGCACAGCAGTAACCATATATCTCCGTAAGGTTGGTTCAGATAACGCTGCCGAAATTCTTCAACCACCACTTGACGTTGCACTTCGAGGCTGCGCTCGTTGAAATCCAACTGCAACATGCGGTCGGATTCCAGCCAAAAAGCAGTTTCGATGTTTTCCGCCGGAAGCGTACAGTAATAATCGGTTATGTCGTTGCCGGTAAACGCATTGTTTTCTCCACCGGTTTTTTGCATTTCGGTGTCGAAGTCGGGAATATTCACCGATCCGCCGAACATCAAATGCTCAAAAAGGTGGGCAAATCCCGTTTTTTCAGGGTCTTCGTCGCGAGAACCGACATCATACATCAGATTCATCGCCGCCAACGGAGTGGATGTATCTTCATGCACCAGTACCCGCAATCCGTTTCCTAATTCAAGCCGTTCAAAATGTATCATGATTCCGAATCATCAGTCGTTTCTAAAATGCAATGGCTTTCAGGTTCAATCCTGTTTTTTCGTTCAGACCGAACATCAGGTTCATGTTCTGTACGGCTTGTCCCGAAGCGCCTTTGGTCAGGTTGTCGATAATGGAGGTAATCAGCGCTTTGTTGCCGTGTTTTTCCACACGCAACAAGCATTTGTTGGTGCCTGTCACCTCTTTGAGGCTGATTTCTTCGTTGCGCACAAAGGTAAAGGCGGCGCTGTCGTAATAACTTTTATAGAGAGCGGACAGTTCATCCTCCGTCACGTCTGTATGCATATAAGCGGTAAGGAAGATTCCGCGAGTGAAATCACCGCGCACGGGCAGGAAATTCAGTTCGGGGACAGGCTTTGCGGCAATCGTTTCAAGCGTCCGGCGTACCTCTTTCAGATGTTGGTGCGTGAAAGGTTTGTAAATGGATATGTTGCTGTTGCGCCAACTGAAATGCGTAGCAGCAGAGGGCGATTGTCCCGCGCCGGTAGATCCGGTGACGCCGTTCACATGCACCTCGTCCACAAGCAAACCTGCATGTGCCAGCGGCAACAACGCCAACTGTAAAGCGGTGGCAAAACAGCCCGGATTGGCAACACAGCGTGCTTGCCGTATCCTGTCGCAGTTACACTCCGGCAACCCGTACACAAACTCCCGTCGTTCCCCGCCTTTGGCGAGAAACACGGGGTCATTGCGAAAATCCTGACTCAAGTCTATGATGCACGGACGCCCTATGAGCGGATTCTCGTTGAGAAACTCCGCAGATTTGCCGTGCCCCATGCACAAAAACAGGATGTCGGCGGCAGACAATCGGTCGGTAAAACACAATTCAGTGTCGCCGTACAGATCGTCGTGCGCCGCGTAAAGCGGTTTGCCCGCATGACTGTTACTGTACACAAAAGCGATTTCCGCGTCGGGATGACGCAATAAAATGCGGAGCAACTCTCCTCCCGTATATCCGGCGCCGCCTATAATGCCAACTCGTATCATGATGATAATTTTTTGACAAAATTAGGCTTTTCCGATGAGAAATGAAAATTCGGCTTTTTTTTCCAAAAGTTTTGCAATTTGAAAAAAAAATATTACTTTTGTCGCGATTTTGGATGTGAGAGGGGACAAAAAATCCCCTTTCTTTATTGCTGAAAACAATGATTTTAAAAGAGAACGTTGAAAAAATCGTTTTGTCGGGCATTGAAGGGAAGTCCGTTTTTTTGGTGGAAGTCAAGGTGAAACACCCCAATCGCATTGTGGTGGAGGTAGATAAACCCGAAGGTATCACTATTGAGGAATGTGCGGAAATCAGCCGTTGGGTGGAATCCATGTTAGACAGGGAAGTTGAGGATTTTGAACTGGAAGTATCTTCGCCGGGGCTTACGGAGCCGCTCAAAGTCATCGGACAGTACCGTAAAAACTGCGGAAAGCCGGTAAATGTGTTGCAGCGCGACGGCGAAAAAATCAACGGCATCCTTCGCTCTGTAAACGAAGAAGGAATCGTGTTGGAGGTAAAAACCAAAGTCGGGGAAAAAGGGAAGAAACTGCAAACAGTAGTACAACCCGTCCCGTTAAAGTTCGGCGAGATAAAAACAACCAAAGTTACAATCACTTTTTAAGGCAGTTGTATTATGGAAAATTTAAAATTATTAGACACTTTTGCAGAGTTCAAGGAACTGAAAAACATTGACCGCGCCACCATGATGAGCGTGCTGGAAGACGTTTTTCGCAGTACGTTGGCGAAGCAATACGGTACGGATGAAAATTACGACATCATCATCAACATAGACAAGGGCGACTTTGAAATATGGAAGAACCGCAAAGTGGTTGCCGATGATGATTTCACCGACTCCAACACGCAGATTCCTTTGTCGGAAGCCAAAAAGATAGATGAAGACTACGAAATAGACGAAGACGTTACCGAAGAAGTAAAAATGTCGGATTTCGGACGGCGTTCCATTTTGGCCTTGCGCCAAAATCTCTCCGCACGCATCACGGAACTTGAGAAAGGCAATATTTATGCCAAATACAAAGACCGCATCGGGGAGATCATCACAGGGGAAGTATATCAAATGTGGAAACGCGAAATTCTCATTCTGGACGACAACGGCAGTGAACTGATTTTACCCAAAAACGAACAGATACCCACAGACCATTACCGCAAAGGCGACACCTTGCGCGCGGTAGTGTTGCGTGTGGAGATGCGCAACAACAATCCGCTGATTATCCTGTCGCGCACCTCGCCGGTGTTTATGGAGCGCCTGTTCGAGCTGGAAGTACCCGAAATCTTCGACGGATTGATCACCATCAAAAAAGTGGTGCGTCTGCCGGGTGAAAAAGCGAAAGTAGCCGTGGAATCCTACGATGACCGCATAGACCCCGTAGGCGCCTGTGTGGGAATGAAAGGTTCGCGCATACACGGCATAGTTCGGGAATTGCGCAACGAAAACATTGACGTTATCAACTATACCACCAACGTACAGTTGTACATCACCCGCTCTCTAAGCCCCGCAAAAGTCATATCCATCAAAGTCAATGAAGCCGACAAACATGTAGAAGTATTCCTCAAAGCCAGTGAAGTATCGCTGGCTATCGGCAAGGGTGGCTCCAATATCAAACTTGCCAGCCAACTCACAGGATACGAAATTGATGTATATCGCGAAGCCGAAGAAGTGGAAGAAGAAGACGTTGTTCTGGATGAATTTGCGGACGAAATAGAACCGTGGATCCTTCAGGAACTGAAAAACATCGGTTGCGACACGGCAAAAAGTGTGCTGGAACTCACCGTTGAGGACTTGGTGAAACGCACTGACCTCGAGGAAGAAACCATCCGAGAAGTGCGCAAGGTACTGGAAGCCGAATTTGCATAAAACGCGGAGTTCCCATGCAAAAATTGAACAAATAACATGTGTGACCTTAAAATTACGGATTGATGAATACGTAAACATACAGTCAACACTTCAATAGATCAATGATAGAAAAGTCAATATTATGTCAGAAGTGAAAGAAATAAGATTAATTAAAGCAGCCAGAGAGTTCAATGTGGGAATTCCTACAATTGTGGAATTTCTAAAAAAGAAAGGGCATGATATTGACGCCAATCCGAACACAAAGTTGGCCACCGAACTGTATCTGTTGCTTGCCAAAGAATACAGTACGGACAAGCAAGTCAAAGAGGGCATCGCTCCAATTAAGGAAACGCTGAAAGGTTTGCGCAACACGAAAGAAACCGTAGGGATAGAAGACGCCGAACGCGCACTGAAAGAACTGATAGACGAAGATGACGAAGAACCGGTCATTCAGGTGAAAGACACGGCTTCGGGCAAAAAAACACCGTTGGTGACAAGCTTCAAAGCCACTGGGCCAAAAATCGTAGGAACGATAGACGATTTTAAACCGGAAGAAAAACCAATCGAAAAACCGGAAGAATCGGAAAAACAGGAAAAACCAATCGAAAAACCGGAAAAACTGGAGAAACCGGAGAAACTGGAAAAACCGGAAGAGCCTGAAAAACCGGAAAAACCCGCCGAAGAAGAAAAAGAACCCGAAAAAATAGAGATTGTCCCGCCAAAAACGGAAAAAGCCGAACAGACGCCCGAAGAGAAAGAACCCGCCGTTGAACCCGTAGCAGCAGAAGGAGAAGAAGAAGAAAACGCACCGAAAGAAAGATACGTGCAACGGCTTATCAGCACTGATCGCCTTACTGGACCTGTGATGACGGGCGAAAAAATTGATTTGGACAGTCTGAACCAAAAGACGCGACCGGACAAAAAATCCAAAAAAGACCTCGAAAAAGAGCACAAAGCACGCCTTGAAAAGGAACGCAAAGAACGCACGATGCAGTACAAGGCCTCTCTTGCCGAAAAGGAAAAAGAAAAAAGAAACGAAGGAAAAACCCACGAACAAAAAACAGATAAACCCGCCGGACAAAAAACACCGGAACACATCGGTCTTGTAGTACCTACATTGAAAGGACCCAAACTCACCGGCGAAAAAATTAACCTTGCGGAAATATCCGACGATTCCCGCAGAAAACGCAAACGTATCCGCAAAGGCAAGGAAAAAGTCAATCTCGCAGATAAAAACCAGAAAAAACCAGATACAGCCATCACACTGCAAAAGCAGAAAAAGAAAAAAACGCTGCATGTGGAAATCAACGAAGAAGACGTACAAAAGCAAATCAAAGAAACGCTTTCACGTCTTACCTCCAAAAATGCAAAATCCAAAACTGCCAAATACCGCCGCGACAAACGCGATGCCATCAGCCAAAAAATACAGGAAGAGGAAGAGCAAATGCAACTCCGTAAAAACGTGCTGAAAGTCACCGAATTTGTGTCGGTCAACGAATTGGCGTCTCTGATGAATGTTCAGGTAACGCAGGTCATCTCCACCTGTATGGCGATGGGCTTGTTCGTATCCATCAACCAGCGGTTGGACGCCGAAACGATGGTGCTTGTAGCGGACGAGTTTAATTTCAAAGTGGAATTTATCAGCGCCGACTCGCAAGATGTGCTGACAGTGGACAAGGACAAAGAGGAAGATTTGTTGCCCCGCCCCCCGATCGTTACGGTGATGGGACATGTGGATCACGGGAAAACCAAACTGTTGGACTATATCCGCAATGCCAACGTCATTGCAGGCGAAGCGGGAGGTATCACCCAACACATCGGCGCATACAGCGTGAAATCGGACGACAACCGGCAAATCACCTTTCTGGATACACCCGGTCACGAGGCTTTTACCGCCATGCGCGCACGTGGCGCCAAACTCACCGACGTAGTCATCATTGTGGTCGCTGCCGACGACGGCGTGAAACAGCAAACGGTAGAAGCCATCAATCACGCTTCCGCCGCCGGCGTGCCCATTGTGTTTGCTATCAACAAAATAGATAAGCCGGATGCCAATCCCGACAAGGTGAAGGAAGAACTTGCCAAAATGAACTATCTGATAGAAGAATGGGGCGGTAAGTACCAATCACAGGATATCTCGGCAAAAGCCGGCACCAACGTGGATTTGCTGCTGGAAAAAGTACTGCTGGAAGCCGAACTGCTCGAACTGAAAGCCAACCCCAATCGCCACGCAGCAGGATCTGTGGTGGAATCATCCCTGGATAAAGGACGCGGATACGTAGCCACCGTACTGGTGCAAAACGGCACATTGCACACAGGCGACGTAGTGCTGGCAGGCAACTACGCAGGTCACGTAAAGGCAATGTACAACGAACGCAACCAAAAAATAGACACGGCAGGACCCTCTACGCCCGTACTGATCCTCGGACTGGACGGAGCGCCACAAGCCGGAGATACCTTCAACGCAATGAACGACTTCCGCGAAGCCCGCGACATCGCAACACGGCGAAGCCAACTGCAACGCGAACAGGGCATGCGTACCAAAAAACACATCACGCTCGACGAAATAGGTCGTCGTATCGCCATCGGCAACTTCCAGGAACTGAACGTTATCGTGAAAGGCGATGTGGACGGCTCCATCGAAGCGCTGTCCGATTCGCTGATCAAACTCTCCACGCCGGAAATACAAGTCAATGTCATCCACAAAGCGGTAGGGCAAATCTCGGAATCCGACGTCTCGTTGGCGGTCGCTTCCAACGCGGTGATTGTCGGCTTTCAGGTACGCCCATCGCAGGGAGCGCGTAAACTGGCGGAACAGGAACAGATAGACATACACATCTACTCCATCATTTACGACGCCATTGAGGAAATCAAAGCAGCTATGGAAGGCATGTTGTCGCCGGAAATTAAAGAAGAAGTGGTGGCAACGCTCGAAGTACTCGAAGCATTCCACATATCCAAAGTAGGCACTGTGGCAGGATGTATTGTCCGCGAAGGAAAAATCACCCGCACCACAAAAGTACGCGTCATTCGCGACGGCATTGTCATCCACACGGGAGAAATAGGATCGCTCAAACGCATGAAAGAGGATGTAAAAGAAGTGTCCAGTGGCTATGAATGCGGTTTGGACGTCACAAATTTCAACGATGTGCAGGCAAGGGACATCATCGAAGGGTATCAGGAAATCGAAGTGAAGAAAAAACTATGATTTAAGACCGTCAGAAATTCCGAAAAATGAGCGTTACCGTATTGGGAATCGAATCATCGTGCGACGACACTGCGGCAGCTGTGGTGCGCGACGGGTATATGCTTTCCAACGTGATCGCCTCTCAGGATGTACACCGCCAGTATGGCGGGGTAGTGCCGGAATTGGCCTCGCGGGCGCACCAGCAAAATATTATCCCCGTAGTGGATGCGGCGTTGCAAAATGCCGGCATAGCACGAACGGAAGTGGACGCGGTAGCTTTCACACAAGGACCAGGATTGCTCGGATCATTATTGGTGGGCGTTTCCTTCGCCAAAGGTTTCGCATTGGCTACCCGTGCAAAACTCGTGGCGGTAAACCACCTACAAGCCCACATCTTGTCCAACTTCCTGAAAGAACACGCCAAAGAGAAAGAGACTCCCACATTCCCCTTCCTTTGCCTGCTGGTCTCCGGCGGACACACGCAAATCATTGTCATGCGCGATTATCTGGATATGGAAATCATCGGGCAAACCATTGACGATGCCGCAGGTGAAGCCTTTGACAAATGCGCCAAGATGATGGGGTTGCCTTATCCGGGCGGACCCGCAATTGACCGGCACGCACAAGATGGAAACTGCGCCGCCTTCCGTTTCAGCAAACCCTGCATCGCAGGACTGAACTACAGCTTCAGCGGATTGAAAACATCGTTCCTGTACACATTGCGGGATAAATGCAGAGATGACCACGGATTTGCAGAACGCCGCCTGGCAGACTTGTGCGCCTCCCTGCAACACACCATCATCGAAATATTAATGGACAAACTGGAAAAAGCAGTCCGGCAAACAGGCATAAAGGAAATAGCCCTCGCCGGCGGAGTTGCCGCCAATTCCGGATTGCGCAACGCCATATCCGCAGCAGCGCAGCAATACGGATGGAAAGCCTTTCTCCCCGAATTTCGTTTCACAACGGATAATGCCGCCATGATTGCCCTCACAGGATACTTCAAATACGGCAAACAACTGTTTTCCACACAAAATATCACGCCTGCCGCAAGGCTTTCGCAATCCTAACCCGCATTGCAACATCTCCTGCCATACGCCGAAGACAGGATGACAATGACAGCGCAAGAACCGTCAATCCAAATGCGTTTGCCTCGCATACGTGCGCAACCACCTGCCTCGTCATTGCGACGGAAAGGCACGAAGCCGGAGGCAATCCGGACGTCGGATGAGATGCCCGTTTGCGCAACTGCGAATTTCGTTCACATTAGCATTAGACAACGCATAAATCAGCAACGCCTTTATTTTCATCACATAAAAAAGGCTGCTTTTCGGGCAGCCTTTTTTCTTGCATTGCTCACAGACAGACTCAGAATACCTTATCGCCTTTTGTGGTGATATAACTTATTTTCAGCGCACCTACACGGCGGAGCGCCATCTTTACATCGGACATGATACCCATTTTCACCTTTTCGTCCGTTTTCAGGGCAGTGGTCATTTTGGACTGATCCGCTTCGCTTTTTGTCGAACGTTCGCTGGCAATGAAATCTGCGATGTCCTGCACCATCTGAAACTTATCGTTCAACTGTATGCGGGGCGCCGTGCCGTAAGTGGAGTGATACTGTCTTATCGGCGAACCGATATGGATATAACTTACCAGCGACTTGTTTTCCAACTTTTTTACTTCCGACGCCATAGGCAACTTTTGCTCCACCATCACAGTCGCCTGTCTCATGCTGGTAGTCACCATGAAGAAGAAAATCAGCATGAAGATGATGTCGGGCAGTGATGTGGTTGCTATTTCAGGCGTTTCGCTTGCTACGTCTTTTTTAAATTTTGCCATAACCTTTCTTATTTTATTTGAACGTTTTTGGGTTCAGCTTCGGATATGGACATCGGATAGATTTTTTTGCTGACGATGTCCTGCTGGTCTTGTGTACAATCGTCGATCTTCCTGCCGAAATACTGCATGCAGAACTCATTGCGCAACTCAATCACTGCGCCCGCAAGTTCGTTCTGCACCTGAATATAGGCTTTGTAGGATGTTCCACGGTCATTTTGCAGGGAAACCAGTGCCGATTTATTGATGGATACATTGCCGATGTTCGCAAAAACGGTATCTTTCTTATCGGGATATTCCACACCTTTGTTGTTGATGTTAAAGAAGTCCTTGGTTTTTTCGCGAAGCCGACTGATGTCCGTCAGATCCGAACCTACCATCAATTCATCTCTCTGGTTGACATTTACCACCAAGATATTTTTCTTGTTGATGTCAATCGGGTTTTCCTCCGGTTTTTCCTGCATGGGCGGCAATTGGCGGATTAATCCGTAATCCGTACCCATGGTGGTTACCATCAGAAAGAAGATAAGCAGGATAAACGACACATCCGCCATGGATGATCCGTTGATCCCCGGTGTTTTTTTTATGTTTGCCATAACGACACGGTATTACTTTTTAAAATAACGCGATACGGATGCATAGGCAATCGCCAGTATTGATCCTGCTCCCAGAATATACACGCCCAACAGGCTTGCATTGATCATTTTCATCTCTCCGCTGGTGACAATTCCAATAGCCCCTCCCGCGTCGTACGGAGTGCTGTCTGCCAGCACATAACAAATCACAAAGACGACTATCAGTGCACCGATACCGATCAATGCGCTTTTCGCTTTCTTGATGTCCTGAAAGAGGAATATCAACGGGAACGCGATTGCGGCGATTGCAGGGATGAAAAAAGCGATATAGGCTAACGGTAGCCCAAATGATACAATAAAATCGCTCATAATTAGTTGGATTTAGCGTTATATTTCACCAAAATATCCATGATAGATATGGAAGAGTCTTCCATGCCATTAACCAAACTGTTGATTTTGTTCAGCAGATAGTTATAGAACACTTGCAGAATCATTGCCACGATCAAACCGAAGATGGTAGTGAGCAACGCCACTTTCATACCGTCTGCCACGATGGTCGGGGAGATATCGCCTGCTGCGGCAATATCGTCAAACGCCTGAACCATACCTACTACCGTCCCCAAGAATCCTAACGAGGGAGACAGGGCAATGAACAACTGAACCCAGATCATGCCGCTTTCCAACTTGCCCATTTGAACGCCACCGTAAGAAATAATGGCTTTTTCCACTATTTCAATGCCTTCGTCGTAACGATCAAGACCCTGATAGAAAATACTGGCAACAGGTCCTTTGGTATTGCGGCATACTTCTTTGGCTGCGTCCACGCCACCAGTAGCCAGCGCTTCTTCCACGCTACTCAGCAGTTTGTCTGTTTTCGTGGTCGCCAGATTCAGATAGATAATCCGCTCAATGACAATCGCCAAACCGACAATCAACACAATCAGAATGGGCGTCATCCAAGGTACGCCGCCTTCAATAAACTTCTCTTTAAACGTGGCGTGCAACTCGGAAAGACCTCCTCCCGACGCTTCCTCTTGTGCAAACACAACGGATGCATTTACGAAAAGCAT
Organism: Bacteroidales bacterium; assembly: GCA_031270985.1. Classification (GTDB taxonomy): domain Bacteria; phylum Bacteroidota; class Bacteroidia; order Bacteroidales; family UBA4181; genus JAIRLS01. Next base: position 9,333 of record JAISWR010000103.1, on the reverse strand, counting down.
CCCCAGAACTACAGCAAATGATACTAATTTTTTCATGATAGAAATTTTAATTTATAAAGATTTGGTTTTTAAAATTGATTTTAATTATCGCGGAGAGAAAGGGATTCGAACCCTTGGTACCCTTGTGAGGTACACACACTTTCCAGGCGTGCGCCTTAGACCGCTCGGCCACCTCTCCGTTCTGAATTTACCGACCTTTGCGCCTGAAATGGGGGGCAAAAATCGGCTTTTTTCAGAGTGCCAAATTACAAATTAAATATGAACCGGTATCAAAATTATTGCATTTTTTTTTGCAAAAAAATGCAATAATTTTCTATCTTGCTGTGTTTGAGGACAATAATTTTTAACTTTTTTTATGTTTTATGAAAGATTATATCGAAATATCGGACACATTCGGGTAGCCATCCACATATCTAAACCCGAAAATGTCCGGTTAAAGCGTATTTTCCTGTCAGGGAACAATATCTTTGGGATAAAAAGCAAAAACGTGTCCGGAATCGGGCACGTTTTTGCTTTTACGGTATCAACGACGCTTATTCGGCGAGTTCAAGACGGATATAGTCATACATCATCCCGTTATTGACGGATCCTTCCGGCACGGTAATCGTCAGGGTGTTGACGCCCGCTTGCATCAGGGATGCGTCAAACTCCAATTCCCGTTCGTACCAGATACCCTGCGATCCGTGGCGCGTGATCACGCCGTCGCCCGGCAGGCGATCAAGTTGTCCGGCGGGTTTCTCGTTGACGGCAACGGTCACATTTCTTGTGCCCGTGCCGCAAATTGCGAACCGCAAAATGGCTTTTCCGGACGGAGCAGACGGTAAATCGAATACTATATTATAAGGTGTAGCTTTCCCCACGGCACGCACTCCGTAAAACGGTTCTGCTTTGGCTTCGGGGTTGGTATTGTGGGGGACATGCTGGAAGAACCAGTCTTTGCTGAAATCGCTTTTGCCGATGGTGTAGGTCACATCGTCGGGAAATAATGTGGCGTATTTCAAAGAAATTTCAGGGTCGCGGCGTTCTCCTGCTTTGAAAAATTCAGAAGCGTTACGGTTGGGAATACCTATATCCCACAGTTGTTTTCCCTTACGGACAGGCGTCCACGTGATTTTGCCCAAATCCAGCGGTTTACCGGGTTCCACTACTATGTCCGCCTGTTGGTATTCGCCCAATACGCCATCGGTGAAGGCATACAGCGTATATTTACCCGGACGTACTTTGGCGATTTCAAATGTGCCGTCGGCATTGCCTTTTGCCCAGAACTGATAAAATTTGGCATCGCGCTGCCAATTGGTGATGGTTTGGGGCGCACCTTCGGGACGCGGCGACACATATTCGCCTGCGGTCAGCCCTACGGTCAGGTTTTTAAATTCTGTTACCGCTGTTGCGTCGTTCACCACCAATTGTCCTTTCACTATCGCTCTTTCTTTTGCTTTCGGATAGTCCACGCCGTTCACCCATTCATAAGGCCATTTGGCGGATTCCACCTTGGCGCGAGCTTTGGCATCGTCGTAAATTGCCTGATGTCCTTCGCCGGAATTGGCGTAGATATAAACAGGTCCAATGATTTTGTTCCATACTTCTCCTTCGGCGATATTGGCTTCCGCGCCTCCGTAGTGGCTGCTGCGCCAATAGTTCAGCACACAGGGCGCTGCTTCCCTATTCGTATCGCGGTGTCCGAGAAATTCCACTTTGGTGGGTCCGCCGCCCATGTATTCCATCGAGGGATTAATAAAGAACATGCCTGTGTTTTTCGTAGTACTCGACCATCCGAAAGCGGGGTTTTCCGATTGGTTGGCGGTATATACGTATTTGTCCCCTGCGTTGTGTTCTTTCGGGTAATGGAAATCTACGTCCTTATCTACGCTCATCCAGTCGAAGAAAGGCGCAAGTTTCATGATGTGGCGCGCTTCGCCGAACATGCCCAACCCGTAGTCCGCCGGATGCGAGAAGATACAGTAAGTATAAACGCCCGGTGAGTTTTGTTCCAGCGTATAGCGGATTTCAATATCTACTTCGAGGTTGCCTTCGGCAGCATTCTGTCCGGGACCGGTGCCCATTTTGCGTCCTTTGGAAATGGCTTTTATCGCTACTTCCGCTATTTTGCCGCCGTTCTTGGCGGGGTCAATGGTGATGGAGGGTTTCGCTGCAGCAGAGCCTCTGACACCCACCACGTCATGCGACCAGTAAGCATGACCGCGTCCCGTGATGGAAGGGTTCTGCCAGTTGGGGTTATCAACGGGTTCGTTGCCTTGGTTTTCCGGCACAAAGTCGGGTGAAAGTGTGGTGGCAAACATCTCTTCGCCGTTGTAGCGGAACGAAACGAGATCGCCCGTGACTTTAGACACGCGCACTTTGACAGTGCCGTTGTCCATCGTATAAGTTTCCACGTCTTCGGTCAGCGTCACTCTGGGTCCGGAAGAGCAGGAAAGCGTAGAGATTCCCATACACAGGGAAAACGCAAGGAGTTTGAATAATCTGTTCATTGTTTGAAATAATTAATTAATAAATAAAAAATATTTTACGGTTAAAAATTTTTCTTTACCCATTCAATGATTTTGTCCTGCGTGGCATCCGTCAGGCGGGCATAATCATCAGGTTCCTGTAATTCGATTTTGTTGGCCGCCTTGCCGAAAGTATAGATTGCCTGAGCGCGTTTTACGGCAGCCTTTACATCAGCGATATTGGCGTCGCGGTCGCGTTGGGGCTGCACAACCAGCACGGGGCGGGGTGCAATCAGTGCCATCAGTTCATCGTAATCGTAGGGCAGTTGCGATTCGTTGCCGGCAAACAGTCCGATTCTCGGCGTCAAACCGTACAGATGACTGTAACGTGTCATACCGCTTGTGCCTTTGTCGGGCGTATCGGTGCGCATGGGCGTAAATCCGGCTATGGTAACAACGCCTCCGATGCGTTCGTCCAGTGCGGCGGCATACAAGCCCAATGTTCCGCCCATCGTATAGCCATATACGAAAATTTTCGACGGATCAACTATAGCGTCTCGCTGCAAAGCGTCCACAGCGTCTTTCAAATCGTCCACCATTTTTCCCAGCCGCGAATAGTGCGGGAAGCGGGCGTAGAAATGTTCGGCTTCGTTCCACCGCGTGCCGAAGCCCGACTGGTCGTAAGCCAGCACGGCATATCCGGCTTTCGCCAATGCCAGCACGGGATGGAGGTCGCTTCGGTACACCCACATGTAGCCAAGCGGGTAATGGAATCCATGCAGCCAGACGATTACTGGCAATTTTTTGCCTTCCTGGGTATTGACGGGATAATAGAGGTCGCCCGTGACGCCGCCGAAACGGATGCGCCGCGAGGTCACCTGATCTTTTTCGGGAGCGCGCCATCCGTAGGACGTGCCGCCGGCTGCAATAACCCATGAGGGGACGTCGGGCGCAAGTTGTCCCGGGTTTCCGATGGTACCTTTGCCGATTTCCGTAGGACCCGGCGCGGGTCTGCCTGCTCCTCCGCCACCGCGCGGGAAAAAGGTTTCACCCGGAGGCGGTGCTAGCGTAAGCGGAGTTTCGCCCAGCATCCATTTGACGGAACGGCGCAATTCCGCAGATTTTTTGTCCCATTCCGCCTGTGAGGTAGCCAGCGGCGCCGATATGTTCTGTTTGGGATATTTCGACAAATCAATGATTTCGTTGGAATAAGAGCGCCATGCCTCGAAATTCCAAGGGAACACGAAACGGTTTACCCATTTTTTTGCAGAACGTCCGAACTGCCAGTCAAGCCAGTCAATGCTGGCTTCTTGATCGTTGCTTCCGTGGAAGCCCGGCACTGCCAGCATGCTCATTCGTTCCGGCTGTCCGATCCGTTCATATACTTTTTGAGCGGAATAGTACGCCTGTTCCATTGCCCATCCGTTTGCCACCTGATCGGTGTACCCCCATTCGAGCAATGCTGCGCGGGGCGCAATCAGTGCGAGGAACAGGTTGGCATCCACCGGAAGATAATCTTCCTTTCCGGAGAAATAGCGCAGGCGCGGCACAAACCATCCGGGGAACATGCGCGTGGTGCTTTCCAGTCCTTCACCGCCTCCGCGTTCTCCGGCAAACCGCCAGGGCACTACTCCGCCAACACCCGTACTTCCCGCCAGCACTGCCGCTATACGGTCTTCAAATGCAGCGGCTATCAGCGCCATCTTGCCGTCGCGCGAATATCCGTTGATGGCGATGCGCGCCATATCCACCTCCGGCAACGTGGACAGGTAATCGACCACTATTTGCGCCAACCATGCACGGCGAGGCAGAGTGGCAAAGTCATAGTCGGGGTAGAGGTCTTTCAGGGGCGCTCCGTCGTCCATGAAGTCGCTGCCTGCGTATCCTGCGTGGATGTAGCCGCGCCGTACCACCGTCTGTCCCCATCCGGAAAGACTGGGGCTAATCATCACGGGAAACCGGTCGCCTTTTTCCCCGTTCGGAATCACCACGCGAACACGCACGCTTCCCTTGCCCTGTGGACCAAATTCCACGCGCACATTGCGCAGGATGTAGCCGTTGCCTTTGAACTCGTCCAACAACACCACTTTGTCAATTGTCGGTTTGGGCGGAAAAGTGCCTGTGACATACTTTTCAAACAACTGTTTGATTTCGTTGCGCCGTGTTGTCCATTCGGCAGCACTGTGCCCTACGGGGCGACCGTCTAAGAAACGCAACGGGTCGGGCAGCAGATTGGATTTCGGCAACTTGCTGAAATCAGGCGGTAATTCGCCTGTTCTTTTCTGCCATTCCGTCCATTCCGGAACATCAGGCAACGACGTCTGCACCCACTTCAAATATTCCTGCGCGGATTGCCCGTACATCCATGTGGACAGCCACGCACACATAAAACAAATTACTAACTTTTTCATAAAAAATAATTAATGGTATTGGTTCAGTCAATTACTGTTACCGGACAAATTGGTTAAACGGTTAAAACACCACCTCCTGATCCGAATAACGGGTCAAAATTAGTAAATTAAACAGCATCATCATTCTTTTTATGATTTTTTAACAAAATTATTATCTTTTTTTAATCAAAAACCGGCACAAACGCCCATTTTTACTGCTGTAAGGGTTTATCTCCGTCACTTTTATAAGTATTATTTATGTTCTATTGGATTCGTCCCGCTGACTGCTTGATTATTTTCATTTTTGGTATTTTTGAGAATTTCAAAAAATCACGTATATTTGTCCGTAAATAGTGTAGTAAAAACGACCACATGAAAATAGACGTCAACATTCCGCTGGTACTCCGGATATGCTTCATATCCCTTACGGTTGTGCTTGGGTGGTATTTTTCCGATTTGCTGTTGTACCTGTTTTTCGCATTTATTCTTTCCCTGATCGGCAAACCGCTGGCGCGCAGAATCGGTTCCATACATATCTATAAATACGGAATTTCCTACGGTGTGGGAACAGCGGTGACCATGGTGTGCATCATTGCGGGCATACTGTCGGCACTGCTTTTTTTCATTCCGGTGCTGATTGGCGAAACGGAAGCCATCGCCGCCATCAACTATGATGATCTTTCTGTGAGCCTAAATATCTGGCTGAACCAGATACAGGATTTTCTCCACCGGCAAGACATGATCAGCAGTAACGAAACGCTGGTGGGTATCATCAACACGGAGATCAAGAAATTTGTCAGCCTCACGTCGTTTTCGGATATTTTGGGCGGAATATTAAGCGTCACAGGGTCTTTTCTGTTCGGGCTGTTCACTGTCCTGTTCTTTACTTTCTTTTTTATCAAAGACGACCTGAGCATTGAAACAGTTGCCTTGCTTCTGTGCGGGAAACAATATGAAACCCGCGTATGGGAAATTTCAAGTAAAATCAATCATCTGCTGTCGCGCTATTTCATCGGTTTGCTTATCGAAATTGTTTCGATGATATTCCTGCTGTACCTCGGATTGATGCTGTTCGGCATCAAGGGCGCGTTGCTGTTTGCCGTTTTTGGCGGAGTGCTCAATGCGGTGCCTTATCTGGGTCCACTGATCGGCACGATTACCTGTTGCCTGTTCGGCATCATCAATTGCCTCAGCATTAACGACTATCAGTCCATTTTGCCTGCTACCGTCAAAATTGCAAGCGTTTTTATCTTCGCCAATCTGCTGGATAATCTGCTGCTGCAACCGTTGATATATTCTAAGAGCGTCAAGGCGCACCCTGTGGAGATTTTTATCGTTATCATTATGGCGGGTTCGCTTGCGGGAATTATCGGAATGCTCATAGCCATCCCCATTTATACGATACTGCGCACCATCGCCGTCGAATTATTCAAGGTGATGAACACTTCTGCGTAGCAGGGCATTTTTTTGTGGTAAATTTTTAAAAAATACTACGCTTCATCCATTAAAGCCAACAGATACGGACCATAGGTTTTTTTATACATTGCGGCGAGTTGCCGCAATTGTTCCTTATCAATGAATCCGCGGCGGTAAGCGATTTCTTCGATACATGACACTTTCAGTCCCTGCCGGTGTTCGATGGTGGCGATGTAGTTCGACGCTTCCAGAAGGCTGTCGTGCGTGCCGGTGTCCAACCATGCGAATCCGCGTCCCAGCAGTTTCACGCTGAGCCGGTTTTCGTTCAGATAGAGTCTGTTCAAATCCGTAATTTCCAGTTCGCCGCGTGCGGACGGTTTTAGAGATTTAGCTTTCCTTATCACATCATTGGAATAGAAGTACAGACCTGTTACCACATAGTTGGATTTCGGTTTGGCCGGTTTTTCTTCAAGGCTCAACACCCGTCCTTCGCTGTCAAATTCTGCAACTCCGTACCGTTCGGGGTCTTTCACGTAGTAGCCGAACACCACCGCACCGTCCTGAAGTTGTGCTGTTTCGAGCAGCATCCGCCCGAATCCGTAGCCGTAGAAAATATTGTCGCCCAACACCAGACACACGGAATCTCCGCCGATGAATTCGTCGCCCAGAATGAACGCCTGCGCCAGTCCGTCGGGTGACGGCTGTATTTTGTAGGACAGCTGCAATCCGAGGTGAACGCCGTCGCCCAGCAAATCCTCATACAGATGGATATCCTTGGGTGTGGAGATGATCAGTATATTGCGGATGCCAGCAAGCATCAACACCGACAACGGATAGTATATCATCGGTTTGTCGTACACCGGAATAATCTGTTTGGAAATGGCTTTGGTAATCGGGTACAGCCGTGTACCCGATCCGCCTGCAAGAATAATGCCTTTCATGGTTTTTATTTTTTTTGAGCTACCGGTTAGTCCGTTAATTCTGATAAATCCGTTGTATCGGGCATGTCTGCCGTATCTGCCTCATCTGCCGTATCCGGTTGTTTTTCATCTGCATACGTGTAGTAAAATTCGGGAAATTTTTCCTTTGTTTCCTGCATTTCGCCGCATTTGGGGCATTCGTAGTGATACACCAGCGGGTCGGTATAAAACATTCTTTGCCGTTCCATCAATGTGCCACAATTGTCGCAGTAGAGGTTGGACACTTCTACCTTGACGACTTCTTTTTTCTTGATCATGATTGTTGGATTTTGGTTTTGAAATAAGCGATGGTTTTTTGTAATCCTTCTTCCAGTGGCACCAACGGTTGCCAGCCGAGTTTTTCCTTAGCCAGCGTGATGTCCGGTTTGCGTTGCATGGGATCGTCTTGAGGCAGCGACAGGTACACAAGTTTGGATTTCGATCCGGTGAGCCGGATGATTATTTCCGCGAGCTGCTTGATGGTAAATTCGCCCGGGTTACCTATATTTACCGGTCCCGCGAAGTTGTCGTCCGTAGCCATCATGCGGATCATTCCCTCCACGAGGTCGTCCACATATTGGAAACTGCGGGTTTGCGTACCATCGCCGTAGATAGTGATATCCCTGTTTTGCAGCGCCTGCATGATGAAGTTGGACACTACCCGCCCGTCGTTGGGGTGCATTTTGGGTCCATAGGTGTTGAATATGCGGATGATTTTAATACAAACGCCGTTTTGCAGATGGTAATTCATGAACAGCGATTCGGCACAACGTTTTCCTTCGTCGTAACAGGAGCGGATGCCTGTTGGATTGACGTGCCCCCAGTAGGATTCCGGCTGCGGGTGGATGTGTGGATCGCCGTACACTTCGCTGGTGGATGCTTGTAATATCTTTGCCTGCGTGCGTTTTGCCAGCCCCAGCATATTGATGGCGCCCATCACCGATGTCTTGATGGTTTTGATGCCATTGTGCTGATAATGTACGGGCGATGCAGGACATGCCAGATTGTAGATTTCGTCCACTTCGGCAAAGAATGGCGTTACCACGTCGTGACGCACCGGATCGAAATAGGGGTTGCCCATCAGATGGATAATGTTTTCTTTCGCCCCGGTAAAAAAATTGTCCACGCAAATTACGTCGTTACCTTCGTTCAGCAGTCGCTCGCACAAATGAGATCCGATAAATCCGGCTCCTCCTGTCACTAATATTCTTTTCATCTGCGATAATCTTAAACGTGAGTTTGTATCTCTATATTTTATATGTATTACTTCATATCAATCAACGTAAAAACTTTCTTTCTCAGTACGATGCAAATATAGTTGAAATTTCTGTCGGACGAATGGATTTTGCAAAGAAATTTTATTTTTCAAACGGACACCTCTGATTCGAGGAACTTCCGGAAGATTCCCACAGGTAAAAGCCGTCATTTTTTTACTACTTTTTGAGGTTTCTGGCGGATTCGAACCGCCGTAAAAGGTTTTGCAGACCTCTGCCTAGCCACTCGGCCAAGAAACCATTTGACGCTGCAAAAATAGTGATAATATTTTTACCTGCCAAATTATTTTGTTTGGTCGGGTGTATTTCTTAGCGGTATCTGCTTCTTAAATATTGTCATATCGTTTTGACTGTTAATAGCAGGATGAGATGATACATTCGAGGCGGCATCTGTCGGACACTGCGGTTCGGGCAAATAACACGACTTTTCCCGCTGATGCAAAAATGTGTAAAAAAGTCATCGACAGGTGCAACGGATAGCGAAAAAACAGGGATCGCACTTCGTCACAGCTACCGTCGAGAGAGCAAAACGGCTTTTGCGGGACACCTGCAACGGGAACATCCCCAAACGGGTTGAACAGGCGTCCTGGCGCCATAGCCAACACACAGTTTCGGGATTTGGAACGGAAATGACGGAACTGCACGGACAATCCTGTTTTTTGCCCGATCCATACCGTTAAACAGACTGCAACACAAATAATTTTGGCAATAACGGGAAAAGACCTATCTTTGTGTCGTAAACATGATAATAATGGACGATTATGGCACGTTACCTTGACCCCAAAAATGATTTGCCCTTCAAGCGTATCTTCGGCGAGCATCCCGATTTGCTGATGAGTCTTCTCAA
>JAISWR010000076.1 GCA_031270985.1 Bacteroidales bacterium | reverse complement strand
CGCAAAGACAGCGGCTTCGAGGTGACCGACAAAATCGCCGTCACCCTGCAACGCCATCCCGAAACCGACGCCGCCATAGCCGTCCACCGCGACTACATCCTCTCGCAGGTGCTGGGCGTGAACTTCACCCTCGCCGACGCCATCCCCGACGCCCCCGAAATAGACATGGACGACTACCGGCTGAGCATCCGACTGACGGTGGTGAAAGGACAAGGAAAAAACGGAACGTTGAAAAAACGGACGACATCTCTTAATGCGTTTGCTGTTTATACTGTGCGCGGATAAAATGACGCTTTGTGCGGGTTAAATTACGCTTTGCGCAGGTTAAATTACGCTTTGCGCAGGTTAAATTACGCTTTGTGCGGGTAAAATTACGCTTTGTGCGGGTAAAATTACGCTTTGTGCGGGTTAAATGACGCTTTGCGCGGGTTAAATTACGCTTTGCGCGGGTAAAATTACGCTTTGTGCGGATAAAATTACGCTTTGCGCAGCAAAATCTCCTCCCGTATGTAAATATTAAAAGGGTGTGCGAAAATTTTGCCGCATACGTGCGCAGCCGCACCGCCGTATATCCCGCCGTTGACAAGAGTTTCAAGCACTACCGGAAATGGTTAATGGATAGTTGAAGAAAAAATATCTGAACGGATACGCGCCTGGGCGCCGGACTTTACCGCTTTTATCCCGACAGGAAAGGCGACGGAATGTACGAATATGTCAACATTGCAGATAATAAAAAATGACGAAACCAATATCTTTTCCGACATCATGAAAGGCCGTGACGGAAATCTCCGGATCGGGACATACGAACAGGGCGCTATTGTGGTCAATCCCAAGCCTTCGGAGATTATCAATTTCCCTTTACGGATATGCGCTACTACTAAAAATTTTTCATTTCTTAAATATTTTGCACGAAATTTGCGGCATCAAAACATCAAAACATCAAAACATCAAATATGAGCGTTATCCTTGAAAAGTTGGGAGGAATAAAGATTCGTTTTGAAGAAATCGGACAACAGATTACCGACCTTCAAGTGATGAATGATATGAAGCGCTATGTAAAACTCAACAGAGAGTATCGTGATTTGGAGCCGCTGATGGCTGCCTATGAGGAATATTGCAAGGTGTTGAACAGTCTGGAGGAGGCGAAAACCATTCTGCAAAACGAAAAAGACGAAGAACTCAGAGAAATAGCGCAGGAAGAGACGGATACGCTGACTTGTTGCGTAGCGCCGTTGGAAGAACGGATCAAACTGCTGTTGCTTCCGTCCGACCCTGAAGACGACAAAAATGCGGTGATGGAAATACGCGCGGGAACAGGAGGAGACGAAGCAAGTATTTTCGCCGGCGACCTGTACAGGATGTACACCCGTTTCTGTGAAAACAAGGGGTGGAAAGTAGAAGTCACCGGTTACTCTCCGGGCGTGTCCGGCGGGTTTAAGGAAGTGGTGATGAGCATATCGGGCAACAAGGTGTACGGTACGCTCAAATACGAATCGGGCGTACACCGTGTACAGCGTGTTCCCAAAACAGAAACACAGGGGCGCATCCATACATCGGCGGCAACAGTGGCAGTGCTTCCGGAAGCGGGAGAGTTCGACATTGACCTGAACATGAACGACATTCGCAAAGACACTTTTTGTTCGTCAGGCCCCGGAGGACAATCGGTGAACACCACCTATTCCGCCATCCGCCTGACACACATCCCCACAGGCATAGTGGTGCAGTGTCAGGACGAAAAATCGCAGATCAAAAACTTTGACAAAGCGCTGACCGAACTCCGTACCCGCATTTACAATCTCGAATACCGAAAGTATCTGGACGAAGTGGCCTCCAAACGTAAAACAATGGTGTCCACAGGCGACCGGTCGGCAAAGGTGCGTACCTATAACTATCCGCAAAGCCGTGTCACCGACCACCGCATCAACCTCACCCTGTACAATTTGCCCGCTATCGTTGACGGAGATATTCAGGAACTGATTGACAAACTGCAAATGGAGGAAAACGCGGAGCGGCTGAAAGACAGTGATTCCAAAATTTGACGCACTGTCAATCCTCCGCTTTCCTGCAGCAGCTGTTGTCAAGAAATAAACGTTTAATGCAGGTTTTTAAAAAAATTGGAAAACAAATCCGCCACCCGCAAATATTGTCGACAATGCGGTGTTGTATTCCGCACGTATCTGAAAGTATGTTTTTGCCAAATCAACATTGAAATTGCGGCTGAATTTGAACAGATAAACCTCAGTACCGACTACGGGATTGAAAAAAAAACTCTCTTTCGCCCCCCATGCGTATCCCGGATATATGCCCACAAACGGTTCGAAAAGGCTTTTGTTCGGAAAAGTGAACAACAACACCAAGTGTGAAAAATAAACATATTTTTCGTTCGCCTGTGTGGCGTATTCGCCATTTGTACGATACGCTCCCACACCTATGCCGTAGGTGTAAGGCACGGTTTTCTTATTCGTGGACACCTTGTTTTTAGCGTCCCAAAATCTTTCGTTGCTAAACGCCGACACTTTAAATCCAAACACCGCATTGTCTATAGATGTCGGGTCGAAATCAAACGAAGCGGAAAACTTGGGTATGCCTGCATAAGCGGCAGGAACTGAAAATATCAGCAATAAAAATATTCTAATTTTCTTAAACATAGTGATATAACTGTGATACATACTGTTCTGTTTTTTACGGCAAAGTTAGACTAAAATTATCAAAAACCGAAATTTTGTTTTGAATTTATCTATGGAAAAGTTTGGTAAAATGAAGGAGGAATAGCTGAAAACATTCCTGCGTTTGCGGGAGGTATTCCATCACGCGATACCTTCCACCGTGTTTTTCCACCCTGAATCCGGTCGGGTTGGAGGAGGGGTTCGTTGGCCGGACACAGTCGGTGGGCAGATTGTCGGAGGGTGAAGTTGTGACCATAGATGCGATGGGTTGCCAAAAGGAGATAACCTCAAAATTATAGGGAAAGAAGCGCGACAGGATGGACTTGATTTTTATTTCACGCGCTTGGAAAACTCAGGTTTTTCATGTAATTTTGCGGCTGTCATCAATTATGTTTCCATTTCTTCGTCTGATGTTGTGCGGTACGGTGTGCCGCATCGTTCACCGCAAACGTTGCCATATCCTGTTGGGGATAGTGGTGGCGTTGATGGCGGTTTATTGGTTTTCGTTGCCGGGAGAATTGTTCGACAAGCCCTTATCTACCGTCATTGAGGACAGTGAAGGGCGGTTGTTAGGCGCGAAAATTGCAGACGACGGTCAATGGCGTTTTCCTGCCGCTGATTCTGTTCCTTTCAAATACACGCAGGCGGTGGTGCTGTTTGAAGACAAACGTTTCTACCGGCATATCGGCTTTGATCCTCTGGCGATAGGACGTGCACTGGTGCAGAATATCCGTCTGGGGAGCGTAGCGAGTGGAGGCAGTACCGTCTCCATGCAAGTGATCCGCATGATGCGGAATAATCCGCCTCGCACCGTTTTTCAAAAACTCAAAGAAGTTATTTTAGCCACACGGTTGGAAATACGCTGCTCCAAGAGGGAAATCCTGAATCTGTACGCCTCCAATGCTCCTTTCGGCGGCAATGTGGTAGGCATCGGCGCGGCTTCATGGCGTTATTTCGGACGCGAACCCGGTGAACTCAGTTGGGCTGAAGCCGCAACGCTTGCCATACTGCCCAACGCACCTTCGCTCATTCATCCCGGACGAAACAGGGCGCGTCTGCTGGACAAACGCAACCGTCTGCTGGACAGGCTGCATGAGCAGGGCGTTATTTCGGCAGAAGACTGTTCGCTGGCAAAGGAGGAGCCGTTACCCGAACAGCCGCATCCGTTGCCTGCCGAAGCTCCCCATTTGCTGGACAGGATAACGGCGGCGCACAAAGGCGAACAAGTGCGTACCACCATCAACCGTCCGCTACAGCAGCGAGTGAACGACATCGTGCAGCACCATGCCGCTTCCTACCGGAACAACTACGTGCACAACATGGCGGTGCTGGTAGCTGATGCGGAAAGCGGAGATGTGCTGGCATATGCAGGCAACGTATATCATCCGCAACAGGCGTTCGGCAACCATGTGGATGTGATCCCCTCGCCGCGCAGCACGGGCAGTATCCTGAAACCGTTCCTGTACGCCACAATGCTCGATCACGGCGAACTGCTCCCAGACATGCTGGTGGCGGACGTTCCGATACAGATACGGGATTTTTCACCCAGAAATTTCGATCGCCGCTACGATGGCGCCGTTCCGGCGCACCGCGCCATCGAACGTTCGCTCAACGTGCCTGTGGTACGCCTATTGCAACAACACGGCGTTGAGCGGTTTCATCAACTGTTGCAACGACTGGGAATGCGCACGCTCGTCCATTCCGCCGAACACTACGGATTGACGCTGATTCTCGGCGGCGCCGAAGGATCGTTATGGGACATTGCGGGAATGTATGCGTCATTGTCACGCACATTGAAACATTATACCGAAAATTCGGGACGTTATGACCCCGTCGATGTACATGGATTAAATTTCTACGCCGCATTGTCCGGCAGGTTGCGCCCGTCCACGCTCGACAGCCGGTTGGAGCAAACAGCGCCGATAGAAGCGGCGGCAATATGGCAAACTTTTCAGGCGCTTTCCGACGTAAACCGTCCGGAAGAGGAAGCGTCATGGAAAATGTTTTCGTCATCGCGGAAAATAGCGTGGAAAACCGGCACAAGTTACGGTTTCCGCGACGCATGGGCAATAGGCGTAACGCCCCAATATGTGGTAGCGGTATGGGTAGGCAATGCCTCCGGCGAGGGACGTCCCGGACTGACCGGTGTCGGCTACGCAGCGCCGGTGCTGTTCGACGTATTTGCACGACTGCCGCAAAGTACGTGGTTCGCTATGCCTTATGACGACATGATCCGGATAGAGGTGTGTAAAAAAAGCGGATACCGCGCTTCACACATCTGCGACGAAAAGGATACGGTGTGGGCGGCACGTACAAGTGTTGAAGCGGGAACATGCCCTTTCCACACCGTTATCCATTTGGACAGGGAGCGCAAATATCGCGTCACGAGCGAATGTGCCGACGTGAACGAAATGGTGCATGTGCCTTGGTTCGTACTGCCTCCGGCTCAGGAATGGTTCTACAAAAACGGGAATATAAATTACAAACCAATGCCGCCCATTCATCCCTGCTGTTTGAACACGGAATTGCAGCAACAGATGGAACTGATTTATCCGCAAGCCAACCTCACCGTGGTGCTTCCCCGCCAGTTGGACGGAAGCAAAGGGCAGGCGGTATTCCGTGCCGCTCACCGCCGCCGCGAGGCTACCATTTTCTGGCACATTGACAACCATTTCGCCGGCAGTACACGATCGCCCCATCAGATAGCCGTTGCGCCCGCACCGGGCGAACACACCCTCACCCTGGTGGATGACAAAGGCAATAAATTGACAGGCTATTTTGTGGTGGACAAAAAAGAAAAGTAAACAGATTAATCACTAACCCTGTGCTTCTTTATCCGGAACTTGGGTTTGCGGCAAAACCGGCGTCACGTCTGTCACCGGTAAATCATTCCTGCCCCTACGGTTTCAAAAGTGTCGGGGTCAACGAGGATAAGACTGCCGGTGGTACGGTTTTTTTCGTAGGGGTCGAACACCAACGGTTGTGCGGTCTTGATGGTGATGGAGGCAATATCGTTCATTTTCAGCATGTCGCCGCCCGCTTCGGCTTCCAGCGTGCTGATGTTCACCAGATTGTTGATGCTTTTGACAATTCCGACGGTTTCCCGCGTCATGTGCAGGATGATGTATTTGTTGCGCACATACAGCGGACGTTCGTTGAACCAGCACACCATCATGGTGACGTCCTGCCCCGTGACAGGCAGTTCGTTTTCGCTCACCAGAATATCGCCGCGGCTCACATCAATGTTGTCGGCTAACTGCACGGTGATGGAATCCGGTGTAAATGCTTCGGCGAGTTCATTTTCGCATTGCATGATGGTTGTTACCACCGATCGTTGTCCCGACGGGAAAATGATAACGGCATCGCCTTTTTTCAGCACGCCGCCCGACAAACGTCCCGCATATCCGCGAAAGTCGTGAAACTTGTCCGAAATGGGGCGAATAACGTACTGCACGGGGAAACGCATCTCGGACATGCTCTGTTTATGGTCTATCGGAGTGCTTTCCAGCAATTCCATCAGCGTTTGTCCTTTGTACCACAGCATATTTTCGGATTTCGACACCACATTGTCGCCCAATTTTGCCGAGATGGGTATAAAGCGAACGTTTGCCAGCGCCAACTTCTCAACCACTGTTTTGCAGTATTCCCGTTTGATGCTTTCATACGTTTTTTCGGAAAAATCCATGAGGTCCATTTTATTGATGCACACCGCGATATGGGGTATGCCCAGCAGTGAGGCAATATAAGAATGGCGCAGTGTTTGTTCGAGCACTCCGTTGCGGGCGTCAATCAGGATGATGGCAAGGTCGGCGGTGGAAGCGCCCGTCACCATGTTGCGCGTATATTGGATATGTCCGGGCGTATCGGCAATGATGAACTTACGTTTAGGCGTAGCAAAATAGCGGTATGCCACATCAATGGTGATGCCCTGTTCGCGTTCGGAGCGTAAGCCGTCGGTAAGCAAGGCGAGGTTCACTTCTTCGTTACCGCTACGTCGCGAAGCCGTTTCCACCGCCTCTAATTGGTCTTCAAAAATAGATTTGCTGTCGTAGAGCAAACGCCCTATCAGCGTACTTTTCCCGTCGTCCACACTGCCTGCGGTGGTAAACCGCAACAACTCCATATTCAGGTATCCTTTGTCCATGCGTTTTTCAATTTTCAATTTATCAAAAGTATCCCGCAATCTTCCGGTCTTCCATAGCGGTTTCGGAACGTTTGTCATCGGCGCGTCCTCCGCGTTCGGTAACGCGCGTGGCGGCAATCTCGTCAATGATGTCCTCCAGGGTGTTTGCTTTGGAGAGCGTCAATCCCGTGCAACTGATGTCGCCGATGGTTCGGCAGCGCACTTGCCTGACCTCTGTTTTTTCGTTGGGTTTGAGCGTCATGCAAAATTCCGCAGCCAACCATTGTCCGTCGCGGAGAAATACTTCCCGTTCATGCGTAAAATAGATGTTCGGCATCTCAATCCTTTCCTGATAGATGTATTGCCAAACGTCCATTTCCGTCCAGTTACTGATGGGAAACACGCGAAAATGTTCGCCGATATTCTTTTTGCCGTTGAAGATGTTCCACAGTTCGGGACGCTGGTTCTTGGGGTTCCACTGTCCGAACTCATCGCGGTGGGAAAAAAACCGTTCCTTGGCGCGGGCTTTTTCTTCATCGCGTCGCGCTCCGCCTATGGCGGCGTCAAACTTGTATTTTTCAATGGTGTCAAGCAGAGTGACGGTCTGCAGTTTGTTACGGCTGGCGTAATAGCCCGTTTCCTCCTTCACCCGTCCGGCATCAATGGATTCCTGTACGGAACCTACAATGAGCGTTGCACCCAGACTTTTCACCAATGCATCGCGGTATGCGATGGTTTCCGCAAAATTGTGTCCCGTGTCGATATGTACCAACGGAAAAGGTATTTTCACGGGATAAAAAGCCTTATACGCCAAATGCGTGACCACGATGGAGTCTTTGCCGCCCGAAAAGAGCAGTGCGGGATGTTCAAATTGCGCCGCCACTTCACGCAGCACATATATTGATTCCGCTTCAAGTTCCTTTAAATGTGTGAGTTTATACTTACTCATGATTCAATGATTTGCGCCGCAAAGATAAAGCATTAAAATGGAACTTGGCACATTTCCGACAGACAAATAGATACCACAAATGTGGTATTTACAGACATCAAAAAAGGGAGTACTTTTGTCCCGTAATTTTATTATCAAAAAAAGTCATGGAAAATATATGCACGCAAAAACGATGTTGTCGGGAAAACATACAGTAATTCTATAGACAAACACACTCACAGTAATTTAAAAACAAGTAGTTTAAAAACAAGTAATTTAAAAACAAGTAGTTTAAAAACAAGTAATTAAAAAACAAGTAATTAAAAAATAAGTAATTAAAAACATGAAAAGTAATTTTTTAAAATCCATCCGGTTTGCTATACTTGCAAGCGCATGGACAACCGCCTATACATTCGGAGGCGATAACGACAGAACCATATCCATCAGCACAAACGGTTCAAAGTTTATAACGCCTATACTGGAAAAATGGGTGGACGAATACCGAAAAGAACATCCGGAGGTTCAATTCAACATTGGGGATCAGGTGGAAAACGGCACATTGTCCGTCATTGTTTCCGGAACGGATGACATCACGCAAAAGGTGATTTTCGCCGGAAAATACGCCTTGCTGCCGGTGAGCAATCCCAAAAATCCGTTTTTCAGGAAAGGCAAAGGACTGAGCAAAAAAGACCTGAAAAACATCCTGTTTGAAAAGAGTATTTTGGATGCAGAGGACGATTATGGAAAGGACAGATACAAGGTGAACGTATATTCCCGTACCGGAAAAAACGGCGGAACCCCTGTCATTCTGGCAAATTTCTTCGAGTCAACGCCCAAACAAATCAAAGGGAAAAAGTTGTTCGGCGACGAAATCTATATCTTGAATGCCATCAGGAGAGACTCCGTCGGGTTTGCCTACACGAGCCTGAATTATCTGTATGACCTGCAGACTCGTGCGCTGAATCCCGATCTTTCGCTGGTTCCGTTAAGTATCAAGTCCAAGCAGAAAGAGAAACTCTATTCTTCCGACATTGATCAAGTGATTACTTTGCTCGAAAACGAGGAAGTAGAATTGATTCCGGTAGAAAATTTCGGGTTCGTTTTTTCCGAAAGAAACAATACGGATGCTATCGTTTTCGTGGAGTGGATTCTTGAGAAAGGACAGCAGTACAACCACGAACTCGGTTTCCTGCAATTGGACGGACAGGCGCTGGTCGCCCAGGAAAAGCAATTGCGAAACGAAGTGCTGCTCTCCGCAAAATAACGAAAATACACGCAATCTCCGGCAGGCGAATCCTGCCGGAGGCTGATCCGGCAACCCGAGTTCAGGATAAGGGATAAGGCAAGACTGGAAAAACAGTGGACACACGAACCGCCCGCGTCGGAATCCGGATTGACATTTTTGGATTACTTCCGGCTTCGTGCCTTGCCATCGCAATGACGGGAGGGTCGTCATTGCAGGTGCAGCGAAGCAATCCAGCGCACTGATTATCTACATATTTTGGTTTTATTATATCCGGCGAGTTACAAAATTTCGTATTTTTGCGCAACGAATTGTATCAAAATAAAGTGTCGGATTACGATATCATCATCATAGGCGGAGGTTTGGGCGGTCTGGAGTGCGGCTATATCCTCGCACGGAAAGGATACAGCGTGTGTGTCCTGGAAAAGAACCCGCAAATCGGCGGTTGCCTGCAAACATTCAGGCGCGGACGAACAACGTTTGATACGGGATTCCATTATGTAGGCGGGTTGGATGAAGGGCAGTCGTTGCATCGTTTGTTCCGTTATTTCGGATTGTTGGATTTGCCTTGGCGCAAAATGGATGAAAACGGATTTGCCGAAATAATCCTTCATGGGAAATCCTATTTTCTTGCCTCCGGTCACGAACGGTTTGTGGACACGCTTTCGCGCGAATTTCCCGATCAACGGCGGCAAATTGCCACGTATGCCGCTTTCCTGAAACAGGTGGGCGACAACATCATGAACCGTTTCTCGTCGGAATCCGGCGATGCTTTCACCGACGGACTGTTTGAGCGGTCGGCATACGAATTTTTGCAGGAAACCACCGGCAACAGTCTGCTCCGTGATGTACTTTCCGGCGCGTCGCTCACGATGGAATTGAATCCCGAAACCCTGCCGCTGTACATGTTTGCGCAAATCAACAATTCATTCATCCAAAGCGCATGGAGACTGGAAGGCGGGGGAGGGCAAATTGCCGAAAGCCTCGCTGAAAGCATCCGCAAGATGGGCGGAGTTGTCCATACCAATGCCGCCGTAACCGGACTGACGGTGAAAGACGGGAAAATCTCCGGCGTACGGTTCTGTGGAGAGGAAGCGCGCGGGAAGTACGTGATTTCCGACTTGCATCCCGCATCCACAATTGCGCTGCTTCCCGAGACTGCGTTCAGGAAAGCGTACCGAAACCGCATCATGCAACTGCCCAACACTTTCGGGGTGTTCACCACCCATCTGCAATTGAAAGAGAATACCGTTCCGTATCTGAACCGCAATATTTTCCTGTATCGCGGGCAAAGCCCATGGTATGTCGCCACACAGCGCGCGGACGACACGGAAGTTGCATTGATTACTTTCCAAACACCGAAAGCGGGAACGGCATATACCGACAACATTGACATACTCACTCCGATGCGGTGGCAGGAGGTGGCTCAATGGGCGGATACTTCCGCCGGACGCAGAGGAGAAGAATACCGTGACTTCAAACTCAAAAAAGCCGAAGAATGTATCGCTCTTGCGGAGAAACGGCTACCGGAATTGCGGGGACAGATCGCGCAAATATACACCAGCACGCCTCTCTCATACCGCGACTACAACGGCACGCGAGAAGGTTCGGCGTATGGCATCAGAAAGGACTGCCGGCATATCATCTACACCGTGCTGACCCCGCAAACGCAAATCCGCAACTTGCTCCTTACGGGGCAAAACCTGAACCTGCACGGCGTATTGGGCGTTTCCATGACGGCGTTTTTCACCTGTGCGCGTATTACGGGAATGGAAACCCTGCTCAACGAATTGAACCGGTAATAATGGCATAGATTCTATCCGTTTCCTGTTCCCGAACAGTTTTTATACTTCGCACAGGCGCGGTAATGATCATTGTCCCGATAAATCGCCGCATGTTTTTTCATTCCGGTCAAAATATCTTCGAGACAGGGTGCATTTATCTTCGATGAGGGTTAAGATGAGGGATGAAGATCGGCGCCGTTCCTGAAATCAAACCACAGTTTCATTTTTATTCCTTCGTCACCTATTTTTATGCGAATTGTCGCGGGCTGACTGTTTGGACCCTGTTGCCATGTTGGTTTAAACGAGCGTATTGCGGGTATTTCGTACAGAAACGACAAATCTCCTGCAGGGAAGGCAGGCATTGTGTTTTCGCCTCTTCCGCCGCCTGCTCTGCCTTTCGGCTCTTCTGGAGTCAGAACCCTGAAAAACACGCCATTGCTTTCACTGTAAACGGTAAAGTCGCTTTCCGAAGTCTGCAAAGTTGCCCAGTACAGATTGGCATGATATCCTTTAAACTCGGGATAAACAAGATTTTCGTAATCTTCGCCCGTTATGGTGTTATTGTACGCTTTTTCCCAAAGTCCGTAGTTGGTGCCTTTGATGCGGTTTTTCCACACGCGATACGGCCCGCGTCCGAACCAGCGCATACTTTTTACGGCAGTTTCTGGATAGGAAAACGTAAAACCGAAATTTGTAATGTTGCTCATGCTCACGGCATCGTCAAAACCTGTCCCCGCACGCGCATTATTGAGCACTACCGCCGAAAAGCCGAGCAAGCCCGCCGGCGTCATTTCCCAGCGGATAGAATCCACGCCGCCTTTGTAAAAGAACGTCAGTACAGCATTGCCGCCTTCATTGCGCCAGAGACATTCCCGCACTTCCATTTTTAGCCCTACGGCAACAGGCCCGTTATTGAGCGAGATTTTGCCTTTCGCGTTTTCCACGCCTGTAATCATCGACGTTACCGTATCAAAGCTGACTTTTACACCGTTTGCCTCCAGCGTTGCAACGCTGTCGTTTACCTGCACAGACGCGGCAGGCAAGGCAGACGTGGTGTGCTGCGTCTCTATCTGTTGCCTGAAATATTCTTCGGAGCGGCGAATCGGCAACGTCCAGTTGCAAACGATTTTATCATTTGCATTGTACGCTTCAACTTCAAGAACATCATAGATAAAAAAATCTTTTGTAACGGGAATTTTCACTTTGCGAACTTCATTAGGCTCCATGTCAGGCAAAATTATCTCGCCTTCTTTAGGCGTTAAATTTTCTGCTTTGAGTAGCGGAGAGATGACGGATTTCAGGCGATATTTCAGCTTGCTGCCCTTTAAGTTTGAGAATAAATATTTATTTTCCAAAAGCAACTCTCCCGTAAATGATGGCGTTATCATTGCGGTATGCAGCTTTACGGGACTCCACACTTCGCGGATCGTATAAAAACTTCCTTCTTTTTCGCGATAAGGGCCAACTACGCCGTCGGGTGCATTGGAGTTGTCGCTGTCAAGAATGCCGTTTTTGTCCGAGCGTTTTATGGCTTCATCGACATACGCCCAGATAAACGCACCTGCAAAAAGCGGACTTTTCGACCATTTTTCCCAAAAATCCTCAAGTCCTGCGCCACCACCCTGATCATACATGGCGTGCATTGTTTCGGCAGGCATAAACACTTTGAAGCCATTGTTGAAACGTGCTATTCCCGTTTGGTATTCGGGATAGTGATGGGTATCGAAGTCGTTAAAATCCGCCCAAGGATGTATCAGGTGCCGTTTTTGCGGGTCGTACAATGAAAAATACTTGTCAACAGCATAGTTCCAGCCAGCTTCGTTTCCGTTGTCCCAAATCACAATGCAGGGATGATTTACATCTCTGGCGATCATTTCTTTAACGAGTTTTGCGCCCACGGTTTCATCGTAAGGATTTTGCCAGCCGGCCAGCTCGTCAAGGTAAAAAAGTCCGAGCGAATCGCAGGCGTCAAGAAAACTTTTGTCGGGCGGATAGTGCGAGCGCACGGCGTTGATGTTCATTTCACGGATAAGTTCGACGTCTTTCACGTTTATTTCGCGGTTTAACGTTCGTCCGCCATCGGGGTAAAACGAATGGCGGTTGATGCCTTTCAGTACAACTTTTACGCCGTTTACGTAAAGTCCATCGTTGCGGCGAAATTCAACCGTGCGGAAGCCGATTTTTTCCGTATGAGAATGAACGGTTTGCGAGTTCTCGTCAAGTAAATTCAACGTCAAATAGTAAAGATTAGGCGTTTCGTTAGTCCAAGTTTTTGGGTTTTCGAATGCAGTGTTAATTGTCTGATTTTCAACGCCTGATTTTAAACTTACGGTTTTTGTTTGCAGGGGCGCATGGTTGTGTGCCTCTGCGATATTTGCGGTTAGCCTGTAATTTTCGGGCAAAGGCGTGGTAAAAAGTTCCAGATTCAGCTTTCCATCTGCCTGCGCATCAACGGCAACGCGCTCGATATGAACTTTTGGCTTTGCCGCAAGGTAAACGGGGCGGTAAATTCCGCCGAAAAGCCACCAGTCCGCACGACGTTCGGCTGCGTTCACCGATCGGTTTTCGGAGTGTTTCCACACTTTGACTTCGAGTTTGTTGCGTGCGCCGAATTTCAGCTTGTCGGTAATGTCGTAAGAAAATTCATAAAATCCGCCTTGATGGATTTCACCCGCCAATATGCCGTTGATTTTCACTTCGGCGTCGGTCATAACTCCTTCAAAAATAATGCTTACCGACTTCTCTTTCCATGTTTTGGGGACTGTGAACTCGTACTCGTATTCGCCTGTTTCCATACTCGGATTTCTCAAGCCGCGTGTGTACCAGCGTCCGTAGGTATATTCGCCGTAACCTTGCAATTCCCATTGCGAAGGCGTTTTGATTTTGCCCCATTTGCCGCTGTTCATTCCTTCGGAACAGCGAAATTTCCACGTCTTTTCCGTGCCCAAGCCCGTGCCCGACAGGTACTGAACTTCGGTGCGCTGTGCAAAAACTGCGCCTGCAAGCGCGAATGTAAAAAATAATGTCGATAGAGTTTTCATTTTCTTAATTGTTTATTTATTCTGATTATTTTATAATTTTTCCTTTCCAAATTCGATTTGTTGCTGTTCTACTTCTTCCGATTTTTTACGAATTTCTTCGTTGGTAAGTTTACGATTAAATGTGTTTGAAAATTGCGTTGAGTTATTTTTTTCCGGTTTTTCGTCATAAAGCAATGCATTGGGCGGAATGACGCTTTCAAATTCAATGTTTGCGGACTGCGGCGCAATTTCTCCTTCAAAAAGCGTCCGTGCGGTAACTTTTATTTTTCCCGCTTTTACGGTCGAACGTATGAGAATGGGCGCCGTACCGAATTCTACTTCGCGCGGATTTGCTCCAATGGTCTCATCGCCAATAATTTCGCCCTCACCTTCGACCGAAAACAGAATTTTGTCTTTTGCCAAACGGCGCACATTGCCGTCGGCGTCGGTTATTTCGCAAACTACCGTGACAAAATCGCTGCCGTCTGCTTGCAGTATCTGCCTTTGATTATCCACAAACAGTCGCAATTTATCGGGACGGCGCGAAGGCATTTTTTTGGTAGTGCAAACCACTTTTCCGTCAATCAGTCCTTCGGCTACGAGCGACACTTTGTCGAGTTGTTTTTTGTTGTATGTCAAATTTCTTAATTTAAAAAAGTCATAGACCTCTTTGAAAATTACGGGCGGATGCGGCATTTGCCACTTCGGAGCTTTTTGCACGAAAGTATCCTGTTCAAAAACAATCAGCCGCACTTCGTCGCAGTTGGTAAATACGGTAACGTCAGGACTTGAAATCGGCGAAAGTTCATGAGCGATAAAGATGAACGCCGAAGTCTCCTCTGATTCTTCCGAAAGGGGAGAGTTTGCATGCCCCGCCTTGGCAAGGCTTGGGGAGACTTGGGCTTTAAATAAATAATACGAATATTTCGGCTGGCGAAAAGCGTCTAAAATTCCGCCCCAATACGGGTCGGGATGATAGCCGCGCTGGTGGTCGAAGGGATGCCAGAGTGCGCCACCAAGGAACTGATTTTCGGGCGGATACATTTCGTCGTAAGTTTTGGCAAGCACCAATGCCTGAATAACTTGCGCCTGCTCACCCCAGTTGCGCGACACGCGATTGGGCGTATTGTGTGCATACCAGTCATCAACGGTTTCACCAAATTCGCGGGTAAAAACCGGCTGTTTGTATCTCTCAATGTCGCGTACCCAGCCGTAAACCACTTCATAATTTTCAGCAACTCCCACGCTGTGTGCATCTGCTGCGCAGGCTGCGCCCGGAAATTCCTCATGGACGGTTTGCTGTGCTTTTACGGTAAATTCTTTCGGGAAACGGGTTTCATTCAATATCGGCTCCCACATCAGTACCGAAGCATGATTGCGGTCGCGACGTACCATATTGCGAATGTCGGCGTAAACAAGTTCGGCAAATTGCGGGTCGTTGTTCCAGAACTGCCATCCGGGCGTGGGGACAATCATAAAAATCCCAAGTTCGTCGCAGGCATCCATCCACGCGGGGTCTTGCGGATAATGCGCCGAACGCACAATGCGGCAACCCGCTTCGCGTAAAAGTTTTGCATCGCGCCGGTGCTGCGAATTAGGTACGGCGTTTCCCACATAAGCGTAGTCCTGATGGCGGTTACCGCCGATAAGTTTGCCCGACGAATCGCCGTTGATATACAGACCGTCTTTGCCGCGAAATTCAATCTTTCGGATGCCAATGCGCGTAATTCCGCCATCAAGAGCGGTTTTTCCGTCAACGATTGAAGTTTGCACTTTATACAAAAACGGCGAATCGGGATGCCAAAGTTGCGGATTTTCGACCGTAAAATTCTGATCCGTACTTTTCGATTCGTTGCTTTTCAGAGAGATTTTGCTTTTTACGGTTTTAATGATTTTTCCTTGCGGATCAATAATTTTACTTTCTAAAGTTATTGATTTTGAGTGATTTTCGAGGTTTTCAATATCGGTTTTAACCGTAAGAACCGCTTTCTTTCTTGAAATTTCTCCAAAAACAACACGTATGCCGCCACCCGCAACCTTATCGGCAAAATTTGCATCGGTAATATGAATTTTTGAAGTTGCAATAAGCCACACATCGCGGTAAATACCACCATGATAGCAAAAATCAAGCTGGGTTTGCTGTTTTCCCGGAGGGTAATTTTTGTCGTCCGAATTATCAACTTTAACGGCAATCACGACTTTATCGCCTGCCTTCACTCCGTATTGCGTGATTTCCGTAGCAAAGGGCAAATATCCGCCCAAATGTTCAAGAATTTTTTTCCCGTTGAGGTAAACTTCCGATTTACCCATTGCTGCCTCAAAATAGATGGTAACGAGTTTATTTTGTAAATTTTCGGGAACAGTAAAATGCTTTCTGTACCACGCGATTCCCTGATAGTTACGGCTTCCGCTGCCTTCGGCCGGAACAAGCATTACCGTATGTGGAGTAGAAACAAGCTCCCAGCGCGAATCGTCGAAATCCGATTTTTCGGCATCTGCAGCATCGCCGCACAGGAAACGCCAGCCCACATTAAAATTAAACGTCTCGCGTCCCGAATTAGGAAAATTGTAAAATCCCGCGATTGAAAATTTCTCATTGGACGTTTCAATATCGGAACCGGCTGTTGCGGTGTTTTGCGCTGAAATATCGGCAAACACAAAGGCATAAGTAATGATTGTTATTGCCGACTTGTTCCGCAATCTTTTGATAATGAAAATGACTCTTTGTGTATTCATGTTATTATTTTTTCAACAGTTTACATATTTTATTGCCAACAAATCAATCAACTGTTTCAGATTATTGGCGTTGATTAACACAGGTGGTAATTTTCAGATCGGTTTGATTTGACCGGATTCTTTTTTGATTTCTTCCGAAATATCCAAAGATGCAATGTCTTCTCTTTCGAATACGCCGTAAGCCGCCTCGCCGAGTGCATTTTTTAATGCTTCTGTCACCGTGAAAATTTCCGGTTTCCTGAACAATAATTCCACTTTCATATTAGTCTTGCTTTTATGTGAAACATACCGCAAAGGTAGCAAAAAGAATTATAATTTTCGCACCATACGTTCATACTTTTCTGTTTTTATACGAATAACGGTAAATTTATGGGCTTCTGTACATTTGCACGATTTTGACACATTCTACAGCTTCTTTCACGTCATGTACACGAAGAATGTCCGCGCCGTGCATTAAAGCGAGCGTATTGACCACGCCGGTGCCGTTCAGCGCATGTTGCGCATCGGTTTCCAGAATTTTATAAATCATTGATTTGCGTGAAACGCCAACCAATACGGGACATTCAAATATTTCCAGTTGCTGCATCTGCCGGAGTAGCGCATAGTTGTGCGCCACGGTCTTCCCAAAGCCGAAGCCTGGGTCAACGATGATGTCTTTTACGCCCATCGAACGCAAACGGAAGATATTGTCCGAAAAAAATTCCAAAATATTGGTCATCAAATGATGATATACGGGGTTCGCCTGCATGGTTTCGGGCGTGCCTTGCATGTGCATCAGTACATACGGGACTTGCAGGGCGGCAACGGTTTCAAACATTCGTGCGTCCATTGTTCCCGCAGATATATCGTTGATCATGTCCACTCCGTATGCGGTCACCATGCGGCGGGCAATATCCGCACGGTAAGTATCCAGTGAAATTACCGCATCGGGAAAACGTTTGCGGATGAGCGACAAGGCGAAGTCCAACCGTTTTTGTTCTCCTTCGGCATTGATCTGTTCCGAGCCAGGACGGGTGGAAACTGCTCCTATGTCGATCATGCTGCCGCCTTCCTCCAATATGGTTTCGCAACGTCGCAATATGGCGGATTCGGTGCTATAGTGTCCCCCGTCGTAAAACGAGTCGGGCGTCACGTTCAGAATCCCCATGACAAGGGGACGGTCGAAGTGCATCAATCTGCCGTTGCAGTTCAGCGTGGTTCGTTTGTTTGGCATTGTTAAATCAAGTAATCCATCTCACATAAAAAACCACCCATATCTAAATTTTAAAAATATATATCACAAATTTTTTGAAATCAGCCAATCATAACGGTTGATTCGTCTGTTACGGCAATAAATCCGATTTTGTCCGGATGGTCTTGAATGGTGACGTTGCTTTTGATTTTCCGGCTCATGAAAAGGATGATACAATCACCGCCTGCCGCCCACAGCATCAGTATGCCGTAGAGCAACCACAGTGCGTTGCCCGTACACCAGCCGACAAAGACCGGTATTTCGCCCAGCAGCAATGCGGGCATCAATAGGGACGTCCGGTAGGTTGCCGGCGTCAATGGCTCTTTGCAATGTGCATAGGGCGTCAAAGATTTCATGTTGAACCCGAATGACACCGATTTCCAGCCTTTCGACGCTCCGATAGCCATACATACGCCGTGAATCAACTCATGCAGCACAATACTCATTGCCAGCAACATGGCGCACAGCCATTTAGCCTCTATGACGGCAACAAACGCCGTTCTGTTCCTTTTAACAACGGCAGGCAACAAGTTCGCAATTTCCGTATCGCGATACCATATTATAAGGTATGGGAACACATATAGCACCACCACCGGAAATATAAACAAAAAGCCCAGCAAACTGGCTTTCCATCCGGCTAAGGTGTATTCGGTCATTTATCTGGGGATCAGGTATTTTTGCATCATCCCGATGAGTTTATTGGCGTCAATCGGTTTGGATATGTATTCGTTGCAGCCTGCTTGCAGCGCTTTGTATTCGTCGTCCTGCATGGCATAAGCCGTTTGGGCGATTACCGGAACTTGCGGGCGGAAGGATTTGATTTCTTTGGTGGCGTCCAATCCGTTCACGTTGGGCATTTTGATGTCCATCAGGATGAGGTTGATTTCCGGCGTATTTTTCGCAAAGTTAATTGCCTGCTGCCCGTCCGATGCATGGATAAGGATTGCGCCCGTTTCTTCGAGCAGCACTTCGAGGAACAGGTAATTGACAAGTTCGTCTTCGACAATCAGTATCGTTTTTCCTCTCCAAACATCCTGTTTAGCGTCCTGTTTGTGTTTTCGCGACGATTCGGGAAGTATGCCCGTTTTTTCCTGTTTTTCTTCGTTTTGGTTCAGGCTGATGGTTGGCAGGTTGACGCTGAGATACACCGTTGTTCCCATGTCTTTCTGCGATTCGATTTTGATCTTGCCGTTGATGGTTTTGGCAAGTTGGCTGGCTTCCGTAAGATTGCGAACGTCTGTAACAACGGCAGCGACTGTTCGGGATAATTTGTCGTTCAGTTTTTCCAGCGTTGCCGCATCTATACCCAAACCGGTATCCTCTACGAAAAACTGCAATACATCACTCTCCAAGACCCTGTAACCCAACTTAATGTATCCTTTTTCGGTATATTTGGCGGAATTATCCACCAGCGCGTCCAGAATTTTTCTGATGCTATCTTTGTCTATCTCTACCGAGATGTTCGGAAGAAGATTTTTTTCATCCAGCAGGAACATGATCCTCTTACCGAACGAAGCAATCAGTTTGCCGTATTCCGGTTTAAGCCCTTTCAGAAAATCATTCAATTGGCAAGTATCTTTCATCTTTTTTTACTAAAATTTTCGATGTAAAATTACAAAAAAAACACACACCAACAAAAAATTTTACTGAATTGTATTTTTATTCTGAGAAATGGGAGGGACGGCGGAGAATATCACTGTGGATTCGTTACCGCCGAAACCGAAGGAGTTGGATAGCACGTGTCGCAACGATTGCTCCGGCATATCCGTAACGACAGGTGTAAAAGACAATTCCGGCATGGGGGACGAAAAATTCAGGTTGACAGGGATAAAATCATATTGCAGCGCCAACACGGAAATCACGGCTTCCAGCCCTCCTGCGGCGCTGGTGGCATGTCCCGTAAAGGCTTTGGTGGACGACACAGGCGGAATACCGGTGGCAAACGCCCGCTGGACAGCAATACCTTCGCTCAAGTCGTTGTTGGGCGTACCTGTGCCGTGGGCATTGATATAACCGATGTCCGAAGGGTGGAGTTGCGCCATGTCCAGCGCCTGCATCATCGCCAGATAAGCGCCTTCGCCGTCGGGCGACGAAGCCGTTTGGTGAAAAGCGTCGCAAGTGTTGGCATATCCGGACAGCAGACACAACGGCTGTACATTTCTCCGATGCAACGATTCTTCGGATTCAAGTACCAGATAAGCGGCGCCTTCGCCAAGATTCAGCCCCGACCGGTCGCGGTCGAACGGACGACAAGCCTGTTTGTCGAGAATCATCAGCGTATTGAATCCGTTCAGGTGAAACTTCGTAAGACATTCGCTGCCGCCTGTCACTGCTATATCCGTTCTCCCGTCGCGAATCAGTTCCGCCCCCATCATGATGGCGTTGGCGGCAGAAGAACATGCTGTGGAAATGGTGGCGACTCGGGAAAAAATGTCGAAACGGTCGGCAATCAACTCAGTGGACGCGCCGCAATTGTGCATGGATATATAAGCGTTTTTGCTGTCGTTGGTCAAAAAATCGGGATAATATTGTTCCGTTTTGTCCATTCCCCCCACGGTCGTTCCCGACACCAAAGCAATCCGTGAGTGGTTGTGCTGCGACAGGCGCGCTTGTTGCAATGCTTCGCGGACGGCAATCATTCCCGTCAGGGCGGTGCGTATGGCAGGTTCTTCCTCCGGTATGCCCATCATTTGCATCATGGTTTCATTCGTGAGTTTCACTTCTCCGGCAGGCAACTCGCTGTGTGCGGTGTGCAGAAAACGTATCGGAGCGATACCCGACCGTTTTCCGCGCAAAGCCGAAAGCGTTTCCTCTTTTCCGACGCCCAAAGCCGAAACGATGCCCAAGCCGGTTACGTATATTTTTCCTTCGTACATGGGCTTACCGCATTTTCAATGTTACAATGGTCACCACCGCCAGCATGATGCCGATAATCCAAAACCGCGTAACAATTTTCGGTTCGGGATAACCTTTTTTCTGATAGTGATGGTGCAACGGCGACATCAGGAAAATGCGCCGTCCCTTGCCGTATTTCTTTTTGGTATATTTGAACCAGCTTACCTGTATCATCACCGAAATGTTTTCCGCCAGAAAGATGCCGCACAGTATCGGGATGAGGAGTTCTTTGCGGATGAGTATGGCATACACGGCGATGATGCCGCCAATGGAAAGACTGCCCGTGTCGCCCATGAACACCTGTGCAGGGTAGGTGTTGTACCACAGGAAACCTACCGTTGCCCCGATAAACGCACTGATGAAAATCACAAGTTCGCCCGTATAGGGGATGTACATGATGTTCAGGTATTCGGCGTAGATCGTATTGCCCGATAAGTAAGCCAGCACGCCCAGCGTTATTCCGACAATGGATGAAGTGCCTGCTGCCAGACCGTCCAGACCGTCGGTAATGTTAGCGCCGTTGGACACCGCCGTTATAATGAAGATGATTACCAGCACAAACACAATCCACACAAAATCTTTTGCATCATCACCCATCCAGCCGATCAGCCATGAGTAATCAAATTCGTTTTCCTTCACAAAGGGAATGGTCGTGGTGGTGCTTTTTACGTCCACCATTTTGTGCTCGTGCACGGACGACAGGCTGTCTTCCGCTTGAATCGCCACGGGCTGCGATGTCGTTACATGCTCGCGCACTACAATGTCGTCCGAAAAGTAAAACGTCAGCCCTACAATCAGTCCCAGCGTAATTTGTCCCAGCACTTTGAATTTCCCGTGCAGCCCCTTTTTATCCTTTTTGAACACCTTGATATAATCATCCAGAAAGCCGATCAAGCCGAGCCACACGGTGGTGATCATCATCAGCAGAATATAGGTGTTGCAGATGTCGCCGAAAAGCAGCACCGGCACCAGCAGCGACAGCAAGATGATAATACCGCCCATGGTAGGCGTGCCTTGCTTGCTCATTTGCCCTTCCAGATCAAGGTTACGCACCGTTTCGCCCACTTGTTTCTTTTTCAGAAAACAGATAATGCGTCTGCCGAAAAACAGGGCAATACACAATGCGGTAAAGACTGCCATTGCCGACCGGAACGAAATGTAATTAAACATTCCGGCTCCCGGAAAATCAAAGTATTTGTCCAAATAGGCGAATAAATAATAAAGCATCAGCGTTCATTTATTAATGTAGTTCGGAGATCAATTTAAAAATGCAAATTTATGCAATTCCCCTCATTCAATTATTCATTTGCAATAAAAAAACAGGTTGGAAAAATATTGTTTTTATAAACATTCTGTTAATTAGCAATATGCAAATTGCTGGATTAACTGAACTTTCTTTCTTTTTGCTTGACATTGAGCGAGTTTGTCGGCATCTTCGAAAGTGACGACGGTTAAGACGGAAATACGCACTTGATCTTCATCTATATACGATATATTTTCAAAAAAAAGATCGAAAAAAGTTTGCGGGAAAGAAAAAAGCAGTAATTTTGCAGCCTCAAAATGCGGGTATGATGTAAAGACATTTGAGCCGTATTGAGGATGTTCTTTGAAAATAATGGAAAGCAAAATAGTACAGGGAAATAAATGTACTTGTCAATTTGGGTCGGGGAAAACCGAAGGGAATCAAATATTTGAAGAACTTTTATACAAAGAAGAGTTTGATCCTGGCTCAGGATGAACGCTAGCGGCAGGCTTAACACATGCAAGTCGAGGGGCAGCGGGGTAGCAATACTGCC
>JAISWR010000107.1 GCA_031270985.1 Bacteroidales bacterium | reverse complement strand
CGAATCCATAGCAACACCGGCCAACCCAAACAAAAAAAAACGAAATAAAAACAGCTCCCGTATGCACGCCAATTTTCTCTTTGCGCAGCTTCATTTACACAAAGAGTAAATTTATTTACGCAAAGAGTAAATTTATTTACGCAAAGAGTAAATTTATTTACGCAAAGAGTAAATTTTGTTCCGCACGTGTGCAATTGCCCTTCCCTGCAACCCGCCACATTCCAGCCTTTGCCGTGATAGAAATCAAAAAACCGCCGACAGTACATTCCACAAATAATGTAGGGTGCAACTCTGTGTGGTTGCCCTCCTGTTTTTCCCGTTGTTTTCGGATCAGTTTAATATCAATTAGTTACCAGAAGGTTTTTTTGTTTTTTGGGTGTCCCATTGAGAAAAACAGGTGATGACGACGCATCATTCTATTTGAATCTGCGGCGGTTCATCAAGATGCCTTCCGTTCCAAATCGTCCAGCCTTTTTTTCATGGCGGGCAATTGGCGGATGATGACGTATGAACGCAAACAATCTTTGTAGTCGAAAGCGGGCGTACCTATGATGTTGCGATTAGGCTCTTCTATGCTGGAGTTCAGCCCCGACTGTGCGCCGATTTTGGTACCGTCGGCAATGGATATGTGTCCGGCAAGCCCTACCTGACCTGCCAACATGCAGTTTTTGCCTATTTTGCACGATCCGGATATGCCTGTTTGCGACGCGATGACTGTGTTTTCTCCTATTTCCACGTTGTGCGCCACCTGTATCAGATTATCCAGTTTTACGCCTTTGCGAATGACGGTAGAACCCATCGTGGCACGGTCTATACAGGTGTTTGCCCCTATTTCGACGCGGTCTTCAATCACTACGTTGCCGATTTGCGGGATTTTCTTGTATATGCCGTCTTGTTGGGGCGCAAAACCGAAACCGTCTGCGCCGACGACGACGCCTGAATGCAACACGCAATTGTTTCCGATTTCACAATCGTGGTATATCTTCACGCCCGCATAAAGCACCGTGTTGTCGCCGATACGCACATTTTCGCCGATGTACGTCTGCGGGTGGATTATTACATTGTCTCCTATCCGCGCGTTTTCGGCAATGTAGGTAAAGGCGCCAATGAAAAGTTGATCGCCGAGTTTTGCCGACGGAGCGATAAATACCGGTTCTTCCCGTCCTGTTTTCGCTTGCTGTGCGGAGGCGTATAATTCCAGCAGGGAGGCAAACGCGCGATAGGCGTCATCTACCTTGATGAGGGTGCTTTTCACGGGCATGACAACGGGTTGCGTACGATTCACCAATACGATGCTCGAAGCGGTTTCGTACAGGTATTTTTCATATTTGGGATTTGCGAGAAAACTCAGCGTTCCCGGGTGTCCTTCTTCAATTTTGGCAAAAGCGGATACTTTTACGTCGGGATCGCCTTCGATGTCTCCTTTCAGAAAATCGGCTATGATACGTGCTGTAAATTCCATTTTGTGTGTTTTTGTTACGGATGAATAAATTTTAGGCATACCGGACTGCTGATAAGGATTTGGTTGCCGGTGTCCGTTAAAAGCCCCGTTTGCTGGTCAATGCCGAAGATTTGGATGTTATTGGTGTCCCTGTTTCCCACCAGCAGGAATTTTCCGTTGGGAGTGATGTTGAAATTGCGGGGATGTATGCCCGTCAGTTGATAAGCTATAGCGGTCAATGTGCCGTCCTTTTCGTTGATGCTGAAAATGGCTATTCCGTCCGATTTGAGGCGGTTGGATGTATAAAGGAATTTGCCGTCGGGCGACACGTGGATGTCTGCTCCGCCTTTGCCGCCCACGCCTGCCGTTGTGTCGGAAGCGATGTACTGTAGCGTTTGCAGATTGCCGCCGTCGTAGCGAAATGCCGTTACCTTGCCCGACAGCTCATTCATCAGGTAAGCATATTTCCCGTTAGGATGAAAGGTCAGGTGGCGGGGTCCCGAACCCGGCTCCAAATTGAAAGATGCGGGCGTTCCGGCGGTGAGGAAAGGGGCATTGGCGCTTACCGTAAATTTATGAATTTTGTCTGTTCCCAAATCTTCCGCAAACAGGTATTGTCCGTCGGGCGAAAACAGGACACAGTGCAGGTGTGGTTTTTCCTGTCGCAGAGAATCGGGACCTGTCCCTTCAAACGAAAATACCGTGTGCACAGTTTCCAGCATACCGTTTTCCGCCAGCGGAAAAACGCTGACATTGCCGCCGCGGTAGTTGGCAGTCACCACGAAGCGACTTTCCTTGTCTGTATTGATGTAACACGGCCCTTCCCCGTTAGTAGGTTGCGTATTCAGCGGGGTCAGGACGCCTGTTTTTTTGTCAAAAGCAAACGCATGGGCGGCAGATGTGCTTGACTCGGTTTCCCCAACGGAATAGACAAAACGTTCGTCGGCAGACACAGCGAGATAGGACGGATTTACCGCGGGCGTTTCGCTCACATATTCAGCCGTTCCTCCTTCCGTATCCATGCGGTACACATAAATACCCGTACTGCCGCCTGATGTATAGGTGCCGATGAGCAGGTAAAAGATGCCGTTGTCGGTTTTTTTCGAGACGCAAGCCATACACATCAGCAGTATCGTTCCAACATACATGGCATGAACAGGTTTCATACGGTGAATGAATTGACGCATATACAGAATTTTATGCATAAAAGAAAAGAATCATCAGTTGGGCGGCCAGCACGCGGAGAAACATAGTGAGCGGATATACGGTAGCATAACTCACCGAAGGTATGTCGTTACCTGCTGTGGTGTTGGAATATGCCAACGCCGGCGGATCGGTGGTGCTGCCAGCCATTAACCCCATTAGGGTGAAATAATTGAGTTTATAAACGCATCTGCCGACAGTGCCGATAATCAATAACGGGACGACGGTTATCAGGAATCCGTAACCAATCCATACCAGCCCTCCCCTATGCACAATCGTATCTACAAATCCTTCGCCGGCGCCGATGCCCACGCAAGCCAAAAACAGGGCGATACCCATTTCGCGCAGCATCAGGTTGGCGCTTTGCGTGGTGTAGGAAATCAACTTGTAGCGATAGCCGAAGCGGCTGATGAGGATGGCAACGATCAGCGGACCGCCTGCAAGTCCGAGTTTGACGGGTTGCGGTATTCCGGGTAAAGAAAAAGGAATGTTGCCCAATATGATGCCCAGCGCAATGCCGAAAAAGATGGCGATGAGGTTGGGTTCGTTCAGACGTTTCAGCGAATTGCCCAGCACTTCGGCAACTTTATTGACTGCAAGTTCGCTGCCCACCACGGTTAAACGATCGCCCAACTGCAGGTTCAAGGAGGGGTTCGCCACCAAATCCACTCCGGATCGGTTGATGCGTGTGATGTTGATGCCATGAAGTTGCCGCAATTGAAGGTCGCCCAAACGTTTGCCGTTCAGTTCGGGCTTTGTGACCACAATTCTGCGGCTGATGAATTGGCTTTGTGCGGGGATCCACTGTTTCCTGTCCATTTGTATCTCCTCCCCCACGAATGTTTTGATGGTTTCCGCGTCTTCTTTGGCGGTGATAACGAAAATTTTGTCGTTTTCCCGTAAAACGGTATCTGCTCGCACAATATCTATCAAATTGGTGTTGTGGTAACAAATGCGGGAGATGACAAATTCCCTGTGTTTCAAAAGTTTTGCGAGTTCTCCGATAGGTTTGTTGAAAATAGCGGGATTTTTCACAACAAGCGATACCGGTGTTGCTTCGTGGTTATTTTGACCGGCTTCCCTGTTGATTTGTTCCGTTTCTTTTGCGGGATTTACACGGAACGCATAACGTACGAACAGCATAGAGAGAATAATACCGATGACCCCCAGCGGATAAGCCACAGCATAACCCAAAGCGATGGTATCGTCGGGTGTGCCGAACAAATCACCGTACGCCTGCTGGGCTGCACCCAACCCGGGCGTGTTGGTCACCGCGCCTGACATCACGCCCACCATCGTAGATGCCGGAATACCTGTCGCAAAATGGATGATCAACGTGGTAATCACGCCCAGCAACACCACTCCGGCAGCCAGCATGTTTAAAGTGACGCCGCCTTTTTTGAAAGATGAAAAAAAACCAGGGCCTACCTGCATGCCTACGGAAAAAACAAACAATATCAAGCCAAATTCCCTGAAAAAGTGAAGCGTATCGGCGGGGATGCGAAATCCCAAATATCCCAGCAGTATGCCCGTGAAAAGCACCAGCGTCATCCCGAGCGACACTCCGAATATTTTGATTCTGCCCAACTGTATGCCCGCAACAATCGTCACGCTCAGTATCAAGATGGAATGGGCTATGCCGTTCCCCCACAATAACTCATTGATCCAATTCATTCATCCATAATTATTACGGATACAAAAGTAATACTAAAAATTCAAATTCGATCCGGCAGGTAAGAAAAAGTTTGAGACGCTTAAATGAACTTCCGTGATTTTGTTTGAAAATCAACGGTAAGCCGGCGTCGTCCGACACGGCAGTGTCGCAGTCGTCAGACCTGAGTTCGATAAGCGGCATTTAAATATCAAATGTGTTTACTCTGTGCGCCTTATCCCGAACTCAGGTAATCGGCAAGATACTTATTCTTCGGAAAAAGCCAGATTGTCGAAACAGAAGTATGCGGGCGTGTTCATGCCCCAATCTCCGCTGTCGGAACTTTCCATGCCGAAGGATAGTTTGTTTACTTCGCCGAGTGCGGAGAGTTCGAGTTTTTTCCATTCTTGCAGTACTCCGCCCGCATTTGTGGTGCGGAAGTCGGCAAGATAAAAGTCTATCTGCCCGCTTTTGCTGCCGTCGGCTTTGTAGCCCGTCACGATCAGTTTCAGCCAGTCGCCGTCATCGTAAGAGAATTGTTTGGCGTAATCGTTGCCGTTCAGCATGGTAAGCGCCGCGTAGGTGGTGTTGGTAATCCATACGTAATTGAACCGGCGTTCCGAGTGGTCGGCGAAAAACACTTCGGCAGGTCCGTTGGTCATGGTGCCGATACCTGCAACGGCAAAGGTTTTTGAGCCGTCGTATCCCCCGAAACCGCTGGTTTTGTCCCGATAATACACGCTGCACTGGTTCAGGTAATCAGCGTCGGTCATGTTGTTCCACTGGGAAATAGCCACGCCACCGTTCCAGAAATCATACGTTCCGTCCGCTTCGTTGATGCCTGTCGTCAGAGTTGTCGCCGCATCGGTATAGCGGGTGTACTGATGTTCCGCCCCGCTGTACAGGTTTTCGCCGTATGCTGTAGTACCGGCAAGCATGTCGACAGGAACGTCTTCAAAAGTGAGGATGACCTCTTTTGCGGGATTTTCGTCTTTTTGGCATCCGCTTGCCAGCAACGCTACGGTTGCCACACTTAACAAAACTTTTTTCATGTTGATTAAATTTAATTGATGATAAAAACAGATTGGCGGATAAACGTTTTGTACGCCATCGCCCAAACATATCGCATCCGACACTAACGCATATAACACACTGAAAAAAAATACTTTGACGCAACAGGTACTTCATTTACAGCTTCTATCCGCGAAAGCTATGAAACAATTTTGTTCCGGCAGGTCTTCTGACTTACTCCACCTTCGCCTCGTCTTCCCGTCGCAAGCGACAGTGACTTGAGTTCAGGCTTCGGCTCATGGAGTTTACAGCAGCGGGTCTGTTCAGGATTTTCACCTGATTCCCTTTTCATTGCCCGCTCCGGACGGAACGAGCAACACCAAAACATGGGACAAAGGTAAGGTTTTTTTTCAGAAAGAAAAATTTTTTCGGAAAATCGACGGAGTAGTCGCATGGAATGTTAATACCGTTATGCAGTGTGGTTGGGTGCGTTGCCGTCCTTGCGAAGGCGATTAGACCGAAGCAAACCAGTGATAATCACACTTAATCCCCTCAAAAAAGCGCGATTGCGGCACACCCCTAAAAACATCAAAACCTTACTGTGTTATTTGTAAGGTTTTGATGGTGAACGGCGGACCCGGAGGAACTCGAATCCCCAACCTTCTGATCCGTAGTCAGATGCTCTATCCAATTAAGCTACGAGTCCATTTTTTACGGCAGCAAAGATACATATCTTTTTTAAATTAAAAAATTTTTGCAAGATACGTGGGCACATTTCAAATTGTCGCACCGAATCTCTCCTTTATGATGCTCCATAATATTGTATCCGCGTTTTGCCGTTTGTGATATACGATGCGGAAAGTTTTTCCGTAAGTCGTACCGGTATCCCAAAATGTCAGCGTATCATCCACAAAAGTATCCTTTCTTCGTTGGCAACCAAGCATTGCTAAAACGACAAGGACACACCCAATATATAACCTGCTCTTTTCATGATGCCGAAATTTAAATAATGAAAAATAACGTTTCAAAGACACGTCATTTTTTCTTACAATGCATTATAATCAATCGCATGACACTCGGATGCCGACGCTCAAAAATGTCGTAAACGTTCGTTCTGTGGCAATTCAGTTTTCGTGTCAGTTCGCTGATGGACATACCTTTATTATAATTATAGCCGTCATGTCCTTAGGCGTCTGGCTCGCCCTGTAGTTCCGGTTGATTTTGAACTCCATGTGGAAGGCAAAAATGAGGTTTTCGCAGAAAATATCAAAATCGTGCGGCAGGTATGCGGGGAATGACTGCCACGCTTCAAAGGCAACGTCTATCTGTCCGATGGAGTTAGTCCGCCGTGACGGCTTGCTATTATAATTATTTGGCATAAAGTGATTTACAGTTAAATAAATTTTATTTTGAGGTCTTGTTGGGTGCATTTATTTTCGATGAGGGCTATGTCCTCACTTGGAAATTTCACGAATCTCTTGTACCTTTGCGCCCCCGAAATTTAAAGTTGATTCATGCCGGAAATAAGAAATATTGCGATTATCGCACACGTTGACCACGGAAAAACCACGCTGGTGGACAACCTCATCAAATTGGGAAAACTTTTTCGCGATAATGAAGATCCCGGAGAACTCATCATGGACAGTAACGATTTGGAACGTGAACGCGGGATAACGATTCTGGCAAAAAATGTTTCGGTGGAATATAAGGGCGTTAAAATCAATATTATCGACACACCCGGACATGCCGATTTCGGTGGAGAAGTGGAGCGTGTGCTGAACATGGCAGACGGCGTGTTGCTGCTGGTAGACGCTTTTGAAGGCACCATGCCGCAAACCCGTTTCGTTTTACAGAAAGCATTGAGCATGGGCAAAAAGCCGATTGTGGTGATCAACAAAGTGGACAAGCCCAACTGCCGTCCCGACGAAGTACAGGAAGAAGTGTTCGATCTGATGTTCCACCTCAACGCTACGGAGGAACAACTGGATTTCCTCACCATTTATGGCTCGGCAAAACAGGGATGGATGTCCACCGACTGGCGCAAACCTACCACCGACATCACCGCACTGTGTGACGCTATTATTGAGCACATTCCGGCTCCGGTTGTGCTGGACGGCACTCCCCAACTGCTCATCACCTCGCTGGAATACTCCAGCTACGTGGGACGTATCGCAATCGGACGGCTGCATCGAGGCACCCTGCACGAAGGCGAAAATATCACGCTGATGAAACACAACGGTAGCGTTATGCGCTCAAAAGTCAAAGAACTGCTCACGTTTGAGGGACTGAACAAGAAAAAAACCGCATCAGTAAGATCGGGCGATATATGTGCGCTGGTAGGGCTGGACGATTTCAGCATTGGCGACACCGTTGCCGACTGCGAAAATCCGGAAAGGCTGGAAACCATCGCCGTTGATGAACCAACCATGAGCATGCTGTTCACCATCAATAATTCTCCGTTTTTCGGCAGAGACGGGAAATATGTCACCTCACGCCACATCAAGGACAGGCTGGACAGAGAATTGGAAAAAAACATCGCGTTGCGCGTGGAAGACAGCGACTCCGCCGACGCCTTTATCGTGTACGGACGGGGCATCCTGCACCTGTCGGTGCTGATTGAAACCATGCGTCGCGAAGGTTATGAATTGCAGGTGGGACAACCAAAAGTCATCATCAAGGAAATCAACGGCGTAAAATGCGAACCGATTGAAGAACTGACGGTGGACGTTCCCGAAGAAACATCCGGAAAAGTCATCGAAATGGTGTCGCGCCGCAAAGGCGACATGGTGAAAATGGAAACCAAAGGCGACCGCATCCATCTGGAATTTATCATCCCTTCACGCGGCATCATCGGGCTGCGCAATCAGGCACTCACCGCTACGGCAGGAGAAGCCGTGATAACACACCGTTTTGCCGAATTTGCCCCTATGCGCGGCGACATTGAAAAACGCATCAACGGATCGCTCATCGCCATCGAAACAGGCGTTGCCATTGCTTATGCTCTGGATAAACTGCAAGACAGAGGACGCTTTTTCGTTGACCCCGGCGAAGAAATTTACGAAGGACAGGTGGTTGGCGAAAACAACCGATCGGAAGACATCGGTCTGAACCTCACCAAAACCAAAAAACTGACCAACATGCGGGCTTCCGGATCGGATGAAAAAGTAAAAATAGCGCCTGCCGTCAAATTTTCGCTCGAAGAAGCGCTGGAATACATACAGGAAGACGAATATGTAGAGGTAACGCCCAAACATATCCGTCTGCGAAAAATCCTGCTGACCGAAAACGAACGGAAACGGCAAGGAAAATAAATTTTATTTTAAAATAAAAAAGTATTATTTTTGCCACCCAATGAGCAATAATGTGTACATAACAAGAATTTCGCATTTTTTGCCCAATTCTCCAGTATCCAACGACGACATGGAAAAGTGTCTGGGTATTATTAACGGCAAACCGTCGTTAGCCAGACGCATTGTGTTGAAAAGCAATGGCATACGGCAACGATATTATGCTTTGGACGCCGAAGGAAATGTAACGCACACTAATGTCGAATTGGCGGCTAATGCCGTACGGTTGCTCTGTAGCGACGGTTTCAGTACGGATGACATTGAACTGATAGCCGCCGGAACCTCATCCCCGGAACAAGTGTTGCCGTCGCACGGAGTGATGGTACACGGAAAGGTGGGCGGAAAAAATGCGGAAATCGTTTCGTTCTCAGGCTCCTGCTGCACCGGCATCCAAGCCTTGAAATACGGTTGGCTGTCATTGCTTTCCGGAGAAAAGAACAACGCCGTGTGCGTTGCTTCCGAGCGAATGTCCTCCTGGATGCAGGCACGTTATTTTGACGGCGAAGCCGAAAAGTTGAGACAGTTGCAGGACAAACCCATACTGGCTTTTGAAAAGGAATTTCTCAGATGGATGCTGTCCGACGGCGCAGCAGCCGTTTTATTGCAGAGAGAACCGGCTAAAAAAGGACGGTCTTTCAAAATAGAATGGATAGAGTTGTGTTCTTTCGCCAATATCAAAGAAACATGTATGTATGCGGGCGGGGAAAAAGATGCCGATGGAGAACTTCATGGTTGGACGTCGTTCCCAGAAACGGAATGGCTCTCGCAGTCTATTTTCTCCCTGAAACAGGATACCCGTCAGTTAGGTGACAACATTACGCTATTGGGCGGTATGTTTCTCCAAGAAATAATGGAAAAGCGAAACCTCAAAGCGGAAGACATTGATTGGTTTTTGCCCCACTTGTCGTCCATGTTTTTCAAGGATAAAACCAAAGCCGGCATGGATGCCGTGAATTTCACCATTCCGGAAGAAAAATGGTTCGTGAATCTCTCTACAGTGGGAAATGTTGGCTCCGCTTCCAGTTTTCTGATGCTGGATGGACTGCGCCGTTCCGAGAAGTTGGAAAAAGGGCAGAAAATACTCATCATGACGCCTGAAAGCGCCCGTTTTTCCTACGGATATACCTTATTAACTGTTTGTTGAATTTAAATGATCCACAATTCATGAAAGTTGAAGAAGTACCACAAGACGTGGGATACCTCAAAGATTCCAATCTTCGGGACATCTACTACGCTTTGGATGACAGCGGGAGTTATTGTCAGGTGGCGAGTATCGGCTGGCAACCGCGCACGGAAGCGCTTTCCCTGGTGTGGGAACATATTTCGGAAGAAGCCGATGAAATCCGTCAAGACGTCCTGCAAGGCAAGAAAAGCCCTCTGGCCTACCACATGAAAATTCGTTTGTTCGATGCCGGCATCATGGCCTCCTACTCCGGCATCTCGAAAAAGACCGTCAAAAAACATCTGCAACCTACCGAATTTGAACGTTTAGACGATATGTTTTTGCAAAAATACGCCGACATCCTGAGCATGGAAGTCGAAGAGTTGAAAAAGGTCTGACGAATGAAAATCGATTTTGAACACTGTCCGGGAGCTCATTGCGAAAACGGCGTCACCGTCAACATGTTGCGTTTTTATGGTATTCGTATCAGTGAACCAATGGTGTTGGGTATCGGGGCGGGGTTGTTCTTCTCCTACATGCCGTTCATCCATCTGCACGGGTTGCCTGTATTTTCGTTCCGGCCGTTGCCGGGAGATATCTTTGCCCGCGTGATGAAACGCCTGCACATCAAGGTGCACAGCCGCCGTTTTCTGAATAAGGATAAATCCATGAAAGCGCTGGACAAATTGCTGGAAAGGGGAATCCCCGTGGGGAATGTGGTCGGCGTGTTTTTCCTGCCCTATTTTCCCAAAGAATACCGTTTCCATTTCAATGCACACAACATTTGCGTGGTGGGTAAAGAAAACGGCATCTATACGGTAAGCGATCCCGTTTCGCTTGTATTGAACGGATTGAAATACGATGAGCTGAAACGGGTGCGTTTTGCCAGAGGCACTTATCCGCCGTTTGGAAAAATGTATTGGGTGGAAAAAATACCCACCACAACTCCCGACCTGAAATCGGGCATCATCAGCGGCATCAAACTCAATTGCAAACGGATGCTGGATATCCCCATCCCGTATTTCGGCATAAAGGGTATTTATCTGTTGGCGAGGAATGTCCGCAAATGGGAAAAACGTTATGGCGTTAAAAACGCCGCATTGAGGCTTGCACAGGTTATCCGCATGTTGGAAGAAATCGGAACGGGCGGAGCCGGATTCAGGTACATGTACGCCGCTTTCATGCAAGAAGTGTCCGATGTGCTGCAAAAGCCGGAATTTCGCAACTTTTCCACACAAATGACGCAAATAGGCGATTTGTGGCGGGACTTCGCATACGAGGCTGCGCGGAAATTCAAGAACAGAGGCGAAAATATATGCAGTTATGACAAACTTGCAGACAAATTGGTGCATATAGCAGACGAAGAAAAACGTTTTTTCACTTCGTTGCGGCAATCCATAGAATGACATGCAAACACCGGTAATTGAAATAAAGGACTTGCGTAAAACCTACAAGGGAAACGGTGTGCCTGCCGTGGACAGGCTTTCTCTCTCCGTTCCCTGTGGAGAAATATTCGGGTTGCTGGGTCCCAACGGAGCCGGAAAAACCACTATCATCCATATCCTGTGCGGGCTAAGTTCATCAGACGGAGGAGAAGTGACCATTTGCGGTTATCCGCTGAAAACCGGACTGAAAGAAATCAAACGCTTGATAGGCGTGGTGCCGCAAGACATCGCCCTTTACCCGACACTCACCGCTTACGAAAACCTGAAAATTTTCGGGAGCATACTCGGATTGAAAGGGGCGGCGCTGAACAACAGGATCAACGAA
Source organism: Bacteroidales bacterium (assembly GCA_031270985.1). GTDB lineage: Bacteria > Bacteroidota > Bacteroidia > Bacteroidales > UBA4181 > JAIRLS01. The sequence goes on along the minus strand of JAISWR010000107.1, from coordinate 4,288 downwards.
CTGCTCCGTTTTTTCGGGCTGGAGCACAGCAAGCATCGCCGCATTGGAAAATATTCGGGCGGGATGAAGCGTCGCATCAATCTGATTGCGGGACTGCTACACCAACCGAAAGTGTTATTCCTCGATGAACCTACCGTCGGCATTGACGTACAGTCCAAAAATCTGATTTTGGAAAACCTGAAAGAAATCAACCGCAACGGCAGCACCATCATCTACACGTCACACTACATGGAAGAAGCAGAAGCTCTGTGTACCCAAATTGCCTTCATCGACGAAGGGAAACTGATATGTACCGGAACGTCCGCCGCACTGATTGCGCAATCTAATGGCTGTGTCACGCTGGAAATGCTCTATCTGCAATTAACCGGTAAACATTTGAGGGATTGATGGGCAAATTACGCGCATTGATATACAAGGACAGCCTGTTACTGCGCCGCGACAGGGCGGGATTGTGCATGATGTTCCTGATGCCCATGTTGCTGGTTGTCGTTATGACCTATCTGCAAGACAGTACATTCAATTCCATTCGGGAAACACGCATCCCTCTGCTGTTGCTGAACAATGATCACGACACGCTGGGCATTGCCATGGAAAGACAGATTGAAGCCTCCGGTATTTTCACCGTGAGCCGCAACATTGACGGAAAAGACGAATTGGTGCGGGCTGTGGCGCGCGGCGATTACATGATAGGCATCATCATCCCCGAAAACACCACCCGGAACATACGTAAAAACGTGAAACGATACGTTGTCAGCGCTTTCAACGGCGAAAACCTCACCGCCAATACCGATTCCGTGTTGGTGGAAATATACATTGACCCCGTTACCAAAAACTCTTTCCGCAGCACGCTGATGAGCAACCTGAGAGAATATGCCGTTCGCACCGAAAGCGATTTTATATTCAACGAAATTACCGAAGAAGTGGACAAACTGTCGCCCATACCAGTGTCGGGGCTTCAATTGGCGAGAAATCAAGTCATTTTCAAGGAGCAATATGCCATGCCGGACAAAAACAACGCCATCCCTAATTCCACACAGCATAACATTCCGGCATGGAGCATGTTTGCGCTTTTTTTTATCACCATTTCCTTGTCGGGCAGCCTGATCAAGGAACGTGAAGACGGCAGTTTCACACGGCTGCAAACCATGCCTTGCCCGTATCATCTGTACATACTGAGCAAAGTCGCCGTTTATCTGTTTGTGTGCCTGTTGCAGTTGGTCACCATCATCCTGCTGGGAATGTATCTGTTCCCCGTACTCGAACTGCCATCATTGACGCTCGGATCGCACAAATTGCTGTTATTGCCGGTAGGCATTTGTTCCGCGCTTGCAGCAATCGGTTACGGCATCGCTATCGGACAGATAGCGTCTTCTCATCAACAGGCAGCCATTTTTGCCTCTATCTCGGTGGTTATCATGGCGGCAATCGGCGGCATCTGGATACCTGTATTCGCCATGCCGCAATCGGTGCAGTGGATCAGCGCCGTATCTCCCCTGAACTGGGGTCTGGAAGGATTTTATGACGTATTCATCCGCGACGGGAACTGTTGGTCTGTATTGCCGGAATGCATCACATCAATACTGTTTGCCGCCGCATGTTTTGCATTAGCAATAATATATGACAAAAAGAGAGTTTAGTAAATTTATGCATCAAAAATAGGATACAAATGGATAAAGAAAATCTGATCGAACAATTGAAGGCGCAAATCATAGAAGCCTTATCGCTGGAAGACGTGAAACCGGCAGACATTGACCCCAATGCGCCACTTTTTGTGGAAGGATTGGGGCTGGATTCCATAGATGCGCTGGAATTGATTTTACTGTTGGAAAAACAATACGGCATCAAGGTGGAAGACCCGCAAAAAAGGCGGGACGTATTGCAGTCGGTGGCTTCTATGGCTGATTATATCCTGACGCATTCCCCAAAACTTTGACACTCATGCCGCGAAAGGTGTACATCACCGGTTGCGGCATTGTGTCGCCTATCGGTATTTCGGCGGATGAAACCCTGTCTGCGTTGAAAAACCGGCAAACCGGTACGGGCATTGTCCAACGGTTTGACACGGCGCACCGGAATATTCCGGTATGCGAAGTTAAATACGGTAATGAAGAACTGCGGCAGATGTTACGCTACGACGACGCTCATCGCCTACTCTCTCGAACCGCCTTGCTGGGACTGGTTGCGGCGGGGCAGGCATTGCAGGCCTCGCACTCGCAAGTCCCGAAATGCAGGATGGGCTTGGTGTCCGCCACTACTGTGGGCGGGATGGATTACAACGAAGTACATTACAGGTCATTATCCGCCGGCGACGACAATCCGCAAGCGGTGAACATTCTGGATTGCGCCGACGTTGCCCAAGAAATTGCGGAGACTTTTGGCATCACCTCCAATGTAACCACAGTGAGCACAGCCTGTTCGTCATCGGCAAACGCCATCATCGTCGGCGCAAGGATGATTTGGAACGGGCTTGCCGACAAAGTGCTGGCAGGCGGAGCAGATGCACTGACACGGTTTGCCATCAACGGATTCAATACTTTACAGATATTGTCGCCCACAGGCTGCAAACCTTTTGATGCCGGTCGCAACGGTGTAACGTTGGGCGAAGGCGCTGCCTATGTCATGCTGGAATCGCCCGCTACCGCCATCCCTGACGATATTTTGTGCGAATTAAGCGGCTGTGCCAATACCGGCGAAGCCTACCACCAGACCGCTTCATCGCCCGACGGAGAAGGCGCGGCAATGTCCATCCGACAAGCATTGGCTTCGGCGGAACTTGCCTCGAACGATATCCACTACATCAACGCACACGGCACGGGGACAACGGTAAATGACCTGTCGGAAGGAAAAGCGATTGAAACCGTGTTTGGTGAAAACATACCGCCGGTAAGTTCTACGAAAGGCTATACGGGACACACGTTGGCAGCTGCCGGCGCCGTTGAAGCCGTCATTTCCATACTGTCTATCCGTTACGGATTGCTGTTTCCCAACGTCGGTTTTGAAAAACAGATGCCGGAACTTTCGTTTGCGCCTATCAAGTCGCTACAAGCGGCTAATGTTCGCCATGTGCTCTCCAATTCTTTCGGTTTCGGCGGAAGCAACGCTTCTTTGATCTTTTCCCAAACATCATGCAGGCATACATCACATCCATAGGCGTTATTTCTCCGCAAAACACGACAACCGGCAGTTTTGTCTGCGACCTGCCGCACCGCGGTGAACGCATACTAAGATGTATCGAACCCGACTATCGGCAGTTGATTCCTGCCTCAGGGTTGCGACGCATGTCCCGCGTTATCAAACTCGGACTGGGAACAGCGCAAATATGCCTGAATGATGCGGATAATATACAGCCGGACGCTATTTTGGTGGGCACCGGACTGGCCTGCATCAACGAATTGGAAACTTTTCTGCTCTCCATGCTTGATGGGGACGAACAAGGCTTGTCGCCGATTCCTTTCATCAATTCGTCGCACAACACGGTTGCGGCTCAGATATCCAGATTCTTGTACAACCATTCTTACAACAACACTTATTGTCACAGAGGCGCATCCTTTGAAAGCGCGCTGATAGACGCCCTGATGCTCATCGGCGGGGGGGAAGCCACACAGGTGCTGGTGGGCGGCATGGACGAATTTTCCATGCATTACCACAACCTGCTGACATACGCAGGAGAAACCGCCGTATCAGGAGAAGGCGCCGCTTTTTTCATGCTCTGCGGCAAACCTCAGGCAAAAACTTACGCACGTGTAACGGCTGTAGAAACCGGCTACCGCCCAGACGAGGATTTTCTCGCCCATTTTCTGGACAAACACCGGTTGTCTGCCGCAGACATAGATGTTGTGCTGCGCGGCGTAAACGGAACGCCGGACGATGAGATATACCATACCGCTACGGCAGATATGTTTCCACCATCTACACGGTTTGCGGAGTGGAAACACCTTTGCGGCGAGTACATGACTTCGGGCAGTTTCGCTTTGGCGCTTGCCGCTCATGCGCTGCACAAGGGAAAATTTCCGGCATCCGCCTGTACAGGGGAAATCATCCGCCAACCGGAGCGTATTCTCATTTTCAACCACTACCGCCGCCAAAACTACACATTAACATTGCTGGAAAAGCCGTAGGCAGGAACACACTCTTGCACACGCCGACAGGGATAACGCGCCTTCTTCCTATTTTGCGCACCCTCAAAAAATCCAAAAATTTACCGTCGATAATCAATTAGTTACGCGACAGAAAAGTCAAAAATGGGTGTCCCGCGGCAAAAAATCCGTGTATTTGCTCCGTGTTTGTA
>JAISWR010000088.1 GCA_031270985.1 Bacteroidales bacterium | reverse complement strand
GTTGGGGACTTCCCAGAATGAATTGGGGACGTCCCAGAATGAGTTGGGGACGTCCCAGAATGAGTTGGGTACTTCCCAGAATGAGTTGGGGACGTCCCAGAATGAGTTGGGGACGTCCCAGAATGAGTTGGGGTCGTCCCAGAATGAGTTGGGGTCGTCCCAGAATGAGTTGGGAACATCCCAGAATGAGTTGGGGACATCCCAGAATGAATTGGGGATGTCCCAGAATGAGTTGGGGACGTCCCAGAATGAGTTGGGAACATCCCAGAATGAGTTGGGGTCGTCCCAGAATGAATGAAGAACATTCTCAAATGGATGAGGAACAGCCTCTTAATAAAGTGTCGTCCCTGCGGGACTTTGACAGTGTCAGGGTTTGCCTGTGTCCGTAAGCTGAAGCATACGGTTAATAAAGTGTCGTCCCTGCGGGACTTTGCGTGATAGACAGCGCCGTGATTGCTCGTCCGTAAGCTAAAGCATACGGTTAATAAAGTGTCGTCCCTGCGGGACTTTGCGTGTTAGACAGTGCCCGTGATTGCTCGTCCGTAAGCTAAAGCATACGGTTAATAAAGTGTCGTCCCTGCGGGACTTAACGAATCGTTGTGGCCCTCCACACCGTCAAGCGATGCAAAGGTGAGAAGATGCTCGCGGATAACGCATACTCATTTCATTACAGCCCTCATGTCCACGATAGTAACCAAACGAAGTCAGGACAATAGCCCACCAAAAAAAACATCAAAAAAATGATAATTTTTTTGATGTTTTTTCATATCATATTGTATATCAACAATTTCTATAAGATTATTTTTTGAGTTTTTTTGAATCCTCCGTTTTCGGCTAAGAAAAAGTTCGGAGTGGGGAATAATCCGTTCCTCCTACTTGATATGGCGTCATGTGATCAGAAACACAAATCCCGACGCGGTCATATATTTTCCGCCCTGCATGGCATTGAACAGGTATTGGGGGCGTCCGTTTTTCATCAGCAATTGCGGGCGTTCGAATCGTCCGTAACGGGAAAGGTGCTTGGGAGCAGGCGGTTCTTCAAAGTATTTGGAGGCTCCGTACCACGCGATTTTGGGTTTCGACCAGTTCATGCCGTCCGGAGATTCGAAGATCAGCCCCGCATAATGGTCGAAATAGCCCATGTCGCGCATCAGCATCTTGTATTTGCCGTCTTCCATGTACACATAAGCGTCTTCCACTTGTCGGTTGCCGCCATACACCGAAAAATCCACGATGGGATTACCGCCGTAGCGCGTGTACGGGCCTTCAATCTCTCTGGCTGTAGCCAGTCCGTATTTGCGGTTGGCGCGGATGCCGCTCGTTTGTTCGCGGTAGTCTTTTTCGTTCCACGATTTGAAATACAACCAGTTCTCTCCGTTAGGATGGCGCAAAAACGAAGGGTTGGTGGTGCAGCAGTCATCCCATGCGCCCCTCCCGCCTACGTCGAGTAGCGGGTGGTCTGTCCGTTCCCAAGGCCCGTACAGTGACTGAGATTTTGCCATCCCTATGCGTTTAGTGAACACTGTCCCGTCGCTGTTGCCCATGTAAAACAGATAATACATGCCGTCGAGGTACTGTATATGCGGGTTGTGGCAGGTAGTGGAGTCCCAGTATCCGGGACGTGGAGGAAGCGCCACATCTTCATGCGTGTATGGCCCTTCGGGACGGTCGGACACTGCGTGGGCTATTTCGCATTTATGCAACCATCCGCCCATTCCGTACCGGTCAAGCCAGCGGGAATAGAATACGTGCACTTTCCCGTCACTCCCGTATATGGGCGCTACGCACCACACGTAATAGCCTTCGGTCTCGAGAATGCGTCCCACAGGTTTCAGCCGCTTGCAGAAATCCGAAACGGCTTCGGGCGGATAATCAGAGTCATCTGCCCCATAGATGTCCGCCGCTTTCATGGCTATGGACAAAGCGGCTATCTGTTTGCAAAAATTTCGTCGTGTCAACATCTTCTCAAATTGTCATATTAATAATATGGCAAAATTAGATAAAAAAAATGATATTCCAAACGAGCGTATAAAAATTTTGATATGCGCAGATTCAACTGATCAATTGTTGGTGCAACAGTTCTCTTTGCTTGTCGAAAAACGAAATCCTTTCTTTCTCGGAACTTGCCGAAATAAGTATGGATGATCTTTTGATGGAAGTCATCCACACTTTCATCCTCTCGCATACATCATCTGTCATTGAGGTCAATGCTCCCAGCGTAAAGGCATTTACCATGGAAATATGTATGTCGCGCTCGTTGGTCAGGTAGGAATAAGTTGCATCCAAATTCAGTCCGGAGATATAGATGTCCACTTTGTTCCCGTTGCTGTATCCGCCGTTGCTCGTGACTTCTTCCGCTTTGGAGAGGAAGTGCTCCGTTTCGTTTTTCAACATCAGCATATCTTCATCCGCAATCAGGCGCAGATGCTGGAAATACTTAATGTCATGAACCATGTACGCCAGAAAGGATTTATCCCAAATAAAAAAGGTGTGTTTGATGTTCTGCACTTCTTCCAGATATTGCCGGTGCAGTTTCTGCAATCGTTCGGGAACAAAAATCTGGGAGAAAGGCTGTATGGCCTTGAAATTCCGGAACTGGTACATCCATTTGAGCAGGTAGAGGCGGAACAGCAGGGGGCAATACGTCAGTACGTGCAGCGGTAATACATTGGTGACACATCCGAATACCGTCTTGTTTTGATGGCGCATCGAACGGATGGTTTCCACGTAATTCTGCGACATGGTGTAGTCGATTTCTTCCATCTCAAAATAGTTTTGGAGATGCAAATGAAACGGACGACTCCTGTACGGTGACGCCACAAATATGATGTCGTCCAGAGAAATGTCCAATCTCTCGGCAACAGTAGCCGCTTCGGCAAAGGTAAAAGGCACTTCTCCGCGTAACCTCCGGTACACCGCATCTTTTTCGATGAGCAGCACATCGGCAATAATGTTGGCCAGTCTGAATCTTTCCGGAACCTTACTTCTGATGGCTTCCAGAAACTTTTCATATAGTTTGTTCCTTATGTTAGACATAGTTTTATGTTTTTGGCGGCAAAGATATAGTTTTTTTTTGAAAATCCGCAAAATTTTTGTTTATTCCTCAAATATATTTGCAGATATAGGGTGAATCTTCTGCACATTTTGACTTGCCGTGTAAAAATGGGACAATACATCCTTCAATGCAACAATTTGAACGGTGAAGCCTTTCAGCAATCCCAAAAAATGCTTATCTTTGCAAGATAAATAACAGCGATGAATCATCGTATAAAATTGTGGGATTGCCTGCTGTTGCTGTTTTGTGAGTGTGCCGTCCTGCATGCCTATCACATTGAAGTATCGGGCGCTGTGTCGTCAGGAGACATGCCCGTTTTTCTTGCCGGCTACTACGGTAACCGCGTGTGGATTGCAGATTCCACGGCGTTCGACCTGTCCGGCACGGCGGTTTTTGCAGGCGACCGACTTCCTGAAGGTATTTATACCTTGATTGCACAAAATTTCCGTTATGATTTCCTGATAGACGAAGGACAAAATCTGCGCTTTCGCATGGACGCTCCACATACCGCAATCGTCACCGGCAATCCGCAAACAGAAGCGTATGCTGCTTACTGCCGCCGGATGGAAACGTACACGGACAAACAGGCTGTCGCTTATCGGGATTCGTTGGCAGAGCAGTATGCGGGCACGTTTCTTGCCGCATATCTTGTCGCCTTGCAACCTGTGCAAACAGATGAAACACTCCCCGACGTGGATTTGGCGCAAATGATGATCCGGTACAGGCACGGACGGCAACATTTTTTCGACCATATGAACCTCTCCGATGCACGCTTGCTGCACACGCCTCTGTACCACGAAACCGTACGCCATTATTTTTCGCGGTTTGTTACCCAGCATCCCGACACGTTGATCGCCCTTGCCTACAAACTGCTGGAAAAAGCATCGGAAAACACAGAAACATTTTTCTTCATGGCCGATTTCCTGACGGATTATGGTTTGCGCAACAGCATTGAAAATTTGAACCGTTTTCTGCTCCACAACCGGTATATGTTGAGCAACAAAGCGCTATTCCTCCTCTCTGCAACAAGTCGCACACACTTTGTGATGAAGGATACGGAGCGCTTCGGGAAACTGCCGTCCACGCCAATGTACGGCATTGACGGGCAATTGTTCGACGCCGCTACCCTGCCTGCCCGTTACCGCATTTATTATTTTTGGAACGCCGCCTGTCCGCAATGTCTGTCCGGCACAGCCTCATGGCAAGCCCTGTTGAAACGTCATCCGCACCAATGTGCAGGCATTGCCGTAAACGTCCGCACCGACGATTTTCCCCGATCTCCCGAATCGATGGCGCAAGCTATCTGTGTCGCCGCACGCTTTGCAACAGCCGACCGCCTTTTTCTCACCGCAGGCCATGCAAAAATCATCATCACCGACGCATCGGGAGACGCGCTTGGCATTTTCGCTTCCGTGCAGGCGCTGGACGATTTTTTAAAATTACTGTGAAAACGATTGTTTGATGGCGTGCATTTGTATCCCGTCACCGTTTTAATTCAAAAATTTCATATATCTTTGCGCAAACAAAAAGCATGATGACAGACATAAAAATCGTTTTGGAAGATGGCGCCGAATATCACGGAAAATCGTTCGGATATGAAGGTTCAACTGCCGGAGAGGTCGTGTTCAACACCGCGATGACCGGCTATCCCGAAAGCCTCACCGACCCGTCTTATAAGGGACAGATACTGGTGGAAACCTATCCTATCATCGGCAATTACGGCGTCCCCAGCGAAGAAGCCGAAAACGGGATGCCAAAATATTTTGAATCCGACCACATCCACATCTCCGCGTTGGCGGTTGCAGACTATACCGATAAGTACAGTCACTGGAACGCGGTGAAAAGCCTTGGAGAATGGATGAACGAAAATAAGATCCCCGGTATATCCGGAGTGGATACCCGCGCGCTCACCAAACATTTGCGGGAAAAAGGAACGATGTTGGGTAAAATAGTGTACAACAATCGGGACGTCCCGTTTTATGACCCTTACACCGACAATCTGGTGGATTTGGTGAGTTGCAAGGAAAAACAGGTGTATGGCAACGGGAATTACCGCATCCTGCTGGTGGATTGCGGCGTGAAATACAACATCATCCGCGACCTGCTTGCCAACGGCGCCACCGTCATCCGTGTGCCGTGGAACTACGATTTTACGCAAGAAGCATACGACGGATTGTTCATCACCAACGGGCCGGGCGACCCCGTGCGCTGCGAAGCGACGGTGCGCCATCTGGCCAAGGCGTTTGAACGCAACGAGCCGATCATGGGGATTTGTCTGGGCAACCAATTGATGGGGCTTGCGGCAGGCGCTAAAACGTACAAACTGAAATACGGACACCGCAGCCACAACCAGCCCGTACAGCAGGCAGGCAAACAAACGGCTTACATCACCTCGCAAAACCACGGGTTTGCCATTGATACCGCAACACTGAACGATGAGTGGGAAGCATATTACCTGAACCTGAACGATCACACCAACGAAGGCATCCGTCACAAAACGAAGCCTTTCTTTTCGGCGCAGTTCCATCCCGAAGCTTCTGGCGGCACTACCGATACGGAATACATGTTCGGCGTATTCATGGATGAAGTACGAAAATTCAAAGCGAAAAAATAAACTCATGCACATCAAAAACAAATCAAGAGCAGGTTGGGCGGTAACGCTCACGGTGGTGGTCGCCGCAACTTTGTCGCTCGCCTTTACCGGTATGTCCGACCGCGAGTTCCAAATCATGAAAAGCATGGACATTTTTTTCAACCTGTTCCGTGAAATCAACTCATTCTATGTGGACAACACCAACCCCGAAAAACTGATAAACACCAGCATTGAAGGGATGTTGGAATCGCTCGATCCCTATACCTCCTTTATCCCCGAATCGGCGGCAGACGATTACAAAGCCGTTACCGAAGGGCACTACGGCGGAATAGGCGCTACCCTTCGCATGATAGACGACGCCATCACCGTAGTGGATGTCGCACATCATTCGCCGGCAGACAGAAGCGGAATAAAAGCGGGCGACATGCTGATGAAAATCAACGGCGAATGGCTCACCGGAAAAAACGACAACGATATCTTCGAATTGTTGAAAGGGATTCCCGGCACAAAGGTACAGATTACCTATTTGCAGGCGCCCGCCAAGAAAGAAATCTCCAAAGAACTGACCCGGGAAATGATAGCCATTCCCAACGTCCCCTATTACGGGATGTTGGACGAAAAACAAAAAATCGGTTACATCCGTCTGGCAAATTTCTCGACCGATGCAGGCAGAGAAGTGAAAGATGCGCTCATTGACCTGAAAAATAAACACAACATACAGGGATTGGTGCTGGACGTGCGGAACAACCCGGGCGGACTGCTGATGGAGGCTGTCGAGGTAGTCAATCTCTTTGTGGAACGCGGTCGGGAGGTGGTCAGCACGCGCGGACGCATTAAACAGTGGGACAATATCTACACCACGCGTCACACGCCTGTGGATACCACCATAGCGCTGACGGTTGTAGTCAATCGCTCAGCAGCATCGGCGGCAGAAATCGTGGCAGGCGCCATTCAGGACTTGGACAGAGGCGTGATTGTGGGGCAGCGCACATTCGGCAAAGGGCTAGTGCAAACCACCCGTCCACTGAGCTATAACGCGCAATTGAAAGTCACCATCGCAAAATACTACATCCCCAGCGGACGATGCATACAGGCGCTGGACTACACCCACCGCGAAGCAGACGGCAGCGTAGGACACATCCCCGATTCGCTGATACGCGAATATCAGACGCTCAAAACCCGCCGTACGGTGCGCGACGGAGGCGGCGTTACCCCTGACGTGGAAGCATTGTCGAATGCAATGAGCCGCATCGCGGTGACGCTCTACGTGCGGAATCTCATCTTTCATTATGCCACGCTCTATGCTTCCCGTCACGATACCATCCCGCAAGCGACAAACTTCCAACTGTCCGACACTGAATACAATGATTTTGTGGCTTATCTGCAAGATAAATTCTTTGATTACCAGACAGAAACGGAACTTACCTTCCTCAAACTGAAACAACTTGCCGAAAAAGAAAAATATATCAGCGACATCTCGGCTGAATTTGCCGCCCTGGAAGCAAAACTGTCCCACGACCGTTTCAGGGACTTGGAAATACACCGCGAAGAGGTGAAAGAGCTGCTCTCCGAAGAAATAGCGGCAAGGTATTATTATAATGCCGGAAAAATAGCCAATACCATGAAGAATGACATGCAGCTGAAAGCCGCGCTGAACGTACTTACGGAGAAAGAAAAATACCGATCGATACTGAATCTCGGCGAATAACAAAGAGGACTTTCTAAAAATGCTGTTTTCTGAAATCATCGGACAGGAAAGTTTGAAAAACAAACTGATACAGACGGTACGCGAGAACCGCATCAGTCATGCCCGTCTGTTTTTGGGACCCGAAGGCGCGGGAAGTCTTCCGCTGGCAATAGCCTATGCCCGTTACATCAATTGCACCGACCGCAGCGAGACCGATTCATGCGGCAAATGCTTCTCATGCATCAAATACGGCAAGTTGGCGCATCCAGACCTGCATTTCGCCTTCCCTGTCATCAAGCCCGAAAAAACCAAATCGGACGACGTCACATGTGATATGTTCATCGGCGAATGGCGGGAAGCCGTGAGGGAAAACCCTTATCTCTCGTACGGCGAATGGCTGAAAAAAGGATTCGGCGGCGAAAACAAGCAAGCGAATATTTTCACCAAAGAAGCCGCTGAAATCTTACGAAAAATAAATTTCAAGGCGTTTGAAGCGCAATACAAGGTAATGATCATCTGGATGGCGGAAAGGATGAGGCGGGAAGTCGCCAACAAAATCCTGAAAATTCTGGAAGAACCGCCGGAAAAAACACTTTTTCTGCTGATTGCCGAATCGCCGGATCTCATCTTGCCCACCATTCTTTCGCGTACCCAGCTCACCCGCGTACCCAAAGTGGAAACATCGCTCCTCGCAGACTATCTACTCAGAAAAGGACTGTGCAACAACAGGCAGGAAGCCGAAAACACGGCAATATTGAGCAACGGAAATGTCGCTCAGGCGCTCGCATCCCTACAACAGGCAAACGAAGGAGAACGTTTTCTGGATTTGTTCATCCGCATGATGCGCATCTGCTGGAAAGTGTGGAGCCAAAAACAGGCAATGATCGAACTGATGAAATGGTGTGACGAAGCAACCGCCATGAGCCGCGAAATGCAAAAAGCCTTTTTATCCTATTGTCTGCGGATGGTTCGGGAAAATTTCATGTACAACATCGGAAATCCTCAACTATCCCTCATGAGCACGGAAGAACAAGAGTTTGCCGTCAAATTCAACGCCTTCATACACCCGGGCAACGTCGTCCACATTACCAACGAACTGAACAAAGCGTATCACCACATCGAAGCCAACGCCAACACCAAAATCATGTTCCTTGATATGGCTTGCAAAATCGTGATGCTGTTGAGACCCGCCTGAACAGTTGCCTTAACCCAACTTGGAAAAATTGACGCGAAAATGTCGGCAAACGGACAGTTAGCCGGAACGACCAATTTGAATATGCCTCATAATTAGTATATTACAGAAATGTCAAAAGCCGTGTGTAGTCTCAGCATATTTCCGGATGAAGAATCGACACTTTCGCCCGAGGCTTCGGGAGAAGTGAGCATTTAATAACCACAGAGATCACAGAGGTCACAGAGGAAAAAATAAACTCTGTGTCCTCTGTGTCCT
>JAISWR010000067.1 GCA_031270985.1 Bacteroidales bacterium | reverse complement strand
CTGCAAACCGCGTGATTTCCATTCATCGGTCAAGTCCTTGCGGATTTCAATGCTTTTCAGTCGCTGATTTATCCAGTTGTCGGAATATCCCAAGCGTTTGTAATCCGCCATTGCCTGTTGGATAGACAGTTCGGGATCTTGCTACTGGTCTATACGTTCTTTGCCCACCTGCGCCAACCATTGCTTAAACGGTTCGGCTTTGGGTGATGGAATGGATTGGATGATACGAAAAATCTGCTCTGTAGAAGCGACGTCGGTCTGGCGCATTTTGCCGTCCTGGGCGGGCAATTTCAATCGGTTACAATTTGTAACCAGTTCATTTCCCTCTTCTATTAGTCTTTTTTTGCTGATGCTTGAAAACCACTTCTTTTATGGTCGCCATTTTGTAAAACATTTGCAGGCATTTGTAAAACAAAGATCTGTTTTTTCCCTTATTTTTCCAAAAAAACACTGAAAAAAATAATAAAAAAAGAGGATCGTTTGGATGAACCTCTTTATTTGCAACATTTTCCTTGCGGAGAGAGAGGGATTCGAACCCCCGGAGCCTTGCGGCTCAACAGTTTTCAAGACTGCCGGTTTAAACCGCTCACCCATCTCTCCTTTTGCGTCGCAAAGGTACTTCTATTTTTGAAACTTGCAAATTTCGGTTTTGACAAACTGTATGGCGAGGGTAGAAAGTGAATTGACGTCCAATATGGTAGCAGCCTTATCACCGTTTTGCAAAATCCACCGGCTTATTGCGGCAACATTCCTTGAATTTTTTGCCGCTACCGCAGGGACAGGGGGCGTTGGAGCGCACTGCCGTCTTTTGCTCCGCCGGCAGTTGTTTTGTGCCGACGACCGGTTGCGGTTTGATTCGTTTGCGCGCCCATGTCATTACGTTAGCGGGCGGGCGGGCGTTGGCAAGTTCTTCAGCCATAAACGCCATATAGGGGCTGATGTGCCGGTAGAAATGCCGCAATCCCGCACACAGGTAATTGAGTCCCTCCTCATTCGACGGAGTGCGGGCAATTCTGTTTTTAGGGCATTCGCCGTTGCAGGCAAACAGAAATTCACATTCTTTGCAGTATTGCGGGAGTGCATCCCGTTTTGCTTTTCCGAAAGCGGTCTGGCGCGGCGAATACATCATGGAGACCAGCGAATCCGTACGGATGTTGCCCAGACGGTATTCGGGAAAGACATAATGATCGCAGGCATACACGTCGCCGTTGTGTTCGATGGCGGCAGCATGACCACAGGTTTCGCCGTGTATGCAGATAGAGGGCATGACGCCCGTCCAGTTGGCAAGCGCCGAGTCAAAAGTGGGGACAAAATAGTCGCCTACATCGCCGATCACCCATTCGTCGAAAACGGCACACAAAAACTTGCCGTAGTCCATCGGTTTCACCGACCACGGCGCCAGCGTTCCCTCAGCAACATCGCCGCCCGCAAGCAGATGAAGTGCGCTTTCGGGACGGCGTTCCGCTATTCGTTCCACAATCGGCGTAAATTGCATGTAATGACTGCCGGCAGCCTTCAGAAAGCGGTATATTTCCAGCGCAAACGAGGCATTGTAATCATTCACTACCGAAAGTGTGTTAAATTCCACCTTGTGTTTCACCAGCAGTTCCAATCCGCGCATCACTTGTGCAAAGGTAGGTTTCCCCGATCGAGTCAATCGATAGCGGTCATGAACATGTTCGGGTCCGTCAACGGATATGCCGATGAGAAAGTGGTTGTCCGCAAAAAAACGGCACCATTCGTCATTGAGCAATGTCCCGTTGGTTTGCAGCACATTCTCGATGGTCTTCCCCCTGCTGTATTTGCTTTGCAGGTACAGCACCCTGCGAAAATAATCCATACCCGACAGCGTAGGCTCACCTCCGTGCCATGTGAATTGTATCACGGGAACGTTTTGGGTGGCAATGTATTCGTTAATGAATTTCTCCAGCAAAGCGTCGTCCATCCTGAAACGGGACGTCTGCCCGTATATTTTTTCTTTTTCCAGATAATAACAGTAAGTACAGCCGAGATTGCATATGGGCCCGGTCGGTTTTGCCATGACGTGGAATGCCAGAGGAATGGATTGAAAGGTGCTCACAACCGATATTTTGAGTTTCGTTTTCTCCAAATAAATGCCATGCACATGCCGGAAACGATGTGCCAAACGCCCCACCATGCCGCCACAAACGCCATACCACCCAGCCCGTCGAACAATCTCGGATTGAAAATAAGCACCAGCCCTAACCCCGAATTTTGTATGCCCGTTTCGATGGCGACAGTGTGCACATCTTGCCGTGACAGCCTGTTGACGCATCCGAAAGCGTAGCCGCCCAGCAACGCCAGCGCATTGTGCAAGACAACAACTATACCTATCAAATGGATATATTTCAGAAAATATCCGAAATTGGCAGCCAGCGCAGCCGCCACAAAGCCGACGAACGCTATGATGGAAAGAATATTCATCGGGCGTATCAATTTTCGGGTCACCGCGGGGAAATATCGCGCAAAAAAAATACCCGCCACAATAGGGATACCTAACAGTATCAACACCGTTTGCAGCATTTCCACAAAATTTATTTCAATGGGAAGCACCAGATGAGAAGCATGGGAATACCAATTGCCCCAAAATGAAAAATTCAACGGTGTCATCACTACGCATATCAACGTGGAAAATGCGGATAAACTGACGGACAGCGGCACATTCTCCTTTGCCAGCGCGGTAATGAAATTGGAAATATTTCCGCCCGGACAAGCCGCCACCAATATCATCCCAAGCGCTACGGACAGCGACAGGAAAGGGCGGAGCGCCATGCACAGCAGGAAAGTGACAGCAGGCAACAGAACAAACTGCGACAATACCCCCGTCAGGAAACTGCGCGGATGCCTCGCCACATTGCGAAAGTCGGAAAAGTCCATACGCAACGCAATGCCGAACATCACAAACGCCAGTATAACGTTCATAACCAACAGCGAACCCGGACTGAAATTCAGCCGTACATCGTCCAATACTTGTAATGACATACGCATAATTCGGGTACAAAAATAAAGATTTTTTCAGCATTACGATATTTTTATTGTATCTTTCCTCTAAAAATCCTCTGCATGGTCACTCAAGACAAATAGGTAAAATGTTGATACACAGTATAAAATTACGTTCTCATAGATAGTAAAAGACAAAACAGAAATGGGCGAAG
>JAISWR010000023.1 GCA_031270985.1 Bacteroidales bacterium | reverse complement strand
ACCGCCGGAATAAGTATTCCATTGAAGTTCTCCAACGCCAACAAGGGCGAGTTGCGGGCGGCTCAACTGGCGGCTAATCAAAACGAAATGCAGTATCAGTCTGTCGAATTGCAAATCGGAGCGGAGGTGACGCAGGCTTACAATAATTACATAATCGCCTGCCGTCAGATGGAACAGTTCAACGCCGGACTGCTGGACGAGGCAGAAACAATTCTCAAAAAGAAAATCTACAGCTACGAACGCGGTGAAACAAACATCCTCGATCTCCTCAACGCCCAACGGACATTCAACGAAGTGCAGGTAAATTACAGCGAAACACTGTACTGTTGTATGTCCGCTTTAGTAGAGTTGGAACGTGCTTGCGGGATTTGGGATGTGGAGATGTAATTTCTGTCAGAATCAGAATTTACAGTCCTGGATCAAGTTCAGGATTAGAATGAACAGAACGGCATGTCTGTGATCAATCACCACAGTACCTCAAATTTTTTCTCCGATGGAAAAATGGCTTGTTGCCGGCAGATGCAAATCCTACATTTTTGTAGAATCGGATTATTTTCCTACATTTTTGTAAGTTTTTGCTTGCCGGCTTTTTTTTGTCCGTTTTTTTGTGAAAAATTATATAGTTGATAATCATAATATTACATCGTTATCTATTTTATGAATAACGGAATGGTGTATTTTGGCACAGCATTTGAATCGTATATTTACGAATTATAATTTTAAATTTATTTTTTATTAAATATTGAAATAAAATATTTGAATTATTTTTAAAATCATTGTTAATATTATTTTTTTACTTAAATTATTTTTATTATGCGTAAGATAGCGATTTACGGAAAAGGCGGTATCGGCAAATCAACCACCACACAAAACACGGTAGCAGGCTTAGCTGAAATGGGCAAGAATGTGATGGTGGTGGGTTGTGACCCCAAAGCGGATTCCACGCGCTTATTGTTGCACGGGCTGGCACAGAAAACGGTGTTGGACACCCTGCGCGACGAAGGCGAAGATGTGGAATTGGACGATGTCATGAAAAAAGGGTTTAAAAACACCAGTTGCGTGGAATCCGGAGGGCCGGAGCCGGGTGTTGGCTGCGCAGGTCGCGGCATCATCACTTCCATCAACCTGCTGGAACAGTTGGGCGCTTATGATGACGACAAGCAATTGGATTATGTGTTCTACGATGTGTTGGGCGACGTGGTGTGCGGAGGATTCGCCATGCCTATTCGCGACGGCAAAGCACAGGAGGTGTATATCGTTTGTTCGGGCGAAATGATGGCTATGTATGCCGCCAACAACATCTGCAAGTCCATCTCCAAATTCGGGAAAGTAGGCGCAGTGCGCTTGGGAGGGCTGATTTGCAACTCCCGCAAGGTGGACAACGAAGCCAACATGATTGCCGAATTTGCCAAAAGGCTGGGCACGCAGATGATTCATTTCGTGCCGCGTGACAACATGGTGCAACATGCCGAAATCAACCGCAAAACGGTGATTGACCATGCTCCGGAACATATTCAGGCAGACGAATACCGCCAACTGGCAAAAAAAATAGACCAAAATTCAATGCATGTCATTCCCACGCCGCTTACCATGCAAGAACTGGAAGACCTACTGGTGGGTTTCGGTATTCTGAACTGATCATTACGGTAAACAATCAATTTAATCATACATAAAAATAAAATTATGCTGTTAATCAGAGCAATAGTACGTCCGGAAAAGTCGCCGGTCGTCATGAAAGACTTATTCAACGCGGGATTTCCCGCAGTCACCAAAATATCCGTTTTCGGGCGAGGCAAACAGCGCGGCTTGAAAGTGGGCAATGTGACCTACGACGAACTTCCGAAGGATTTGTTAATCATTGTGATACATGACAAAGACAAGGATTTTGTGGTGGAAACCATTATTGGTTCGGCGCGTTCCGGAGAAAAGGGACAGGCGGGCGACGGTAAGATTTTTGTCACTCCGGTGGTGGAATCCTACACCATATCCAGCGGAAAAAAAGAAAATTAGAGCTAAGTTACACATCAAAAACGAAGTACCATGAAAATGATTCTTGCAATAATACGGATAGCCAAGATGCAGGAAACGAAGGAGGCGCTTGCCGGTGCGGATCTTCCGTCGTTCACCGCAATACCTGTGCTGGGGCGCGGGCAGGGTCACGGCGATCTGGAAAAAATCAAAACGGCAATGCTCGACACACTCGAAACGATTCCGGAAGTCCCGCGTCTCAAATCCAAACGGATGATTACGCTGGTGGTGACCGACGAGAAGAAAGACATCGCTGTGGAAACTATCCTGAAAGTCAACCGGACGGAAAAAAGCGGCGACGGAAAAATATTTGTCGTCGAAGCCATCGGATCATACAGCGTCCACACGGGCGAATCGGGAAACGCCACCCTGGATTGAAGAGCGTCAAATAAAAATTAAAATCAGAAAATCTCTATGATAGACACAATAGACAAAACAAAAGCAAATGATGCATTAATCGCCGACTTGAAAGATTTCAGAGAAGAAGTTGTGCGCAAATATCCGAGCAAGGTCGGGAAAAAACGGGCAAAATCCATTATCGTGAACAATCCTGAAGAGCCACCTGTCATTCAGGCAAACGTCCGCACTATCCCGGGCATCATCACCCAGCGCGGATGTACCTACGCCGGCTGTAAAGGGGTGGTGCTGGGACCCACAAGAGATATTGTCAATATCACACACGGCCCTATCGGATGCGGTTTCTATTCGTGGCTCACACGCCGTAACCAAACCAAACCGGTGGACGATAACGATTCGAACTTCATCACCTACTGTTTTTCTACCGACATACAGGACGCAAACATCGTATTCGGCGGAGAGGAAAAATTGAAACAGGCAATCCGCGAAGCCTACGAATTGTTCCACCCGAAAGCCATCGCCATTTTCTCCACTTGCCCCGTAGGGCTGATTGGTGACGACGTTCACCGCGTGGCACGACAGATGATGGAAGAAATAGGCAACGGAATCAATATCTTCGGCTTCTCCTGCGAAGGATACCGCGGCGTGTCGCAATCCGCCGGACACCATATCGCCAACAACGGTTTGTTCAAGCACCTGATAGGACGCGACGACGAAAAACGGGGCAGCATGAAATACCGCCTCAACCTGCTGGGAGAATACAACATCGGCGGAGATGCCTTCGAGCTGGAGCGTATTTTTGAAAAATGCGGTATTCATCTGGTATCCACCTTTAGCGGAAACTCCACCATCCAGAAATTTGAAAACGCCCACACTGCCGATCTCAATATGGTGATGTGCCACCGATCAATCAACTATGTTGCCGAAATGATGGAAACCGCCTTCGGCATCCCATGGATAAAGGTGCAACCTATCGGAGCGCGTTCTACCGCCAAAATGTTACGCAAAATCGCACAATATTTCGACGATAAGGAATTGACCGATAAAATAGAAGAAGTGATTGCCGAAGAAATGCTGGTGGCGGAAGTGGCGCGCGAACGGGCGCGTAAAACCACTTGCGGTAAACTCGCCATGCTTTTTGTGGGCGGATCGCGGGCACACCACTATCAGGATCTGTTCGAGGAACTGGGTATGACCACCATAGCCGCCGGCTACGAGTTCGGTCATCGTGACGACTACGAAGGACGACGCGTGATCCCCACCATACAGATAGACGCCGACAGCCGCAACATCGAAGAAATAACGGTGACCAAAGATGAAAAACGCTACAACCCTCGAAAAACAGAGGCTGAACTGAAAGCGCTGGATGAGGCGGGTATGGATTTCAACGACTACGAAGGTCTGATGAAGCAAATGGAACGCGGCACGTTAGTAATTGACGACTTGAGCCATCACGAAATGGAACAACTTATCGAACGCTATCACCCCGACGTATTCTGTGCAGGCATCAAAGAAAAATACTGTGTCCAGAAAATGGGAATACCGCTAAAGCAATTGCATAATTACGATTCGGGCGGCCCCTATGCCGGATTCAGGGGCGCTATGAACTTCTACCGCGACATCGAAATGATTGTGGGGTGCAGCATCTGGAAAGAACTGAAAGCGCCCTGGGAAAGCGAAGATTATATCGAAGCCCACTATGCATACTGATATGCCGACATATTTTTAAACGTATCTGTAAATTAAAAAAAACGAAAAATGTTATTACGTCATACCACAACAAAAGAAATAGACAGGAAGGCGCTAACCATCAACCCCGCCAAAACCTGCCAACCCGTAGGAGCTATGTATGCTGCGCTGGGAGTGCACAAATGCCTGCCCCACAGTCATGGCTCTCAAGGCTGTTGCTCCTATCACCGCAGCGCGCTCACGCGACATTTCAAAGAACCGGTAATGGCTGCCACAAGCTCATTCTCCGAAGGATCGTCGGTCTTCGGCGGATCGTCCAACCTGGTCGCCGCCATTGATACTATCTTTTCGGTGTACGAACCGGATGTGATCGCGGTGCATACCACCTGTCTCTCGGAAACCATCGGCGACGATTTGACACAAATCATTTCCAAAGCCAACGAAGAGGGAAAAGTACCCGAAGGCAAAACGGTTATCTATTGCAACACACCGAGTTATGTGGGCACGCACATCACCGGATACTCCAATCAACTGTCCGCACTGGTGAAATTTTTCTCCACCGCAACGCACAAAAAGCGAAACGTGGTGAACCTCGTCGCAGGATGGATGGAACCGTCCGACATGCGCGAAATCAAGCGTATCGCCTCAATCATGGAAGCGCGTACCATCATGTTCCCCGACATGTCGGGCGTGTTGGATACCCCGCTCACCGGCAAATATAAAATGTATCCCGACGGCGGAACAACCATCCCCGACATGATTGCCACCGGCGACAGCAAGTTCACTATCGGACTGGGTGCATACACTACGGAAGACGCTTGCGTGAAACTTGAAAACAAATGCAAAATAAAGTTTGAAGTGGTGGAAATCCCCATCGGGTTGAAAGCGACCGACCGCTTTGTCACATCGCTGAGCCGACACGCCAATATTCCCGTGCCGGATGCGCTGAATGAAGAACGCGGGCGACTGCTGGATCTCATCGCCGATAACTCAAAATATCTCTACGGAAAGCGGGTGGCGCTCTTTGGCGACCCCGACACGCTGATACCGCTCACTGAGTTCTTGCTCACACTCGACATGAAACCGGTCTATATCGTCACCGGAACATCCGGCAAACACTTTGACGAAAGCATGGCGCAGATGCTCGGCGAACGTGTACCCGAAGCAAAATACATGAGTGGCGAACGCGCGGATATGTTCCGCCTGCACCAGTGGATCAAACAGGAAAACGTGGATTTGCTGATAGGCAACACCTACGGAAAGTACATCGCCCACGACGAACATTTGCCGTTTGTGCGAATGGGCTTCCCCATCGCCGACCGTCCGGGACACAATTATTTCACCAATGCGGGTTACAACGGCGCCGCCAACCTTACGATCAAAATCCTCAACGCCATCCTTGACCACCACGACAGAACCTGTCCGGAAGAAAAGATAGAGTTCCAAATGTAACGCGCCAAAATCCACAATCTGGAAGACACGCTACCCGTGAGGGGTTACAGATCCGTTTCCCTCCGCTCTGTTGTGCTACGACTCTCACGGGTTTTTATTTTGTATTGCTTAGGTTGCAACAAACTTATTTCGTAATTTTGCCTCATGAAAAAGGCAGGCATTATGTTATTGTTGTGCGGAGCGATGGTGTATGCAGTTATCCTTGTCTTGCCGCAACCTGTTGCCGCAGAGGAACCGGAAACGCCGTCACGGGCGGATCATGCGGATACCGTACGGCTCATATTTGCTGGCGACGTGATGGGGCACGGGATGCAAATCACCGGCGCATGGCATGACGGCGGGGACACGGCCTACAATTATCACCCCGTATTTCAGTATGTCAAAGAGTACATTATGTCGGCTGACGCGGCATTTGCCAATCTGGAAGTTACATTGGCACGCGCTCCATATACGGGGTATCCGCAGTTTTCATCTCATTTTTCGCTGGCGTCTGCCTTGCAGGATGCGGGTTTCGACGTACTGACCACCGCCAACAACCATTCGCTGGACAGAGGAAAACAGGGGCTGGAACGCACCATTGACGTGCTGGACAGCATCGGTATGGCACACACCGGAACATTCAAAGATTCGGCGGCATGGAGCAGTGATTATCCGTTGCAGGTGGAACGGAACGGATTCAAATTCGCATTGCTGAATTACACATACGGCACCAACGGATTTGCAACGGAAAGCCCCAACGTGATCAACCGCATTGACACCATACGCATGGCTGCCGACCTTGCCAAAGCCGCAAGTTTGCAGCCCGACGGCGTCATTGCCTTTTTGCATTGGGGAGAGGAATATAAAAACACGGAAAACACCATCCAGCGACAGTTGTCCGGTTTTCTGGCGCGACACGGTTGCCACCTGATTGTAGGCGCGCATCCCCACGTGGTGCAGCCGTTTGACAAAATACCGACGGCAAACGGTGATTCCGTGCCCGTAATCTATTCGATGGGAAATTTCGTATCCAACCAGCGCGATCGTTACCGCAACGGAGGCATTGCGCTGGACGTCGTCTTTGTGAAAACCGCAGACACGCTACGGATGATTTCGTGCGGTTACGAACCTTTTTGGGTATATCGCTTCCGCCACAACGGCGTTTCGGTGTTCCGGCTGATTCCGATCAACGACGCGGTGCTGCATCCCGAAAAATACAATATTGACGGTGAAAACCAACAACTTATGATGCTGTTCTACAACGACACGCGCCAACTGTTGTCCCGTCTTCCGTTCAGCGGATATTTCCGGACAGACACCATACCGCGATAACCGACATGAAAATCACCGTATATATTGCTCTTTTTTTTGCGGGATGTGCGTTTTGGACGGCATGTTCCGAAAAATTGCCGGACAATCCCTCTGGCAGCTTGGGGTTTTCCGTCGATACGTTGAGGTTTGATACCGTGTTCACCGCTTCACGTTCCTCCGTCAGGCGGCTGATGGTGTACAACGACAGCCGTCGGGCTGTCCGCACTCGTATTTTCATGTCCTGCAGCGATTCGTCTTTTCGTGTCCGCGTGGACGGCGTCCCGCTCAACGGGACATACAACGCAGAAATTGCAGGACAGGACAGCATCTACCTCTTCGTAGAAGCCGACATTGACCCACAGCACAGCGATATCCCCGTACCGGTACGCTGCCTGCTGTATTTCGACGTCAACGGCAGCAAGCAGCAGGTATGTCTGGAAGCCTATGGACAGGATGTGTCTGTGCTGGACAATGTAACCGCCCAACGACTGACATGGCAAGGCGACAAACCCTGCCTGATACGCGGGCAACTGACCGTAGATAGTTTATACATCGAGCAAGGCGTACACGTATATCTGGACAGAGGGGCGAATATTTACATCACAGGCAAGCTGTCTGCCAAAGGAACTGTGGACAAGCCGATAGTGTTTTCGGGAAGTCGCATGGAAAAGGCATACCGCAACACGCCCGGACAATGGGGCAGCATCATTTTATCTGACCGCAGCAGCGAAAACACATTGCAGCATACGAAAATCCGCAACGGAACCAACGGATTGATGGCCGGTGACGCAGCAGGAAAAAATGTGACAACGCTGGAAATGAATGCTGTTGCCATCAGCCACATGTCCTATTCCGGATTGATGGCTTTCGCCGCCCGCGTAACCGGCAGTAACTGTCTGATTACCGAATGCGGCTACTACACCGTCGGCTTGTTTTGCGGAGGCACAGGCAGTTTCATCCACTGCACCTTTGCCAATTACGGCACGGTGCGCCGAAAAAGTATTCCCATATTCACCGTCGATCGCACTTACGAACAGTATGAAGCGCAAATACCGGCTGTTGTCGAACTGCGCAACAGCGTGGTGTACGGCAGCATGAACGAAGAATTATCGCTGGGCAACGCAGTGTATTATTCATTCCGCTATTGCCTGTTGCGCACGCTGATGGATACTTCGCCGCCTTCGTTCGTCAATGTACTCACCGCCGATCCAAAATTTGTCGATCCGTATGACGGAAATTTTCACCTTGAAAAAAACTCCCCTGCTTTGGATGCGGGCGAAGACGATGCTGCCGCCATGGCGCCGGAAGATATGGAGGGCAACAACCGAATTTCGGGAAAACCGGATTTAGGCGCTTTTGAACGACCATGAAATTTCAAAACCTGTCCCATGAAATATACCATTGACGACATTGCACACGAATTGAATCTTTCAAAATCTACGGTTTCGAGAGCATTGCACGATTCGTATCAAATCAGCCCCAAAACGAAGGAAAAGGTATTCCGGCTGGCGGAGCAATGGGGCTTTCAATTCAATCCACATGCGCAGGGACTGAAAATCCGCCGTTCGTTCACATTGGGGGTGGTGGTGCCGGAAATTGCACACAAATATTTTTCCTCGGCAATCAGCGGGATTCAGGAGGAAATACTGCCCGCAGGATATTATGTATTGATAGGACAGTCCAACGATTCTGCCGAACAGGAACAGGCAGTGGTGAAGCAACTGATAGCCGGTTGTGTGGACGGGCTGATCATATCACTGTCCGCAACAACACACAGAACGGATTATCTTAAAACGCTGGTGAAGGAACAGTTTCCGGTAATCATGTTCGACCGTGTGAGCGATGACGTTAATTGTTCAAAGGTGATTATCGACCATACAAAAGCGGCATACACGGCAACCGAACATCTGATACGAAAAGGCTGCCGACGTATCGCCCATTTGAGCGGTCTGCAAATCATGTCCATCGCCAAAAACCGAATCAAAGGTTATAAACAGGCGCTCAATGACTACGGGTTGCCGTTTGTCCCCGAGATGCTGATTGAAAACGGCGTCAATGCCGATAATACGCCGGCACATATCCGCAACCTGATGCAACGGACGGATGCGCCGGACGGCATTTCCTGCTTCAATGACGATGTCGCCATACATGCGTTGCTCACATTGAAAGAATTACATGTAAATGTGCCGCAACAGGTGAAAATTATCGGGTTCAACAACGAAAAGGAATGTGAAATTATAGAACCAAAACTCTCATCTGTTGAACACCCCGTAGTGCAAATGGGCAAGAAAGCGGCTCGCCTCTTCCTGAATCAAATTAGCGGCGAAAAAAATAACATACAAACCGTCATTTTCGATACTTCTTTAATCGAACGCGCATCAACGGCTTGATTCTTTGCAAATAGCAAATACGAAATCCAATTGTCGATAACGAAGTGAATAAGCTGTTACTTTATCCACACAGGCGATCGGTTATGCACATTTCTTCAAAAATCAAACTTTTTTCCACTTTTTTACCACAGCCCAAAGGTCGATTTCCACATCTTCCGAACAGGAAACGCCACCAAAAAATTTCAACAATATCCCGTGGAAAACGATCATCAACATCTGTTAGATTAAATAATATTATTTTGTATCACAGCACATTACTGTGTTTATAATATGTCAGTATCATATTAAAAACCATTTTTACAACAAATACAAAATTTTTTATCCACTGTTTTAACACCCTATCATCATCAGATTTTAAATAAATTTTTAAATATAAAATATTAATGATGTAGCGGAAAAAGTTAATTTTGTCGCGTCATCAGTTGAAGATATGGACAAAGATATATTATTGCAAATCAAAGAATTGAAAGACAAAAAGAATGCAGTCATTCTGGCGCATTATTATCAAAATCCTGAAATTCAAGATTTTGCAGATTTTGTGGGCGATAGTCTTGCCTTGGCGCAGCAGGCATTGAAAACAAAGGCAGATATCATTGTGCTGGCCGGCGTGTATTTTATGGCTGAAACCGCCAAAATCCTCAATCCGGGCAAAAAAGTGCTGCTACCCGACATGAATGCGGGCTGTTCGCTTGCCGATTCATGCCCCGCGGATGCGTTTGCCGAATTTGTCGCGGCACATCCGGCGCATACCGTTATTTCGTACGTCAATACCACCGCTGCGGTGAAGGCGCATACCGATATTGTCTGTACCTCCTCCAATGCCGTTCAAATTGTGGAATCGCTACCCAAGGACGAAAAAATAATTTTCGCTCCAGACCGTAATCTCGGAAATTATATTAAAAGTTTGACGCATAGAGATATGCTGGTATGGGACGGCGCCTGTCACGTGCATGAGGAATTTTCGTTGGAAAAAATATTGGCATTGAAAAAACAGTATCCGGAGGCAAAAATACTTGCTCATCCGGAATGTCCGAAGCCTGTGTTGATTGTCGCCGATCATATCGGTTCAACGGCTGTTTTGTTGCATTTTTCAAAGATGGATACGGCATCCACATATATTGTCGCCACAGAATCCGGCATATTGCATCAAATGCAGAAAGCAAGCCCCGATAAAACGTTCATTCCCGCTCCCCCGAAAGATTCCACTTGCGCATGCAACGATTGTCGTTTCATGAAATTGGTGACGCCGGAAAAAATCCGTGACTGCTTGTTGTACGAAACTAACGAAATCATCCTTGATGAAACATTGTGTATGCAGGCAGAAAAACCTATCCGGCGCATGATGAACATATCGGAACAGGAGAACCTTTTACCATAAAGGATATGTGCTACAGTGCAGTTGTCTTTTGCGGTTTTTGTCAATTTGTCCTGACTTTGACACATTTCTTTCTTTAATTTTATAAGCATTTACAAATCAATGATTTATAAATTTAAGGACACCATTTTGGGTGTCCTTAAAAAATTTTTGGGAAAATTCGTAAGATGTCCATATAGAGAAGTTAGAAAAAGACGACCCCCGTTTCCTGCATTCCGTAGGAATAAAATTTGTTTTCTACCGTTTGGAAGAAGGAAAGAGCGGAGGGCGATATAGATATGGATAGAATGGTCTGAATGTGTATTTGTGTGAATGTCTTTGCCATGTCAGATAAATTTTTGATTATATATTTGATTGACAAATGGTTGCATTCTGTAGGAATGCAGGGTGTGGGGAAAATTGCCGTTTCTACCGAGCGAAACATTCCTAACGGAATGCCGGATTTCCCCAATTTTGCAAGCCCCATTGACATTACAAAATGATTTTCAATGGAATGCCGGATTATGCTAATTTGCAACATTGACCTTTTAATAACACGAAATTTTTAAGTGGCGTGCATCTCGTAGAGAGGCATCGCTCGGTAGAAAAAAATGCCACCCTTCTTCCTGCATTCCATAGGAATGCAACCTGTTTTCTGCCGTTTGGAAGATGGAAAGAGCGGAGGGCGATATAGATATGGATAGAATGGTTATTGTTAATTTCAGGACATCGTTTTGGGTGTCCCTATGGCGAAGTCATAAAGGATATGTGCTACAGCGCAATTGTCCTTTGCGGTTTTTATGAATTTGTCTTTGCGTAATTTATACCGATGGAGGCATCATCTTTCAGTTTGTACGAAACTAACGAAATTACCCTTGATGAAACATTGTGTATGCAGGCAGAAAAACCTATCCGGTGCATGATGAACATATCGGAACAGGCGAACCTTTTACCATAAAGGATATGTGCTACAGCGCAATTGTCCTTTGCGGTTTTTGTCAATTTGTCTTTGCGCAATTTATACCGATGGAGGCATCATCTTTCAGTTTGTACGAAACTAACGAAATTACCCTTGATGAAACATTGTGTATGCAGGCAGAAACGGACGATCACTCCCATCATCGCCTAAGTCCCGCAGGGACGACACTTTATTAACCGTATGCTTCAGCTTACGGACGATCACTCCCATCATCGCCTAAGTCCCGCAGGGACGACACTTTATTCACCGTGTGCTTTAGCTTACGGACGAGCAATCGCATCATCGCCTAAGTCCCGCAGGGACGACACATTATTAACCGTGTGCTTTAGCTTACGGACGAGCAATCGCATCATCGCCTAAGTCCCGCAGGGACGACACTTTATTAACCGTATGCTTCAGCTTACGGACGATCAATCCCATCATCGCCTAAGTCCCGCAGGGACGACACATTATTCACCGTATGCTTTAGCTTACGGATTTTAGCTTACGGATGAGCAATCACGGGCACTGTCTACCACGCAAAGTCCCGCAGGGACTACACATTATTAACCGTATGCTTCAGCTTACGGACGAGCGATCCCATCATCGCCTAAGTCCCGCAGGGACAACACTTTATTGACCGTGTGCTTTAGCTTACGGATTTTAGCTTACGGTTGGTTACGTACGAGCAATCACGGGCACTGTCTCACACAGTCAAAGTCCCGCAGGGACAACACATTATTAACCGTATGCTTCAGCTTACGTACGATCAATCCCATCATCGCCTAAGTCCCGCAGGGACAACACTTTATTCACCGTATGCTTTAGCTTACGGCTGGTTACGGATGGTTTGCGTAATTTATACCGAGGGCGGCATAATGTTTCAGCACTCCGGACACGAGCCGTTTTTTGAAATCCTCGTAATCTTTTCCGTCCCTGCTGCTCCACACCGCCTCGGCGAGTGCGGCAAGTCTGGGAAACAGCATGTATTCAAGATGCGTTTCTGCGGGAATATATTCGCGCCACAGGTTGGCTTGTCCGCCGAGTATATGTTTGGCTTCTTGGGCGCTCAGTTCCTGCGGCGTGGGATCAAACGAGTACACTTTGTCCAGCGGGAGGTATCCACCGTTGGCTAAGGGTTCCGTTTCGCGATCTTTGGATTGGTAATAATCAAGATAACAGAACGTTTGCGGCGCCATGATCACATCATGTCCCTGTCTGGCCGCTGTGATGCCTTTTTGTATGCCCCGCCATGCCATGACAGTGACTTCCGGAGATATTCCGCCTTCCGTCACTTCTTCCCATCCGATGATTCGGCGGCCTTTGGAGCGGACAAATTTCTCGATACGTGTGATGAACCAGCTTTGCAGTTCTTCTTCATTTTTCAAACCAAGCTCATTGATTTTGCTTTGACAGTGATGACAGCGTTCCCAGCGTGTTTTTTTTGCTTCGTCGCCGCCAATATGGACGTATGTTCCCGGAAATAATTCCATCACTTCCGAAAGAACGTCTTCCAGAAAGCGGAACGTTTCATCTCGCGTACAATATATATCGTTGAAAATGCCCCAGTTGCCTTCCACTTCAAAAGGACCGCCCGTGCAGGATAATTCCGGATATGCGGTCAGCGCTGCCAGTGCATGACCCGGCATTTCTATTTCCGGAATGATGGTGACGAACTTTTTTCCGGCGTATGCCACCACGTCCTTAATTTCTTCCTGCGTATAAAAGCCGCCGTAGCGTTCTTGTTTGTACTTCCGGTCTTTGGCGGCGGCGTTGCCGTGGCCTATCAGCGTGCGATAGCGCCATGCGCTGATTTCAGATAATTTCGGGTATTTTTTTATTTCGATGCGCCATCCCTGATCATCGGTCAGATGCCAGTGGAATGTGTTGATTTTGTGGAATGCCAGCAGATCGATATAGCGTTTCACGTCCTTAACGCTCGAAAAATGCCGGCTCACGTCCACCATCAGCCCGCGATAGGCGTATCTCGGCGCATCTTCTATTTCGACGCACGGAACAGCCCATTCTACGCCGGAAGTCGTACTTTTTTCTATCTCGGGCGGCAGCAATTGCCGTATGGTCTGCATGGCGTAAAAAAATCCGACGGCTTCGGCCGCTTCGACCTCAATGCGCTCTTTGGTGATTTTCAACCGGTATCCTTCCTTGTTGGTCATTTTAGGATCCGTCTTAAAAAACACCGCGTTGGTCATATCCTTGTTTTCCTCCGAAAGCGTTTCTTCTTTCAACGCAATGTCGGACGCCGTCATGAACCGTTCTATCAACGCAAATGATGCGTTGTGCATGGCAGGATCACCCTCAGGTATGATAACGCGAGTGCCCTTGTTGAACACAAACTTATCCGCCTGAGATTTTACTATTACAGGTTGAGGAACAATGTTATATGCGTTCTGTGCTGTGCTGGAAACAAAATAGCTACAAAAAACAAAAATAAAAAATAACCTTTTCATTTTTATATCGTTACAATGACAACAGCCGTATATCCTTACCACCAACTGTGGTAACATTCCCTCATGCGTGTGGCGCGCATACTTTTTTGTGGTTGCGGTATCCGTATCGAAAGCATAATTTCGTGCGAACCGTTTTCATGTCGGGCCAGCGTGGTGGTGCTGTAGTCGTACGAATAGCCCAGCATCAGTTGGTTGCCGATGTAAGCCCCCGCCAGAAATACCAGCGATTCATTGACGCGGTAGGAAACGCCTCCCCAGAATTTCTTTTTCATGAACACCGTCACGTTGCCCTCTATCAGGTTGACGCTTTTGGTCGTCAGCCACGATATGGCCGGCGTGATTTGCCAGTTCGGGTTGATGTCGAACATTCCGCGTCCGTACAGGTAATAATGCGGGATACTTTCCGTAGTGCGGGAGTTCTTCCTTTTGTTGCCCAGATGCGTCACTGCCGTACCCACGTTGAAGTATTTTGAATTGTATTCCAATCCGAAATCAAAGTCGGGTTTCGTCTGGCTTTGGTTGCCGTATTGCCTTTCGGGGTCGTTGGGATTTTCATACACCGCCTTGTCGAAGTTGTATGTTTTCACCATGGCGCCCACCCCGATGCCGAACGAAAGCGATGATTTGAGTTGCACAAGCGGCAGGTGAAAGGCGTACCTGATTTTCGGATTGACGCTCTTTTCAATGCCCAGCATGTCGCCAATCAGCGAAAAACCCCATCCCGACTGTGTCCAGGGAATAAACGTGTGTCCGTTGATCACCACCGTTGCCGGCGCCGATTTGAACCCTACCCATTGTTGCCGCGCCAGCATGAAAAAATTTAAATCTTCGGACAGGCCGGTGGATGCAGGATTGTAATTGATGCGGCTGAACATTTGTTGGCTCAGCAATATATCAGTTTGACCCGATACACCGGCGGAAAGGAACACCATACAGGCAAAAAGCGCTGTTTTCACCCGTATGGTATTTTTCTTCGTACATTTTAATCCCTTCATAATTTTTTATGATCTTGATATAGTGTAAATTACCTATCTCCCTGCAATATTACCGAGCTTTTGTATTCCTTTCCTGTCGTTTCGTCGATGAGGATGTAGAAATATGTGCCCGGGGGCATTAATTCTCCTTTGTAGCGACCGTCCCAGCCGTCTTTCCCTTCATACAGAAGCAGTCCATAGCGGTTATGCACCTGAATATGGAAATTGGGCAGGAAAATATCATTAACACCGTCGCCGTTAGGTGTGAAGATGTTCGGTAGGTCGTCTATCACTAACGGCTCGTCGATGAAGAACGTGTCCGTCACAAGGCAGTCCCAGCCGTCGATCACGGACAGTTCGTACTGACCGTGTTCGAGGAAGTAGCGATCTTTCACGTTTGCCGCAACATCAGCCCATATGTAGTGGTACAGCGGCTCCTGACCGCAGATGTAGGCCGGGTCGGTCAGGCAGTTGAGAATACCGCCCGTCACCGTGACAATGATTTTGCCGTCGTTGCCGTTTTGGTGCGTTTCGTCATACGCAACTCCGCTGACTACTAACTTTTGCGCCGGCTCTACCACCGTGAAACTTAGCGGTATGTCGATACCCCTGTCGCATCCCGTGCTGTCGCTCACCAGCACCTGATAGTTGCCTGCCGGCAGGTCGTTGCGTTGGTCCAGACCGAGACCCGTTTCCGGAGAAGCGCCTGTCCAGTCATACAGGTACGGCGTCACTTTGTTCCATCCGCCTTCCGCGTGCAGTATCACTGTCCCCGTGGCGTCGCCTACGCAGGCTACCCTGCCCAGCGAATCAAGGTACAGCTGCAGTTCCCTTTCCGGCTCGAACACCGTCAGCGTATCTTTGATGGTTTCGCATCCGTTGTCGTGCACCGTGACGATGTATTCGTCGGCGACAAGCCCCGTAATGATGCTGTCGTTGTTGATGTTCGTGTAGCCCTTGGAGCCTGCCCAGTGGATCAGATACGGTTTGCCGCCGTTTTCCCACGGCTTGAAGAAGTTACCGTTCTTCACCCCGATGCTCACCGTGCCGTTGGCGTCATATTTACAGATGACGTTTTCCACCGTTGCCGCTTTGGAAAATTCCAGCGGGTAGGGTTGCCAGATGGTGATGGTGTCGTAGGCGCGGCAGCCTGCCGAATCCTCTGCCATGATGTAATATACGCCGTGCATCAGCGAATCAATGTCATCCGTGGTAGCGGTGAAGTATGCCGAATCCTTTTTCGTCCATGCGTATGCGTAGGGCGGCACGGGCAGGTAGGGCGTAAAGTTCCAGCCGCCCGACGTCGTGATTTCTATTGCCCCGTCGGAGCCGCTGTAGCAGGTCACGTCTTTGACCAAATCCCTCGTGATGATCAGTTTGTCCGCCGGCTCTATCACTTCTATCGTGAAGGTGGTGTCTGTCGCCTGACTCCATACGTCGGCAACGGTCACCGTGTAGATGCCTGCCGCAAGATTGTTGATACTCTCCGTTGTGCTCGGCGTGAAGTGGTGCGTCCCGAATCCGCCCGGCCCTGTCCACGTGAAGTGGTAGCCGCCCGACGCCCTTATTTCGCCGCCGCGCGCTTCAATAGTGATGGCGCCCGTGCTGTCGGCCTTGCAGATGAGCGTGCGAAGCAGCAGCGTGTCTATCTTGATGTCGTCGTCCACAATCACCGTTTTGGCAGTGGTGGTGTTCGGTCGCGTGTACACGTTGTTTATCATTGAGCTGTTTACGTAAGTATCCACTTTCCAGTTGCTGATTTTCACCTGAGCGTCCAGCGCCGTTTCGGGGATGCTGTCTTTCCACACCTCCACCGTGACGAATTTCACGGTGTCTTCCAGCGGAAGCAGCGTCACCGGATCGATCGCCGCGCAGTTTTTGTCGAAGATGAGGCTGCCCAGCGCCTGTTGGAACGTGGCGGTGGTGTAGCCGCCCGTCGGCGGTAGCGTCGCCCAGTCCGTCGTCACCGTCTGGTAGGTGGGATTGCTCAGTTTCACCTTGAACGTCATCGGCTTGAGACCGTACACGCCCGGCGAAACCACGTCGGTGCCTTCCTTGATGGAATCTTCCATCGCGAAAATCTCCAGATAAGGACGGCTGTCGTTGGCTCTGATGGCAATCGATACCGTGTCGTCTATCAGCGCTACCGGCGTGCTCGGACTGACGTTTATGCGGGCGTCGTGCAGGTAGGTGTAGAATGTCTCCGCCGGCTCGTAGCGGTCGTCGTCCACAATGTTCACCACCACGTTGGCTCTGGCGTAGGTGCTCCCTTTGTAGTCTATGAAGTCGCCGTGCGGGATGGTGAAGTCCATGCTGCCATGCTGTACCCATGCGTCCACGCCGCAGTCTGCCGCCGTGCCTACCCAGGCCAGCGAGTCGGTGGCGAGCAACCACGACAGATGGTAGCTGTTGGCGCGGTCAGGCCACCCCACGAAGGCAATGTCCACATCCGAGCGCGGATCGCCCAGTCGTTCCACAATCAGCGTGTGCTGACCCACATTTTCGAGAATGTTGTAGAACGGCAGTTGGCGGTTGTCGCCCGTATAGAACCGGAACGTGTTGAACTGTATCGGCGTCATGATCTTGTTGTTCGACGGCTCGCGGTCGCCCTGTGACGCCTCCGGCTCAGGCGATTCCTGATATTGCGGATCCGATCGCACATAGAGATTGTCCACCTCTCGCGAAAAATCCGTTTTTAGCGCCAGCGAATCCTTGATTTGTATCATGATGCTGTCTATCGCACTGCTCTTGTCGGGATTTTTGATTCTCACGTAGGTCAGCGAGTCCGGCGACCAGGTGGAGGTGTCCGCCGTGGCGCACGACAGTTGGTTGTATGCGGAAATGGTGGCGTTGTTCTTGTATTTCACACCGGTGTAGTTAATGTTCGGCGTGGCGCGGTACTGCATGGTCACCACTACGGTGGTGTCGCCGCGCAACATACCCGAGGAGATGATGTTGCCGTTGCCCATGAACCGGCTTGTTACCGCCAGCGTATCCGAAGTCCCCGACGTGTTGACAGGCCCCTTCACGGTGATGACGAACGTGGTGTCCATGTCCACTTCGGGAAAACCCGAGGCGTTCAGGTACATGTCGTACAGATCGTCGCTCAGCTTGATGTTGCTGATGTACCCCGTGCTGTAGTTGTGGATGGTATAGGTGTTGGTGACGATGAAGTCCGATGGTTTGGCCGGATCCAGCTCCCAGCTCGTTTCCTTTGCCAGCCCAACGCGCGCGGTGTGGATGTACAGGTCGGCGCTTTCCCGCGAGAGGATGCGTCCCGCCGTAGCCGCCGATGAACAGGTGGAATCGGCGCCGCTCACCACGAAGATGTTGGCGGTGTGCGCGTAGCTATATTCGTTGAGCGGTAAGCTGGTGTCCAGCACAATGTCTATCTCATAGGCGATGGTGAGGTTTCTCAGCCATTCCATGGAGTATTTGCGCGGCACAGCCCATTTGATGACCGTGGAATCCTTTGTCCTGTCCGTCGGGTCGCCTTCCCACGGCACGTTGTATGTCGCGTAGTAGTAGATGGGGTCGCCGTCTTTTTCCCACGGGGTGGCTCCCGGATCGGTCGGGGAGGTGTTCGCTTGGTCGTAGCGTACTGCATTGTTCGGATGGATCGTTTCGTCCAGCTTGAAGAAGCGCGGCAGCATCAGTTTGATGGTGTCGGTTTGAAATTCACCCGTGCCCAGACGTTCCAGCCGCGTCACCAGCGTTTTCTGCTCCTGTCCGTTGCAGAATCCGAAGTCGGGACCCGCAGGCGGGTACAGGTCTTGATCGTAGTCGTAGTACCTGAAGCCTTTCTGGTAGATCTTGCCCCCCATGATGGTGTCGTTGTCGCCTTGCGCAGGATCGCCGCACAGCCTGTTGGCATGGACAATCATGCCGATGCGCGCGCTGTCCGCTTTAAACAGATCGCAATCCGTGCTTACCTTGAAGCGGAGATAGACGGCGCGCTGATCCCAGATCGTGTTGTACATGCCCGGGATACTGTCCTTGCCCGTCAGCTCTTTCAGCGTGATGGTGATGGTCGTGTCGCTCAGTCCGGCGAATGATTGCATCTTGGTTTCTCCGGCAGTCTCGAACGCAATGGTGTCGCCGTTCCATTGATAATAGCCGCTCCCGTGTTCGTAGATGATCCCCTTGGGGAAGATCAGGTCAACGCTTACATCCTTCACCCCGATGATCTGATAGCTGTACAACAGCGCTTCCACCGGAAATTTCGTGCCGAGTTCCACGGTGTTTTCGCCAAACTTGTATGTCGGCGGAGTGCCGGTGGGCGTGTAGGGCGAAGCGGGTTCTTTCGGCGTGAGGAACATCGGCGTGAAATCCGACGAAATGCCCGAAGGATAGTGTACCGCGTAGATGGTATCGGTTTTGCCCAGCCACATGTCCCACTGCGGATCGCCCACTACCGCTGTGGTCCACACCGAATCGTTGCGGTAAAATTCCGGATCGCCTGCCAGTTTGTGGTTCATCGCCGTGCTGTCAGCATATACGTGGAACCACGGCGTGACGTGTATTTCGTGGATGCTGTCGCACGGCATCGTGTCGTAGCGTCCCACAATGGTGTAATATTCTGCTTTGCCGCCCGGTATGTTGTCGGACACGACGACCCATTTGGAGCCGTTGGAGGTGGGGCCGCCCTTATAACCTAAGCTCGGATCGTGGTTAGGGTCGGCGTAGGAGGAGCTTACGATGTTGCCGTCCTTGTCCAGCACGTGCAGCGGGCGGAAGTTGTCGCCCCCGTCAATGTACAGCCAGCAGTTGAAAGCGTTCTGGGAGACGACAGAGGTGGGGTTCTCCACGCGGATGCGCCAGCGCACCGTGTCGTTGAACGCATCGGCTTCCGTATTGTAGTATTCCACCAGGAAGTTTGCCGCGTCGTTATATACGGCGATATTGAAGGTCTGGCTGTACGGATCAAGCCCTTCCGGCGAACGGTAGTAGCGGGTGACGGGGATCGTTTGCAATCCCTGCGGCGCTTTGGGCGTCAGCAGAACGGGAATATTCCCGCCGCTGTGCCAGCCTTCGTCGTTGATCTGATCCTTCGCATCATAGGCAGCTAGGCTGTAGTCCTTGCTCAGGTCGGTGAACCATTTGTTGGTCAGCCGCGCGCCCCATGACTTGAGGCCATCCTGGTACTCGTCCGGTCCGAAATACCACTGATAGGGATAGGTGCTGTCTCTGTTGCCCTGGGCGCCTGAGCTGAAATAGGTGATGGGGCTGTGGAGCACGTAGCCGTAAGGAATGGTAAACTTCACGCTGTCCACGTAATAGGGTTGCCGCAGTTCGTACAGGAACGTGCTGTTGTTCATCGCGCCTCGCGCGCCGATCCGCAACTGCTGGTTGTATCCCAAACCGTAGGGAGTGAAATACTCATTGTTGCCCAAATGCTGGTATCCGTTCCCTTCCTGCGTGATTTGGAGCGTGTACAGGTCGAACTCAAAGATCGTCATCGGATCCATCTGGTTCACCGGCATCTCCGTGTCGGGATATGCACCCACATATGGCAGCGAAGAGATCATATCGTAACCGCCCACCGTACCGGCATAGTTGAGGTCGGGGTTGGGGGGGGTGGGGGGGTCGGCTTTGACATATTTAAAAGCTTTGTACCAATTATCCGGATGCGTCACAGCGCTTGTTCCGCCGGTTTCCCGCGGCCCGTCGAAAGCGTAGTTCCAGAATTTCAGGCTGCTGGTGTATTGCTCGGCGCTTTGCAAGCCGGGTTTGATCTGCCATTTTGTGGTGATCACAATGGAGTCGTTGGCTGTCAGTTTTCTGTCCGCAGGCATTCCGGTCTGGTTGAAAATGTACACCCACCCGATGGTTTTGCCGCCCAGCGAGAAGCTTTCAGGCGTGTTCTGGTATGTCGGCAGGCCGCTGGTGAGGATGCTGCCGTCCGGTTCCAGAAAGCCCTGCTCGCCCGTTGTTCCCGCATATCCGATGATGCTGCCCGTATAATTTGGACCGGGATCATATCCGTACGGAAAGTGGTGGTACACCTCAATTTTGGTCTCGACGTGGGTGAACGTGGTGGGGCTGATTTTATTGTTTTTGTCGCTGATGAGCATGTAAATCCTGTCCCAGTTGCCGTGGGCGGAGTAAGGGGATGGGCTGACGTCGTAGCCCATCAGGTAGGATTCGGCAATCATCACCAGCGTATCGTTCTGGTAGGCGCGGTCCAAGCGTATCTTTTCGCTATAGCTTGTGGTGTCGCCGTCGGAAGTGGGAGAGCCGCCGATGTAGCCGCCGTCGTCCTCGCCGTCGTTATTCCTGTCGCCTTTGGTGACGTTCAGGCGGTAAGCCTCCGTCCGCTTGATGTTCATGCCCGGCTCGTTGCGGCATTTCACGCTCGTGTAGGTATGCACGTTGTACAGTTTGTGCACCGCGCCACTCCGCGTGACGAAATCCACCGTGTAGTTAATGCTGTGCATGTAGGTTTTGCCGCCGCACGCGCCCTCCGCCGAAATAACCACCGACGCGTTCTTTACCAGATATTGCGCGCCCGGATTATATATGGTGATGCGCCAATTGAAAGATGTCTCAGTCGGAGCTACAATCGGTGATGTTGTTTGTTGCACCCAATTAGTGCCGTCAAAATATTCCACCTTGATGTTATTGTTGCCGCCAGCAAACAGCGCTCTGCTGCCCCATGAAATCGACTGCGATTTGTCTGCGTTGTACAGGGTGACGTCCGAAAATTGCAGGTGGGTGGAGTCGTACTGGTCTATCCAGTTCAGATTGATGACCAATTTTCCTGCCTCGATTGTGTCAGCGTAACTATAAGTGGGCGTCGGGTCGGCAAACCAGTTGTTGGTGACGCCGTACCAAGGAAACAGGCTGTTGGCGTCGTTGAAGGTAAACCCGTAATTGGCGTATTTGCCCAGTGCCAGGGGATCGTCGCTTTTATCGATGATCTGGTCGCTCCGCGTGGAGAGGTTGGGGAAGCTGGTGTAGGGGCCGTAGACTCCTGTGTGGGTCAACCCTCCGTTTTTTGCGGGTTCGTTACATTCGTTGCCGAAACTGATGTCGCCGATCCATAGCGAGGTGAACTGGGTGCCGGCAGTCTGGTCATTGGATTGTCCGGGAGTGTAGAGCTTCACCGGTTGGCGCGTGGTGTAGATGGTGATGGTTGCTATTTCCGAGACCTTGATGAATTCGCCGTACAGCAACTCCGTAGGATTCGCCGGCAACGGTCCGACGAGGAACTTATAATTCCCTGCGGCCGTTATGTTGCCTTGCAGGTATTTAAAATCCACCGTGATACTGGAGGAGTAGTTGGGGAGGAACGGCGTGCCGTTATGGCCGCTGGCGCCAACCACGGAATATCTGCGATTGTTCACCTCCACCACTACAGAGTCAATGTTTTCGTTTTTATAGCGATAGGATCCTTCCCAGTTGTGGAAAATCGGCACTCTGGTGTTGTATGCGATGGCGTTGCCGTTGTTTATCAACTCAAATGTATAGATGTTCTCCGTCAAGCCGTCTTCATACAATACAGCGGGGTTGGTGAAGGTACCGTACCCCAGCGCAGGCTTTCCGGAAGGGCGGTAGAGTTCCACGCTCACTTTGTAACCCGTGCTGTTCACGGGGCTTTTGCATCTCCAGTGGTATTTGATGTTTTCCTCCTTCAATCCGCAATCGACTACGCCGTTCAGTTTTTTCTTGCTCTGCGGGCGCACTTCGTAGCTCACGGTGAACCATTCGCCGTTGTCTAAGTATTTGTTGCCGTTGCCGGTGAGTTGCAACATGGCGTCGGTGATGGCAATAGTCCATTTCCGGTTGGCAATATCCTGGGTGGGCGTCACGTGTACCGATCCGAGGGATCCGGTGAAACGCACACCTTGCGTGCCGTCGGTGTTGTCCATCAACCGGTTGATGATCGCCTGGATGAAGTCCAGTTCCACTTTCAGGTTGGCGGAGGTGATCAGTCCGTCCCCGTTGTTGGTGAATTTGATGGTTTGAATTTTTCCGACGGTGTCGGCTTCGGTGGGGAACAGCAGCACGTCGCCTTTGGTCACTTGCATGCTGAGGTTTCCCTCCGCCACTTTATAGGAATAGTAGAATTTGTCCACTAATCCTTTCTTGTCCAATATATCTTTGGCATAGAGGTTTCCGGTGAGGATGGTGCCGTATTGTATGCGCACCATGTCTTCGACGGGCCCCATCACGGCGTTGCAGGTGGCGTGGCGTGTGAAGCGGAAGTGTACGCGGTCGCCGGTGCGCAGTTCGCTTCCGGTGACGGGCACAAATTCGTACGTAGTGGCGCCTGTCGGGTCTGCCGATACCGGGGAGGTCAGCAGTTTAAAGTCTCGCATGGTGGCGCCTTTCGGGTTGGTGGTGGGGTTTATCACGCTACCGGCGTCCAGCGCAACGCCTTTGGGCATAGTGACCTGTACTTTCACTGTGCCGTACAAGCCTTCCACCACGTAGAAGTCAATGTCCACCGTGTCGCGTATTTCGCTTCCCTTGTGGAGGGGCTTGTTGAGCAAGCCGCCGAGCGAAAACGGCGAAATAGGCGGCGTGTTGGAATCCATCCAGATGACTTGGCGTTTGTCGTCGTCGCGAATGGTGTATGCGAGCGTAGAACGCCCGATATCGGCGAGTTCTTTGCTGGCCAGGTTCGCTTTCACCGTGAATTTTTCGTCGTCTTCTTCAATGTCGTCCATTTTTATTTTGAACTTAAAGAAGGCCTCGGTGGCGCCCGCCGGGAAGGTGATGGTGCCGCTTCTGGGCAGTCCGGCGCTGGGGGCGGTGGTGTAGACGAAGAAATCCAAGGCGTTGGCAAGGTCTGTGCCGGCGTTGGCGCCTCCGGTAGCCACGATGCTGATGGGCACGTTCACCGCTTTGTAGTAGGGGAACTTGATGGTGGCTTTCACGGTCACTTCGGTGCCGGGGCCTCCGTAGTGCGAGTTGTCAATGTTCGTGCCGGCATTATATGGGTTCGTGTCGGCGGTGCCTTCCAGGTATTT
Organism: Bacteroidales bacterium; assembly: GCA_031270985.1. Lineage (GTDB taxonomy): Bacteria > Bacteroidota > Bacteroidia > Bacteroidales > UBA4181 > JAIRLS01. Next base: position 8,134 of record JAISWR010000023.1, on the reverse strand, counting down.
GTTCTGCCCGTTCACATCCGTTAATTCGAATGCGGGCACAGGTTCGTCCATATTGATGGTGGTGGTGATCTTTTTTTGCAGGAACACCAGGTTATTGTTGGGCGCGGAGTAACTCGTGTTTGGCTCCAGTTCGAGCGTAAATGTTTCCTTGATTTCGTAGATATTGTCGTCGTAAATTTTCACCTTCAACGTGCGTACGCTGTCTGTCGCGTCGGCGGCGAAATTGAGGTTGTTGATCAGGCTTTCCGTCCAGGCGTCGTACCCGGGCAGCGTGGGTCCCGGAGGCATGGCGCCGCCCTGGGCGATGGTTGCCGGAAAAGTGCCGCTCACCGCTACGGGGGCAAAGGTGGCTCTGATGTTGGAGCCTTGGTAGCTGCGCTGCCCCTTGCGGGTGATCCGGTAGGAGAGTTCTTCCATGGCGTATTCATCTGTGCTGGGGTTGGGTTGTCCCTCAATGGCGACCACCACAATGGGAATCACCGTGACGCTGCCTATCTCCTGAAATCCTCCCGGCACGTTTCCGTTCCTTGATTCTGCTTCGGTCTGGTTGCCGAACAGGTCGAATGCCTGTATGTATGCGGTGAATCCCGGCACCCCGTACGAGGGGAATTTGGCGTTGGGCCTGATGGCGTACGTCACCGTCAGCCGTATCGTGTCGTTGGGTTTGATGAAGCCTGTGGCGGGATTAGCAAAAGTCAGCAGGCTGGCAACGTCCCCATTGTTTAGCGGATTGATGATTGGCGGGTTGGCGTAAACGGAATCGGTGCTGAGCGTAGCGGTGGAGATGCGCGTGACGGTGGCTACGTTGGCAAATGCGGATTTAATATTATCCAAAAGGTATAAATTCATCAACGTATCGGGGCCGTTTCCGATTTTGTAGTCCATCTTCACACTGACGGTAATGCCGTTGGAAATGAGACTGTTCACTTTTTTGGATAGCCTGATAGGGCTTTGCGCTTGCGCATCGTCAAATGCCGCAAAAATTAGTATCGCGCAAAGGATGAACGATTTAAGGAGGAGATAATATTTTGTCATGTTCCTTGATATTTTGTTGATAACTTTTTGTTCGTTATACGGAAATATTTATAAAAAGTTACATTTATTCCCGTAATTTTTATAAAAACCTGCTAATTTACTGTCCAAATGGAGATTCGACTTTCTGCGAAGGGTCATTACCTGTTTTCTACAACCCATGCTTCGCTACATCCCTCCAAAATGCGTATGCTACCCATGTCGTTCCACGCATCGCGGAGATAACCGTATTTTCCTGCGGAAACCCGATGTAATCCCGAACCTTCAAAAAACAGCACCTTTGTTTCAATATCCGCCGAGAGTTTTTTTGCCAGCCGGTCGGCGTTGGATTTGTTTTTGAAGCTACCCACGATGATGTAGAAACCTCTGTCCACTGTGGTGGAGGAGTCGTATCTTACCACCATAGGCTCATCGACTGCCACGGGCTGTATTTCTTCCGCGACCATTTCTAAGGTGTCAGGTTCGGACGCTGTATTGGGTTCAGGAATGGTGTCCTGCAGCGTTACCACAGGCTCCGGCTCGATGACAGGCTCCGGAATCGGTTTTTTGATCAGGCTGGGATACAGCAAATATCCCGCAATGCCGGCTCCGATGAGGACCACGGCAATGATGGCGATAATGGCGCTGCTGTTACTTTTTTTGGGCGTACGAACCGGCGGTTGATGTTTGTTGGGTACCATAATGATATGTGTTTAAAATATTTATGATTACTTATTCTTCAATAAATCGGGGTGATTTGGTATTGATGGTTTTCTTGGGTTTTCCGATTTTGAGCGAGAGCATCACCTCATGCGAATTTTGAGCGATGGAGCTGATTTTCCCGATGGAATGGTCGTAAGCGTAACCGATGCGCGCAAATCCCACTTGTATGCCGATCATTGCCGCGATGGTGTTGGGGCTGAAATCCTCGAGGTTGACAGGCCGGTAAGCGCCGCCTATCCAGAACACCTTGCCGATCATTGCCGTCAGGTGTACGTCCAGATAGGGCTGGCTGTCAATGTTCATGCCGCGTGCGCCGATGGTGAGGTCGAACGATTCGCCGAAGGGCTGTTTGTAATTTACGTAGGCGTGGTATTGTTGTCCGCTCTTCATGGTGGTTTGCTTGTCGGGCATCCGTATGAGGTGCGTCACCGATGCGCCGAGCTGAAAACGTTGCGAGTTCAGTTCAAAACCAAAGTCCGCGTCGGGGTTGAGTTGCGATATTTTCTCCCCCATATAGGCGTCGTCGCTCGGGTCAATCACGTAGTGTTGGGTCGGGTCGTAGCTCTGTTGGATGATTCCGCCCGACAAACCGAGAGACAGCAGCCATTTTTCGCCCAGATTCACGTGGTAGGCATAGGCAAGTTTGGCGTTGATCATTTGACTGCCCAAGCCGGTGTTGTCATGGGTGGCCGATAGCCCCAAGCCCGACTGTATGCGGTGAAAGTAGCTGTGGATGTTGAGCACTTCCGTTTTCGGCGCGTTTTCAAACCCCGACCATTGTCGTCGCACCAGCGCATAGACGTCAATGTTGTCCGTGTTGCCGGTTGCTGCGGGATTCATATTAATGCGCGACAGCCATTGCTGGGTGAGCATTATATCATTTTGCGCCTGTGTGTGCGGCAAAGCAATGCTTCCCATGAACGCCAGGGCAACCCACATTTTCGATGAACTTTTCATATTTTTATATTCACGTTAATCATTCATTTTCAAATTAATACAGTACACGTATTTCTACCCGTCTGTTTTTCGCGTAATCCGTTTCGGTGACAGCCCCGGGAACGGCAGGTTTGGAGAACCCGTACCCTTTGGGCACGATCTGTTCTTTGCTGATACCTCTGTCCATCAGACGTTTAGCGATGTATTGCGCCCGCTTGTCGGACAGTTCCTTGTTGAAGCTTGTGCCGCCGCGCGTATCCGCATAACCGGCTATCTCAAATGTTGCACTGGGATAGGCTTTCATCAGCGCCACGATTTGTTCGTATTGCTTTCTGTATTGCGTCTGCGGGATAAATTTATCGAAGTCAAAATAGATGGTCGCGATCACTTCGCCTTTAGGCGGGACGGGTGCAGGCGGCTGCGCCGGTTCGGGCGTCGGCTCTGTTTTCACCGGTTCGGGTTTCACCGGTTCCGGCTCTTTCACCGGTTCGGGTTTTGGCTTTTCTTTCCGGTTGGGCGACGGCAGTTCCGCCTTGTTGAAGGTGTAGATGTCGTCGCTGCGGGTAGGGTTGCGCGAGGATACCAGCGCGCCTGCTTCGCCGTAGGTAATCAGGTTGAAATCGTCGGCGCCGCTGTTGAAGGGACGTCCCAGATTGATTCGCTCGCCGAAGCTGCCGTCGTGTTCAATGCTGACGGCAAATATGTCCAGCCCGCCGAAGCCTTCATGACCGGTAGAGGCGAAGTACAGGAGGCTGTCGCCTTCCACAAAGGGAAATTCTTCGCGTCCGGTGGTGTTGATTTTGTCGCCGGCATTCACCGGTTCGCCCCATATATCGTCCGTCTTGTCCACGTACCAGATGTCGGTTTTGCCCTTACCGCCCTGTGCGTTGGAGGTGAAATACAGCCGCTGTCCCTTGTTGCCCAGCATCGGATGCGCTATGTCGTATTTGCTGTTCACAAACAGCGCTTCAGGCTCGCCCCATTTTTTTCGGTCGTACTTGCTGCGGTAGATGCCGCATTTTCCGCTCTTGGGATCGCACACGGTCATGTACATGTAGTTGGTGGCCGTATCGTAGGAAAAAATACCCGTGTTGTGGTATATTTTCATGAATGCTTTTTCTTTTTTCGGGTTGACTAACTCGCCGTATTCCAGCTTGGCGGAATATATCTCAGTGAATCCCAAGCCTGTACGCGGGTCGATGTCCTTGCCTTTGGTAGGGGCGCGCGAGAAGAATATTTCGTTACCCGCAGGGGAAACGCCGTATTCGCTGCCGTCGGTATTCACCTTTGCCGAGCGCATCCGCACCTGCGCGTTGGGTTCGGCGTGCGCCAGGGCATAGTCGCACTGTGCGATGTACTGCTGTATGTTGGCGTAGCGCCTGTCCTTTTTCAGACAGTTTTCAAACGCTTCTTTGGCTTCGTCGTAACGCTCCAGTTTTTGCAGCGTCAGGCCGTAATGGGCGTATACATCGGCGGTTTCGTACTGTTTGGAAATACCTTTTCGCAGCCAGCTGGCAGCGTCCCTCGGCTTGTTGAGGTAGTAATAACAGATGCCGATTTGCGCTTCGGTCTGCGCCTGCGTCAGCCGCGTGATTTTTTTGTTCTTCAACTCCTGTTCGTAGGTCGTGATGGCGGAAGCGTACTCCCTTTTGTCAAAAAGTTGTTTGCCCGTCACTTTTTTCTTTGCCGCCTGCATCTCCGCACCCGGCGCCATCAAAAGAACAGCCAGCATACTGATGGTGATGATGTGTTTCATTCTGGTTCGGTATTTTTACTCAAACGTTATTCTTAATTGCTTAATTTTTATATAATTGTATCGCTCCCTTTTTGACATGCCCGTCGGGAAAGGTGGCCACGTAATAATAGACGGCGGGGCGTCCTGTTTTTCCCTTGACGGTGCCGTCCCAGCCGTTGTCGCCCGTGAAGATCAGCGTGCCGGTGCGGTCGTATATTTCCACCTTGCGTCCTTCCAAGAAGAAGTCGTTTTTCCCGTCGCCGTTGGGGGTGAACAATGTGGGCGTGCGGTAATCCTTGATAATCAGCGTGGTGTCCTCCGACAGACAGTTCTTGTTGTCTGAGGCATAGACCGTAAACTGTTTTTCATCCGATGCGACGTTGAAAGCATCCAGCGTGCTCAGGCTCGTGAAGATGCTGTCGCTTTGCGAGGTGACGGGACATTCGGCACAGTGGTAGGTGTAAGGTGCATCTCCGCCCGTTGCCGTCATTGTGATTTTGCCGGTGTGTTCGCCCGTGCGCTCGGTTTTTTCCCAGTGGTGCACCACCGAAGCGGCAAACTGCATGCGTTCGGGATTGTCCAGCGTGATGTTGAACAGCGCGTAGCATCCGTCCGTGCTGCCGGCTGCTTTGACGTCGTAGCGTCCAGGGTAAAGCCCCGAAAATGCGCCGCCCGCCCCTGTGGTGTATTCGCTCGGCGGCAGCAGCGTCCCGTTGCGCAACAGATCGTAATTAATGACGCCCGCGCCGCCGCTCACATTGATGGAAACAGCGCCGTCGTTGCCGTTATAGCAGGTGACCGGCGCCCATGAAGGGTTGTTGATTACCGGCGGATTGGCGGCAATCTGAATATTGTTCAATCCGTTTGTGGCGGAAGTTTCGTAATATGTCCGTCCGTATTGGTTGACGAGCGCTTGCGCCTGTTGTTGTTGCGGAATACGGAATCCGACGTTGTTGTTGTATGCTTTTGTCCCGTCCACCTTATATATGGCCACGGCGGTTTGGTTGTCCAACCATTCGGTGCGGATGAATTGCAGGAATCCCTCTTCTTCAGGATCCGGAGGCGTGCCGAAGGTGTGCATGAACTGTGCATTGCTGCTGCTCATCGGCTGGTTGAAAGCGAACGTCACCCGCAGCGTGTCTTCCAGACACATGACGGTTCCCGCGATGGAGTGGCTGCCCGTCACGCCGATGTGTTGCATGTCGAGGATGAACGGGCCGGTGCCGGTTGCCAATTTTCCTGCTATTTGCGGGCTACCCGAAGCCTGATCGACGCCGCCCGTCGCACTGACGGATACTTCCCCCAGCAGCGCGGGGTCGTCTGCTTCGGCATCGCTCAGCGTAGGAATGGTGTACGTGATGACGTATTCCGTCCTTTCCGGATTCCAGCCGCCCGCCGTGCTGTTGGCGGTCAGGAACGCTTTGGCGATTTCGTCCCCCCCGTTGAACTGCATTTTCGGGAGAAACGCCGGATCCATTGTCTTGGAATAATGCAGCGTGAACGTTACTTGCGTGGTGTTTACGTGCTCGATTTCGTCGCGCACCACCCTTGCAGGGCTTGCGGGGTCAAACGCCACGAAGATTTGGCAGGATGCGCTGTTGAAGTCAATGCCGAACACATTGTTCACTGTTTCCGAGCCGCTTTCCAGCGGGCTGCCCGTTGAGGTCTTTGCGTCGCTCACGGTGACGCCGATGCCCGGGATGACTTTGCCCGGATTTTCGGCAATGTTGTATGTGATGCTATAGGTGCGGTTGTCCTTCCATTCTTGTTCCTGAATGCCGGTGATGATGGTGTTGATGTCGGGGCCGCCGTTGTCGAATTCCACCTTCGGAGCGATAGTCATGTCCATCTTGCTGCCGAAGCGTAGCGTCAGCGTGGCAAATTCGGTGCCCGTAGCAATGGGGTGGGGATCCATGCTGGCGGTGTAATTGCGCTCGGTGAGGTCGATCGTCAGTCCGGTCAGTTCGCCGTTGGCTTGCTCGCCCGGCACGCCGCTCAGCTCCATGGGATTGCCCGCCAGGTCATACGCGCATCTGCCGGTTGTGCAAGTTACCTGAATGGTGACATTTGCGATGAAGTTCTCCGGCTTGGTGACTTTTACATACGAAATGTATGACTTGTTCGCCCATGCAGGGTAAGCGTCGGTGAACCCAAAAACGGCGGCAGGGTCGATGTGGGAAATGTCGGGATCATCGGGAGACTGTTTTTCTAATTTTACGGTAAACAGGGGCACTTTGTCGTGGTCGGGCAAAAACATATCCCCGGCGCCTGTACTCATTTCTTCATTGTATGTCACGCGCAGGCTGTAACTGTCGTTAGGGTCGGAGGGGTCGTTGGCATGGTTGATGACCGTAGCGGGAGAGCCATCGTTTTGTCCTTGGTAGAACCTGATGGACGTGATGCGCGGCGCCACGTAGTCCACCAGTATTTTGTATGTTTCCGTTGCGCCCGGCGTGTCGCCGGCAGGGTTCATCCCGCCCGCAATGGTGTAGTTCACTACGGTATTGTCTGTGGTGTTTTCGGCCACGGTATAGCTAAACGTATAGACGGTGTTCCCGGCGCTCCATGCCCCGCCTGTTTGCGTAATGCCGGTGATCTCCGTAGGTTTGTCGAATGTGATGGTGGGCGCTATGCTCGGATCCATGGCGCTTGCGTAAGTCACTGTGATGCTGAACGAACCGACGGCGGCAACGGCTTTGTTCACCACGTGCGCATCCACCACCGCCACCGTGTTGTCTATGTCTATTTTGGTTAATGTGGAGGCGATGTTGCTGATGTTTATTTGCCGCAGATGGATATGGAATACATCGCCTGTGGTGGCTATGCAGTTGGTTCCGTCTTTGTCTTTAAGACCAGAGACTCTTGGTGCAACGTCGTCCGCATACAATAAATCAGGCATTGTGCCGGAAAGCACGGAAACCTCATCGGAGAGATAGAAAGTTCTGGTGAATGTTTTTCCATCGTCTGAAAACTTGTCTTCAGCCGGCGCATAGCTGAAAAGGTCGCCATAGTCCACCGTAGTACCCCCTACCACTTTTTGGAATATGATAATTACGGTTGAGGACACTTGTTGAAATTCGCCGTCTCCGATGTTGGCTTTTACATAAAGTATTTTTTCGGTTTTGCCGCCTTGCGGAGGTGTAATGATTTGCCCTGGCGTCCAATTTTGGTTGTCTGTGCTTGTTTCAACCGTTATTGGTGTGCCTATCTGTGCAGTGATTTTTTGTATTCCGCAGAGGCTGAAAAAGGTAAAAAGGGCGATGGGTAAAAGGCGTAACTGTTTCATAACAAATAAATTATTTGATATTTTTCGGTGAAATTTTCTGTTCATGATAAATTATAATACCTGATTTTCGCCGCAAAGATACTCATTTATTTTTAATTATCCACATTTTTATCCACATTTTTGATATTTTCATGGAATTTTTTTTATGTTTATAAAAATCCGGAAATATTTTCGGGCGATTTGCTTGTATTGCTTTTCATCATTATTGTTGGATTTGACGCGGACAGTGGTGAAAATGCGGTAGAAAATTGATGTCGCGTACGCATCCGTCCGTAGGGCGGTTGTAAAAATGAGGCTAAATCTTTTTTTGAGGCGCTATTGCCTTTTTTGATTAGGATGATTATTAACCACAGAGATCACAGAGGGCACAGAGGAAACATAAACTCTGTGTTCTCCGTGTCCTCTGTGGTAAAAAAACGATGATTATTAACCACAGAGATCAC
>JAISWR010000084.1 GCA_031270985.1 Bacteroidales bacterium | reverse complement strand
GCGCCCACGCAAACTGCTCCGTTCCCCGACATTTTCGTGGTAATTTTTGCCAAGTTGGGTTAAGGGCGTTTTCAAAAAAGGAGAACGATACATAATTCGCGCTACCGCCACAAATGCCAATGGACATTTTGACTTCAAAATGGAATAAACCCAAAATGTCCATTAGGGAAAAAAGTATTCTCAATAAGGTCGGTTTGGAATTTGCCATGTTATCCATCCGTCGTCGGCGATATCAATGGGCGTTTCGGGAAAATCCGTTTGTGTGAGCGTCCGTATTTTTTTGATGACGTTGTGTTCGGGGTCGTAGCGCGGGCAGCGGTCGTCTTGTGGTTGCCAGGTGGGCGTAATATGCGCCCGTATGAATGTTCCGTGCCTGTCTGTATAGATACGAAGGATGGGCGCCCACCCGTTGACGCCTGCCACATTAATGCGGCTGTAGGTGCTGAAATTGCCCATGCTGTAAGCGATGAACCGGTCGTTATATACTTCTACCGCCCGTGTTACATGCGGTCCGTGTCCCAACAGCACATCGGCGCCTGCATCAATCATGCTGTGTGCAAACGCGTACACATCTCCGCGGTCTTCGCCCAGGAAGATTTCCGTGCGACGGGGAACGTGCTGGTAGGCATTGCCTTCCGCGCCGGCATGGAAAGACGCTATTACGATGTCGCAACTGTCGCTGAGCGCCCGTACTATGGCTTGTGCGGCAACAATATCTTTCACGCTCACCGTGCCTTCGTTGGGAGCAAAGGCGCAAAATCCGTAACGGACGCCGTTCTTTTCAAAGACGGTGGTGGGGCAACTCAACAATCCGGCATAAGAGATATTGCGTTCGTCCAGCGCTTTCACGGTGGCACTCCTCCCCGCTTCGCCGAAGTCGCCCATGTGGTTGTTGGCAAGGCTCATTATGTTGAAACCTGCATCGGCGAGACAGTCCGCAAATGCCACAGGCATCCCGAAGGTGTAGCACCATTCCGGATTGTTGCATTTCTTGGCGTTTTCCGTAGATTCAATCAGCGCTCCTTCCAGATTGCCGAACAGGATGTCGGCATCGGCGAAATACGTCTTCACCATATCGAATGAACGGCTGCAATCCCGATTGGGCGGCAAATAGCTGTGGTCGGGATACATCGTACCCATCATAATGTCGCCTACCGCTACAATTTGAACGGTATCCCGCGCGGAAGTTACGGCGGAAAGTACGGAAAAGAACAGGACAGGGAAATATCGTACCATCATCATTATATTAAGGAATAGGACGGCAAAAATAATCATTCCGGACGACTTTACAAATATTCGTTCAGTGCGTCGATCAGCAGCGTTGCATCTACCGGTTCGGTGATGATTTTATTGTATTTGATATGATTGATTATTTGTTTAAACTGTTTATAGTATTTAGAAGTTATCAGCACAAGCGGCATTTCGCTGCGGATGGATTTGATGTGTCGGATGGTTTCCTGTGTTTCGTTGCGGAATATCTCCACGTCTGCCAGCACCGCGTCGATATGTTTGCGACTGTTGATGACCTCTATCCATTGCCGTACGGTTTGTGCGTGAATCAGCGTAACGCCGGTGCTGGACAGCAGACATTCGTGGTAGTGGAAAGTGAGCATATCCGGCTGAGCGACCAGAACGACTTTTTCGGTAGACGGTTTAGCGATTGTTTTTCTGCGTTTTTCGAACAGGTATTCGTCTTTTTTTTCGACAGGGAGATGGGTGATGGTGAACCGGAACGTTGAGCCGACGCCTTCGATGGATTCCAGCGAAATGTCGCCGCCCATCATACGCACGAGGCTACGCGAGAGGGATAAGCCAAGTCCGGCGCCTTCATACATACGGGCATCGCTCACGCTTGCTTGACGGAACAGGTCAAAAATGGATGGCTGCAACTGTTGAGATATGCCGATACCTGTGTCTTCCACAAAAAATTCCAATTCTTCGTCCAACCGTTTATAGCCGAAATAGACGTATCCCTTTTGGGTGAATTTGATGGCATTGTCTATCAGGTTGGAAATGATTTGCCACAGCCGCAACGAATCGACAAAAATGTTGGCGGTTGTCTCGTTGCTGTCCGGTTTGAATATCAACGCCAGCCTTTCCCGTTTTTCTATTTGCAATTGGGAATCGAAAAAAACATACATGTCGTTCATCAGGTATCTGAGGTTTACAGGCACCGGATGTATTTTCATCTGACGCGATTCTATTTTGGCGACATCCATGATATTGTCTATCAGCCTGATTAGTCGCTTACTATTATTGCTCACCAGCGTGATGTATTCCTGCCGCCGTTTTGGGGTCAGGCTGTCGTCGGCGAGGAAACGCAAAAAACCCAGAATCCCGTTAATTGGCGTACGTATTTCGTGCGATATGTTGGCTAAAAACGCCGATTTCAACTTGTCGGATTCTTCCGCCTTTTCTTTGGCCAGAATCAGCTCCATTTCCTGCGCTCGCCTGTCTGTTATGTCCCGTATGATAAAAATGACGGACGTTACCTCGCCTTGTTTGTCCCTGATGGAAGCGGCGGATATTTCGCCGAAAAATTCGGAGCCGTCTTCGCGCAACAACAGCAATTGCGGCATATAATTGATGTCGGTTCTGATGAAATCGTTGAACATATCCAATGCCCGTATTTTATCATGTGGATGGACATAGTGCATAATGTTCCGGTAAGGGGGTTGTGCATTGTCGTTCAAACCAATCAGCGCCTTTGTTTGAGGCGACATATAGGTTATTTCTCCGTTGGGGGAGCACGTCGCAATCGCGTTCGGAGAGGCAACAGTGAGTATCCGGTACATTTCTTCCGATTTGCGTAGCGCCTCTTCCGCATGGTGGCGGCATATGGACGAGGCAATGATTTGGGACAAGCTTATCAGCAGTTCAATGTCCTGCTGTCTCCACTCCCTGTGTTGCACACATTCATCCAGCCGCACGAACCCGTATGGATGACCGTTTGCCGTTAGCGGCAATGCAAGCGTGGATTTTACGTGGTGTCTGTTCATCACATTAACGCAGGACGGATGCAGGCAGGCAGTATCTGAGGCGCAGATATATTCACCGTGTTCAAATGAATCAAACCATGATTGTACGGGCGCAACGGGCGCATTTTGCAGCGCGGCGTCTATGGGCTTTATGTCGTGGTTGCACCACCGGTAGGTATTGATGATGCATTGTCCATCCGCCGACAACTCAAAAACATTGACTCTGCTCACGCCGGTATATTCCCCTATTTCCCCCAGCATGACATTCAACGCATCAGGTATGTTTTTTGCGGTTTGCATACATTGCAGCGATCTAATCAGGATATTTTGTTGCCTGCACGTTTCCTCAGGTTCTTGTACCGCAGTCCGCTTTTCGAGAATATCGCCAACCGGCACGCCCCTGCAGACGGTCAATTCGTCCTGCAATATCCGCAACCGTTCCTTCAACAACTCGTTTTCTTCTTTCAATCTCCTGATATGCGCATCTTCCATTTGCTTCTATCTTTTGAACTTTTTGAACATGTAAATTTGTATCCTGTACCAATGCATTTCAAATTGGAGGATGGGGCGAAACCTCGGATGAATTGAGGGGGAACGGACGAAGTAGAACCTTGTCCCGACCAAAGGTTGATGTTGCCTTGGTACTTTGGAAAAAATTTCCTTTCTTTGCCTTTTTTAAACAGATGTGGGCGGGTGGGATTATGGAGGTGTGTGTGTGTGTGTGTGTGTGTGTGTGTGTGTGTGTGTGTGTGTGTGTGTGTTAGCAAAAATTCCGTCATTTCCAAATGCGGATGGAAAATTTTTGCAAATCGCCACAAAACCGGATGTTTTTAATATGTTGCACATGAATGTCTTCCTATCTATATATTTTGAATATCCCGATGCAAAAATATTGTATTTTTTCATAACGGCAATGATAAAACAGGATGTTTTTTGATTTTTTACTGTTGCCGGATATTTCGGATATTCCAAATTTGTCTGGAAACGATGCGCAGGAGGCGTGTCTTTTTTTCAGGGAGCTGCTCATCCGTTCGCGCGGGGTTGTTTTATCTCTTCGGCGCGTATGAAGCCCCGCGCATTTGCCGTAAAAAAAATCGTATCCTTCGCGTGTCCGTTTTGTTTTTTGCATAACTTTGTACTTTTAAAAATTCATTTATCATGAAAAACCTGTTTTTCGGAGCGGTATTGCTCCAGTTGTTGATTGCAGGCAGCATTTCCGCTGCGGGAAAAGTGTACAGGTTCGATTTCGGAACGGGCGAAGCCGCCGCCGGCTTCACCAAAGTGACTGCGGACGACCTCTACTACGAGGAAAAAGGCTACGGTTTCGATTTCGTACAAACCGCGTTGCAAGCTGTGCGGCGAGGGGACGGTCTGTCGGGAGATTTTATCACTTCTGGGGGAAAACCCTTTTATTTTTCAGTAAAAGTTCCGGAGGGCAACTACCGCATCAAAATAACGCTGGGCGACAAGGAAGGAGAAAGTTGCACCACCCTGCGGGCGGAATCGCGCCGACTGATGGCACTTGCCGTCAAAACGCAGAAAGGCGAAGTGACCACGCGGGAGTTCTTTCTCAACATCCGTACCCCAAAATTGGACGACGGCACCACCATCAGGCTCAAGCCGAGGGAATACGCAAAGCCCGACTGGGACGACCGTCTGACGGTGGAGTTCACCGACGTCAACCCCTGCGTATGCGCCGTAGAAATTGAGGAAATAGACGCCGTTACGATGTTCATTTGCGGCGATTCTACGGTAGTTGATCAAGATAATGAGCCGTGGTGCGCTTGGGGACAAATCATCCCCCTTTTCATGAACAACCGCATCGCAATTGCCAATTATGCCGAATCGGGCGAAGACGCCCGCAGTTTTACGGGCGAAAAGCGGTGGGGAAAACTGATGGACAAAATCAAAGCAGACGACTACGTGTTGATACAGTTCGGTCATAACGACGGTAAATACCGCGACCCGTACGGCATCTACAAGGAAGCGTACCGCACCTATATCAAAGAAGCGCGCGAAAAAAACGCCGTGCCCGTCATCGTCACGCCGATGAACAGGCGCACGTTTACCGACGGGGTGATGAAAACCACCTTCGCCGATTATGTGACTGCGCTCTATCAACTGGCGCAGGAAGAAAACACGGCGCTGATAGACCTCAACGCGGCAAGCATCACCCTGTTCAACGCCATGGGCGAAGAACCCTCCAGAAAGGCGTTCATCCACTACGAAGCGAACACTTTCTACGGCGAGCCTAAACGGTTGGCAGACAATACCCATTTCAGCAGTTACGGAGCGTACGAACTGGCAAAATGCATAATCGAAGGCATCAAGGCAAGTAACCTGCCGCTGAAAAACTTCATCGCCGAAAGTTATGCGCCGTTCAACCCCGCCCATCCCGACGACTTTGAAAGTGTAAAAATACCCTTGAGCCTGTATGTGGAAACACATGCTCCGGGTACAAATCCCAATTTCCCGAATAGTAATCCGTAATAAACAAACCATGAAAAGATCATCTGAAAACATCTGCTGTTACATTTTGGCTATCGTGTTCGCTTTCACATGCGCAGGATTTTCTTCCGACGCGCAGGCGCAACTGCTCAAAAAAGCCAAAAAAGCGACCGCCGCCGCGCCTGCCGCATCGTCGCTGAGCGAAACCGACATCACCTCCGGACTGAAAGAGGCATTGGTTCAAGGCGTCAAAGAATCTTCGGCAATAGCCTCCGCTGTGGACGGCTTTTACAAAAATGCCAAAATCACCATTCCCTTTCCGCCCGAAGCGAACAAAATGAAGAGTACGCTGGTCAACCTCGGCATGGGCAAGCAAGTGGAAGCGTTTGAACAGTCCATGAACCGTGCGGCGGAAGAAGCTGCGAAAAGCGCGTTTGAGACATTTGCGGCAGCCATCAAGGAAATGACCGTCAAAGACGGCATCTCCATCGTGAACGGAGGCGACGATGCGGCAACAAAATACCTGCGGGAAAAGACTTATTCCACACTGGAAAAGAAATTCACTCCTGTGGTGAAAACCGCCATCGACAAGGTAAAATTGACTTCATACTGGAATCCGCTGGTCACGCAGTACAACAAACTCCCGCGTGTGAAAAAGCAAAATCCCAATCTGGAAAACTATATCACCGGCAAAACAATCGATGGCTTGATGACGCTGATCGCCGAACAGGAAGCAAAAATCAGAAAAGACCCTGCTGCACAGGTCAGTGACCTGTTGCGAAGAGTGTTTGGTAAATAAGCGGATGCCCCCATTCGAACCACTGCATCTTCCATTCGCCACCGTTGTCTTCGCCAACGGAGATTTTCCGTCACACCCCGTGCCGCTGGCGCTGCTCGGCAACGCGGAACAGGTCGTTTGTTGCGACGGGGCTGCGGAAGCATTGTTGCGCTTCGGAAAGGAACCCGACTGTATCGCAGGCGACATGGACAGTCTTTCACCTGCCTTGCAGGAGCGTTTTCGTGGCCGCATACACCACGATCCGGATCAGACAACCAACGACTTGACCAAAGCCGTCATGTTCTGCGTGGCGCACGGATGGACGGAGATAACAATACTCGGCGCTACAGGCAGGCGCGAAGACCACACCATAGCCAACATTGCCCTTTTAGCCCGATATGCACTCGTTGCTCGGGTGCGGCTGGCGACGGATTACGGCACCTTTGTCCCCGTAAGGCAAACCACCGAATTTGAAAGTTATGTGCAACAACAGATTTCCGTTTTTTCCCTCACGCCAACCACATTGTTTACTTTCCGTAACTTGAAATACCCTGTTGTTCGCACTCCGTTGCAGGAATGGTGGCAAGGGTCGCTCAACGAAGCGTCGGGTACATCTTTTACGGTCGAAATGGATCAGGGAATTGCGGTGGTGTTCAGAGAACATGGAAAAACCGCCGGACATAAAAAAATTGTGGTACGTTAGCGGGATTTCATATAAAAATATTATTTTTGCAAAAATTTTGCATGAAGACAGTCATTGATGATAAGATACCTTTTATTAGAGGCGTGTTGGAACCATACGCCGAAGTTTCTTATTTACCCGCTTCCGTGTGCGCACACGGGAATGGGACAGAGGTGGATGCAGATGCGCTCATCGTCAGGACGCGCACGAAATGTAATGAAGCCACGCTGTCAGGCTCTTCCGTTAAATTTATCGCCACGGCAACCATCGGGTTCGACCACATTGACACGCAATGGTGTGAAGCAAACGGCATCCGGTGGACCAATGCACCCGGCTGCAACTCAGGCTCCGTGCGACAGTATGTCGCGGCGGTGCTGGCAGTGCTGGCGGCGCGCTACGGCTTTGCTTTCGGCGACATGACGCTGGGCGTGGTAGGAGTGGGCAACGTGGGCGCTAAAGTGGCGCAATTGGGACGCGAACTCGGCATGAACGTACTGTTGAACGACCCGCCGCGAGCGCGCATGGAAGGAACGGATGCGTTCGTATCCCTCGAAGAAATCGTTCGTCGCAGTGACATTGTCACGCTGCATGTCCCGCTCGACTGTTCGAGTGAAGACCGCACGTTCCGTCTTTTTGATGCGGAAATGTTGAGCCGCATGAAATCCTCCGCCATGCTCATCAATAGCTCACGGGGCGAAGTGGTGGACAATTCGGCACTGAAAACCGCGTTGCAGCGCAAAACCATCAAAGCCGCAACGCTCGACGTGTGGGAAAACGAGCCGGAGATAGACTGCGAATTGCTTTCGTTGATTGACATCGCCACACCGCACATTGCAGGCTATTCCGCCGATGGCAAAGCCAACGGTACCGCGATGAGCGTACAGGCATTGAGCCGGCACTTCGGACTCCCGTTGACGGACTGGTATCCCGCCGAAATGCCAACACCGGCACAACCGTTGCATTTCAGCATCAACGGTTCGGGTAAAACGCAACAACAATGCATCTGCGAAGCAATCCTCCACACATATCCTATTGCGGATGACGACCGGCGATTGCGTCAATCTATAGAAACTTTTGAAAAACAGCGGGGAGATTATCCCGTACGGCGGGAATTTGAAGCATTTTCCATCCGGACGGAAAATATGCCGCAGCATACGGTGGCGCTCTTGAAACGTTTGGGATTCAAAATATAAAATTCATGGAAATTCGGTAAATACAATAAACGATTAAATAAATGTAAATAAATGTAAATAAATGATCAATTAAAACTAAAATGCACATGAAAGAAGTATCAGACATTGGATTAGTAGGTTTAGCCGTGATGGGCGAAAACCTTGTGTTGAACATGGAAAGCAAAGGCTTTTCGGTGAGTGTTTTCAATCGCACGGTGGAAAAAGTGGATAACTTTATCAACGGGCGCGGTAAAGGTAAAAAGATTTTCGGGGCGCGCAGCATCGAGGAATTTGTTACTTCCCTGAAACGTCCCCGCAAGGTGATGCTGATGGTAAAAGCCGGTAAGGCGGTGGATGATTTTATCGAACTGCTGCTGCCGTACCTCGAACCGGGCGACATTATTATCGACGGCGGGAATACCCATTTTCCCGACACCAGCCGCCGCACGAAATATGTGGAGAGCAAGGGACTGCTGTACATCGGCACAGGTGTTTCGGGCGGTGAAGAAGGCGCATTGCGCGGCCCGTCCATTATGCCGGGCGGTTCGCCGGCCGCATGGGCTTCCATAAAGCCAGTATTCCAAGCCATTGCCGCCAAAGTAGAAGATGGAACGCCTTGCTGCGACTGGGTGGGGCGCGAAGGTGCAGGACATTTTGTCAAAATGGTGCACAACGGCATCGAATACGGCGACATGCAACTCATCTGCGAAGCCTATCAGGTGATGAAAGACCTGCTGGGTTTGGGCGCCGCCGAAATGCACGAAGTGTTTGCCCAATGGAACAAAGGCGATTTGGACAGTTACCTCATCGAAATTACCCGCGACATACTCAGTTACAACGATGTGGACGGTAAGCCGATTGTGGACAAAATCCTTGATACCGCCGGACAAAAAGGCACCGGCAAATGGACTGCCGTAGCCGCTCTGGATCAAGGAATTCCCTTGACACTCATCGGCGAAGCGGTGTTTGCACGCTGCCTGTCTGCTCAAAAGGAAGAACGCACGGCTGCGTCCAAAATCCTGCACGGCCCGGCGCCCGCTTTCAAAGGCGACAAAAAAGCGCTGATTGAAGACCTGCGCAAAGCACTGTTTGCCTCCAAAGTAGTTTCCTATGCGCAGGGATACGCACTAATGCGCGCGGCTTCAGAAGAAAACAAATGGGAACTGAATTACGGTGGTATTGCGCTGATGTGGCGCGGCGGATGTATCATCCGTTCGGTGTTCCTCGGTAAAATCAAAGAAGCATTCGACAAAAACCCGAACATTGCCAACATTCTGCTTGACCCATATTTCACCGAAAAACTGAAAGAAGCACAAAGCGGATGGCGCAATGTGGTGGCGCAGGCATTAAGTAACGGTATCCCCATCCCCACCCTTGCTTCCGCCTTGTGTTACTATGACGGATACCGCGCCGAACGATTGCCTGCCAACCTTTTGCAGGCACAACGCGACTATTTTGGCGCACACACCTACGAACGTCTGGACAAGCCACGCGGCGAATTCTTCCACACCAACTGGACGGGACGCGGCGGCAACACCGTTTCTACCACCTACACGGCGTAAAAACGTCGCAGTCATTATCTCAAACCGCTACTGACAATTGTCGGTGGCGGTTTTTTTAATTGACCCCTTCAATGTTTGTGCCATCGCAGCTTCGACTCTGACCAATAATAGTGGTATTGAACACTAACTCCGTCATATTTACCCTGTCTATGATTGTAATAGTTTAGTAAACAAAAGTATGTAGGATTTTATAGACCACCTCATTAGGTGGTCTATAAAATCAGTGTAATGATTTAAATATTAATATTTTATATAAAATAACTACCTAACTTTTGCGGAGTTAGAGATTGAATTATTCGGCATCGTTCTACAGACAAAATCTTCAATTCAGACAAAAAGATGTATCTTTCCTCTAAAAATCCTCTGCATGGTCACTCAAGACAAATAGGTAAAATGTTGATACACAGTATAAAATTACGTTCTCATAGATAGTAAAAGACAAAACAGAAATGGGCGAAG
>JAISWR010000126.1 GCA_031270985.1 Bacteroidales bacterium | reverse complement strand
AAGTGCACCGCAGTTTCAAGGCCACTTCCGCCAGCGAAACCATCACAGTGGGCGGTTGGCCCAAAGGCGTGTACCTGATACGCATCAGCAACGGCGCAACGGCGAAAACCCTCAAAATGGCCGTACATTAGTGAATAATTAATAATTAATAATGAATAATTAAGAATTAAGAGTAAGAATAATAATTAAGAATGAAGAATCCATGTTACGCGCCCAACAGCGTCACATTGTCCTGAAAGGACGTGATTTTCATAACCGCAGGGTCTTGCTGACTGAAAGGCAATGTAACTTCCATCGGCCTGCGTAACATGAGTGAAGAGTGAAGAATGAGGAATGAATAATTCTTTTCGTTCTTCATTTTTCATTTTTCATTGACACGACGCTAAGGGATGCGGAAGGGACAAAACAGGCATGGTAGCGAAACGGCACGTGTTGTCCGTAAGGTACATTAGGAGATGATACAGTTTCATGCCTGTGGCGTTTTTACAGCGCAACCCAGGACAGCATCCTAACGTCTCAACGGTAGGCGACGAACGGTTTTTTTCCGATTTTTATCCATCACGTATGGTAAAAATCATTTTTATCGTTATATTTGCAGAAAAATATCTTTTGTAAGATATAGAGCATATAAAAATATGGAAAGTAAAGTTCAGGAAATCACAGAAAAGATATACCGGGAAGGTGTGGAAAAAGGGCAGGCCGAAGCGCAAAAAATCCTTGAGCAGGCTGAATTACAGCATGATGAATTACTCAAA
Source organism: Bacteroidales bacterium (assembly GCA_031270985.1). Taxonomy (GTDB): domain Bacteria; phylum Bacteroidota; class Bacteroidia; order Bacteroidales; family UBA4181; genus JAIRLS01. The sequence goes on along the minus strand of JAISWR010000126.1, from coordinate 9,979 downwards.
CAGGCAAGGCAGGAAGCTGCGAAAATCGTAGCCGACGCCCGCAAACAGGCAGAAGCGCTTGACCGCAATACCCGATCGGAACTGTCGCTGTATGCCGCCCGGGCAGTGGAAACGCTGAAAAGCGAAATCACCCTTCTGGTAGGCGACGCCGTTGTTCGAACGGCCGTAGAGGCAACAGTGACCGAAGAATGGTTACAGCAATGGATGCTGCAACTGGCGGCGGAATGGGTGCAGAAGGAAAAAATCGTCATTCAGGCGACCGATGCCGAAAAACTGAAGCAATATTTTGCGCGACAGGCAAAAGCATTGTTGGACAAAGGCGTCACCATCACGCAGGCAGGCGGCAAAGCGGCTTCTTTTGTCCTCGTTCCCGAGGGCAGTGGCTACAAAATGCAGTTCGGCGAAGAAGAATTCGCCGCTTTTTTCAAAGATTTTCTCCGTCCGCAATTGGCAGAATGGCTGTTTCAAAAAACCTGATACGGTATGAATTATTATTGCTTGATCGCAGGTTTGCCGGATATCAGTCCGGACGACAACCATCCTCCTTTCGGTATCGTCCCTTTCAGGGAAGAGGTATATCCGCAACTGTCCCACAACGATCGTTTGCCGATAGACCTGTTTTACAGGAAATTTGATAACCTCAACCTCCTGCGTTACCTGAAAAACAAGGATGCGCCGTTCGACAGCCGGGGCATGCTCGACAAAGAAGAGTTGGAAGCGTGTCTCAGGCTGGCGGGAGAATCCGATAGGCCGGACAACCCATATTTTCCGCCGTATTATCATGACTTTGTCGAAGCATATCGGCAACAGGGGAGCGACGAGACGGCACACTGGGAAAACCGGCTGGCGGAAAGCTACTACCGGCAAGCGATGAATTGTAACAACGGCGTGGTCTCCAGATGGTTCGCTTTCAACCTGAACCTGAACAATGTACTGTCGGCGCACGCCACCCGCAAATACGGCATGGAGACGGACGCGGTGGGCGACAATGAAGTGGCGCAAGCCGTCAGAACCTCCGCACAGCGCGATATGGGACTGACCGGCGTGCTGGACGAACTGGATGACTGGCTGCGAATCGCCGATGAATCCGACTGCTTCGAACGCGAAAAAAAAATCGACCTGTTAAAATGGAAATGGCTGGACGAAGCCACTTTCTTCAAATATTTCTCCATCGAAAGCATCTTTGCCTGGCTGGTCAAACTGGATATCATCGAACGGTGGTCGATGCTCGACGCTGCAGAAGGCGGAAAAATCTTCAGGGAACTGACAGAAAAATTGAAAAACGATGCAGTAAATAAAAATGTGAAATAAAAAATGATGACAAAAGGAACAGTAAAAGGAATTGTATCTAATCTGGTAACGGTAGAGGCAGACGGCCCGGTGCTGCAAAACGAAATCTGCCATATTCTCACCGGCAATACGCGGCTGATGGCGGAAGTCATCAAAATCAACGGCAACAACGCCTACGTACAAGTGTACGAAAGCACGCGCGGGCTGAAAGTCGGCGAAGCGGCGGAATTTTCGGGACACATGCTCGAAGTGACGTTGGGGCCGGGCATGTTGTCGCGCAATTACGACGGCTTGCAGAACGATCTCGACAAAATGGAAGGCACCTTCCTGCGGCGCGGCGAATACACCTTCCCGCTGGACGAACAAAAAAAGTGGAACTTCCGGCCGCTGGCACATGCAGGCGACACCGTAAAGGCAGGCAGTTGGCTGGGCGAAACGGAAGAAAACGCACAACCCCACAAAATCATGGCGCCCTTTGCGCTGGACGGCTCCTACACCGTCACACACATCGCAGGCGCAGGCGAGTACACCGTGCGCGACACGATCGCCGTGCTGACCGACGCCGCAGGCAACGACATCAACGTCTGCATGATGCAGCAATGGCCTGTGCGAAGAGCCATCACGGCATACAGGGAAAAACCGCGCCCCTTTCGCTTGCTCGAAACAGGCGTCCGCATCATCGACACCTTCAATCCGGTGACGGAAGGCGGTACAGGCTTTATCCCCGGCCCCTTCGGCACAGGCAAAACCGTGTTACAGCACGCCATCTCCAAACAGGCCGAGGCAGACATCGTGATCATTGCCGCCTGCGGAGAACGCGCCAACGAAGTAGTGGAAATATTCGCCGAATTTCCGCACCTCGAAGACTCCCGAACGGGACGCAAGCTGATGGAACGAACCATCATCATCGCTAACACCTCCAACATGCCCGTGGCGGCGCGCGAAGCATCCGTATATACCGCCATGACCATCGGCGAATACTACCGCAGCATGGGACTGAAAGTGCTGCTGATGGCCGACTCCACATCGCGCTGGGCGCAAGCATTGCGCGAAATGTCCAACCGGCTGGAAGAACTGCCCGGGCCGGACGCCTTCCCGATGGACCTGTCCGCCATCATCTCCAACTTCTACGGACGCGCAGGCTACGTGGTGCTCGACAACGGATGCACCGGCTCCATCACCTTCATCGGGACGGTGTCGCCGGCAGGAGGCAACCTCAAAGAACCGGTCACCGAAAACACCAAAAAGGTCGCACGCTGCTTCTTCGCCCTCGAACAGGACAGAGCCGACAAAAAGCGTTACCCGGCGGTGAACCCCATTGACAGTTATTCGAAATACCTCGAATATCCCGAATTTCAGGAATACATCGCCCAACGGATAGCGCCCGACTGGACGGAAAAAGTAAACGAACTGAAAACCCGCATGCAGCGCGGAAAAGAAATCGCCGAACAAATCAACATCCTCGGCGACGACGGCGTGCCGGTGGACTACCACATCACCTTCTGGAAGTCGGAACTGATTGACTTCGTGCTGCTGCAACAGGATGCTTTCGACAAAACCGACGCCGTAACCTCCATCGAACGCCAGCAGTACATGCTGGAACTTGTCATCCGCATCTGCCGCACTGAATTTACCTTCAACACGTTCGCCGAGGTAATGGATCATTTCAAAAAACGGATCAACATCTGCAAGCAAATGAACTATTCCGAATTTGGGTCGGAACGCTTCAAAACATTTGAAAAAGAAGTTGTTTGATGAAGTAAAAAAAGATTAAGCAAAAATATTTTTTCTATCCGAAAGAAATGACATATCTTTGTCGGCAGTTTTAAACTTGGTTGAAGTATGATTTTGTTAACCTCACAATTTGCCACCATCGGCATCAGTATGGCAATATTCCTGTTGGTAATATTGCTGTTAGTCACAGTGTTATTATATGCGAAAAAGAAGTTGATCCCTCAGGGTGACGTCATCATCAATATCAACGGGGAGAATGACATATCGGCGGCGCCGGGTTCTTCGTTGCTGTCCACATTGTCGGCACAAAAAATATTCCTGCCGTCGGCATGTGGCGGCGGTGGCTCGTGCGGCATGTGCAAGTGTCAGGTGGAGGATGGCGGTGGAACCATCCTGCCGACCGAAGTTGGTTTTTTTTCCCGCAAGCAGGCGCAGCAAAACTGGCGGCTGGGCTGTCAGGTAAAGGTGCGCAACAATATGAGGATAAAGATATCTGAAGAGGTGATGGGCATCAAGAAATGGGAATGTGAGGTGGTGTCCAATCGTAATGTAGCGTCGTTCATCAAAGAATTTGTAGTAAAACTGCCCGAAGGCGAAAAACTGAATTTCCATTCCGGCGGCTACATTCAAATTGACGTACCTAAATACAGCATGAAATTTAAGGATATAGATGTGGAAGAACGTTTCCATTCGGAATGGGACAAGTTCAAACTGTGGGATTTGCAAATGACCAACACCGAAGAGACTTACCGCGCCTATTCTATGGCCAACCATCCTGCCGAGGGCAACATCGTGATGCTGAATATTCGTATTGCCACCCCTCCGTGGGACAGGGCGGAAGGCGCATGGGCGAACGTGCCGTGCGGCGTATGTTCATCGTATATTTTTTCCCGCAAACCGGGTGACAAAGTAACGGTTTCCGGCCCTTACGGTGAATTTTTTATTAAGGACACCAAGTGCGAGATGTTGTATATCGGCGGTGGTGCAGGCATGGCGCCGTTACGCTCTCATCTGTTCCACCTCTTCCATACCCTGAAAACTACCGACCGCAAGGTGTCGTACTGGTATGGCGCACGATCGAAAAACGAGATTTTTTACGAAGAAGATTTCCGCGCCATTGAGCGTCAATTCCCGAATTTCAAATTCAACATCGCGCTGAGTGAGCCGCGTCCGGAAGACAATTGGACGGGCTATGTGGGGTTCATCCATCAAGTGATTCACGACAACTACCTGAGCAAGCACGAAGCGCCCGAAGATATTGAGTATTACATGTGCGGTCCCGGCCCGATGTCGGCGGCTGTAGTGAAAATGCTGGATAATCTCGGCGTGCCGAAAGAGATGCTGGCATTCGACGATTTCGGAAGCTAAGGCATTGTCAGAAATAAACGTTACAATAATTTTGTTTATTTCGCCTAAGCGCCCTCACTCCCTGTCCATTTCCTGATTACCGCATTGCCCGTTGCGATAAATTCATTGCGGCGCGAAGTATGTGCTTTTCCCGAGACCGTATCCACGTAACCCTGTTCCCGTTGGCTGCGAAAATATTGATGTGCGGCAATGACACAAGCCCCTTCGTAATTGACCCGTTTCAGGTAAGCGGTCAGTTCCGCGCCACCACGGCATCCCACTGTCAGCGGGATGAGTCCGGGCGCGTTGTGCTCCGTGCCGAAAGTAATGACAAATCCTTGTTCATCGAAATAGCGGACAAACGGTTCCAGTATTTCCAATTTATTGCGCCCGGGAATCAATTCGATGCTGTAAATATCTTGCGCTTTCAGTTCGCGACACATGGCTTCCCTGTCGGCTTCAAATTCCGTAAAATTACCTTTGGCGTCGTCCAGCAGTACAGGATAACAAGGTATTCCGCCTGCATTGAGATAAATATTTTTCACTTCTTCCACCGAAAGGAATGCCTTGTCGTCTTCTTCTACAAACGCTTTTCCGCCGGCTTTCAACAGGTTGTTGCGCAGTTCGTTTTCCAGAGCGGCAGCGTTGGCAATGTGCACACTCGTTTCCTTGCCGCCATAGATTTTTTGCAACAGCGCTTTCCGACCGTCATCGCTACTTTCCTTTTCAAAAACGGCAATACGCAAGGCTTGTGCGATATGGCGCTCGCGTACCAACTGCCGAGCGTATTTTTCGCGTATTTCTTCATACGTGAAAGATAGCGCTACGCCTGTTTCTTCCAGCCATCCGTTCAGTTTCACAATCATCTCCGCCACTTGCCGCCGGCTTTCGTATTTCACACTTTCCAGCAGATCCCTGAACCGCCCCGACAGCGTTACGGGATAATCCAGCCCCTTCCCGCTGAAATATGTACGTCCCGGATTGTTGGGGTCATTGACACGGATGCCTTTGGCTTGTTGCGTTTTCGACAAAGCAATGGATTCGATGTTGAACATCGGAAAAATTCGCCGGCGGGAAGTCATTTCGGCAAATTCATCATAACCGTCCGTCACGTAAAAGTCGTTTATTCCCAATGCCTTGATCTGCTCTTTAACCGCCATTTCCGCAATTTGTTCCATATCTGTAAATGCGCTGAACGAATAAGGCGTATGAAAATGTCCATTGACGTTCAACACTTCAAACGGGGCGCTTCCGGCTTGCTGTTCCATCTCTTTGCGAGAGGGGAGATCTTTTAAGTATTTCATTGAATATTTGATGATTAAATTTAATTTTTCTATTTCAAAAATACGTCTTTTTTTAAGAAAATGCAAAAATGATCATTGCCGAAGTTGAAAATTGAGCATGTTTGTACGTTCGGACGGGTAGCACTTCGCGCCGACGGTTAATGGCGTCTATTTTCAAAATGGAGTCGTTGATAATGATACCACACATCACAATGATGCCGATGGCGGACTTTCAGGCGGTCAATCATCTCATTCACCTTTTCATTTTCAACTTCATCCACGCTTTCGACGGATAGCCGTAGAATATGGCGGCAATCACCATGCAGGCGTTCAACAGGCTGATGCGCATGAAATCGGTGAATGGGCGGAAATGGGTAACACGCTGTAGGGTGTAGCGCACCGTCACCGGTACGGGTATTTGCGGAATGTTGCGCCATGAGATGCGCACCATCAGTTCCAGCTCTGCTTCGTAACGGGAGGTAAAAGGGCGCATTCCGCTCATGGCGGCGAGAGGGTAGAGGCGAAAACCGGTTTGTGTGTCGGGCAATCGCCGTCCGGCCATTACGGTAAACCAAAAATTGGAAAAGCGGTTGGCAAAGATGTTCTTTTTCGGCTTGTTTTCCTGTTTGAGCAAACGGCTTCCGATAATCATGGCGTCCGGATGGCGGGCGGCGACTTCGGCGAACAGCGGCAGGTCGGCGGCGGAATGTTGTCCGTCGGCGTCCATAGTGACGGCATGGGAGAATCCCAGCGTTTCAGCCCTGTCGAACCCTTTGGACAGGGCATAGCCTTTGCCTTTGTTTACAGGGTAGGAAATAACGTCCACCCGTGTTTCGTAAGCCGAAAGAAGTTCTGCCGTGCCATCGGTAGAACCGTCGTTCACTACGATCACACGTGAGGCATATTCCAGCGTCGCATCCACAGTTGCCGCAAGAGAGGCGCAATTGTTATAGGCGGGGATGATAACGCAAAGGTCTGTCATTTTCACAGGATAAGCGTTTCCATGGCGATTTTGGCAAACTGTTTGTCGGCGTCATGCACTAGTACGGAAAATTTATAACCTTCCTCGGTATGGGATATTTTGGAAAATGACGCCTGTACCGCATTGTTTTCTGCCGGATTGATGACCGAGAGAAACTTTGCGACAGACATTTTGGAGATGGACAGCTGTGTTCCCGTATGGTGTTCCATCAATTCCCGGCACATCTGGATGATGCACACTCCGGGCGTCACGGGATTGCCCGGAAAATGGGCGCGGTAGATGAAATGGTCTTTGTTGAAGACAACCGAATAATTGAACGCAGATTCATCGCCGCTTTGGTCTTCAATTTTGTAAAAATCATCCAGTAATTTCATGTTCAAGGAGTTTAAAAGTGTATTCTATCTTGCGACGGGTATTTTTCAGCAGCAGTGTTCCGTCAGGGAGTTGTTGCAAGTTTTTTTTCTTCACGTTTTTTGCGCGGTTACCCCACATCAGGAACGCCACATCGCTTTCCACCGTCCGGCGGATGTACCATTTGTTCATTTGCGGTATCACGTTCAGCAGGCGGCAAGATCCACCATCGGCGATAAAATCGAATACCTTGGCGCCCGCCACGCTCATCAGGCTGCCGCGCCACTGGTTGTTTGTGTATTTCAATACCATGATGCCCGATATTTCTTCGTGTCCCGTTTTTATCCATATCCTGTATTTTTGTAATACGGATGCAGGTTGCAACACCGGCAATTCCTGCGTTGCCGTATTGTTTTTCACGGAAGAGCAGGAAACGAATATCCATGTGCATGCCAGCGCGATAAAATACCATTTCATAATCCGGACAGCAGAATAAAAGTGTGATGTTTCCGTCCGAAGCGGTGGTACAGCAGCATATGCTCATACGTCGAAGGTTCCGACATTTGGTGTTGCAGCATGTGTGCAGGGATGCGGCGATGGTGCAGGCACATGGCGGCGGCATACATACCCAGGGCTGACGCCGTGTACGATTCGCCGAAAAGATGCTTGTAGCGCAACAGCGGTTTGCCGGCAAACAGGCAAGGGCATATTTCGTCATACAGCGCGTCGTGATCGGGGAATCCGTTCGCACCCGTCATCACGGCGTCTATATCTTCCATGCGGCATCCTGAGGCGTTCAGGAAGTGTTCCAGCGCATGCCGCACATCGTCGCCGTAGCATGTCTCCACGCCGCGCAACCTGCAAAGTGCGTTCGTTTGCTGCCGGTCGCCCAACATCATTGCCACGGAGGTTTCGCTTCCAAAGCCGTCCGCGCCTTCCTGCAAATAACCGCTTCGTTTGAGGATGACGAAATAGTCGGGCGTCAGTTCGTCGTGCGCACCTACCAGCGCCGTCCGTATCCTGCCGTGTTGCAACTGCATGAATGCGTCCAGCAAAGCGATTTCAAAAGAGATGCCGCCATGGGCGTAAGTGGTGTTGTAACTGTGGCAGTGCGCGTGGATGGCTATTTGCGCGCCGACGGTATTGTGTGTAGATTGCATGAAGTGAGTGGGTTTGAGCAAGCCTTCACCCTCCTGCAACATGGCGGTGAGGAAAAGTTCGGTATTTTCCACACATCCCAAGCCCGTCCCCGTGATGACAGCATCGGGACAAGACACGCCCGAAGCGTCCATGACCTGTTGCGACGTCACCAAGGCGCGTTTGAGGATTTTACCCATCCTTCGTGTCACGCCCGGTTCAAAATACTGCCTGAAATCAGGATCGGCGGCGCGTGCATAAGATTCCGTGCGAGACACAGGCTGATCCATCCATCCGGCGGACAAAGGCTGCTGGGCGGAAATCTGCTGTATCGCCAAAACGTATATTTCTTTCATTTTCCGGAATTATCGCGCAAAAATACAAAAAATCATGTTTCAAAACCAAAAGAAACGGCAGAACCGGAAATAAAACCTGTCCGTTTTGGCAGATCGCATCTGTCCGTGACGGTCGGAATGTCGGAAACAGTGTCGTTTGGATAAATTGTTTTTTTTTACTGCATGTTACTTTCGTACAACTGCAATCGCCGACAATTTCCCGTATGATTAACGGGCGTTTCCCACATTTTTTATTATGAAAACGCCCTGATAGGCAGTATCCTGTTGTATGGTTCCGAAATCGTAAACATACACGAACAATTCCATTTGCGGTTTTTTTGTCCCGCATGATATGCAAAAACAGCATATAGCAGTGATTATCAAAATTCTATACATTTATTTTTGTAAAAAATAAAAAAGAGGGATGCAGACAGGGTAACTTTTTTAAAATGGCTTTTAAAAAAAAGAATAAACCGAATATCAATCAATTAAAAAATAGATCCGACTTTTGTCGGTCGGTAGTGATAAAATATTTTTTTACCAAAACAACACAATCATCAAAAAATTTTATATCTTTGCTCCATGATTCTGTTCAAATGCCCTTTGAATTTTATGCGGAACAAAAAGGAGAAATTGAACGTAGCTGTTATTTTGTTTCGGATGCAAGGAATCCGGTTGTGGATGTTAAAATCTTGGCGACAGTATGGAGTGAACAGGCTGTAGATGGTAATATAAAGTAGTTGAAAATCAGGATTAAAAAATGAAAGCAAAAGTTTTGACAGGTTTGGTTTTCTGTTTGTGCCTGGGAACATTGTTCCTGAGCGCCTCCCTGTTTGTCAATACCCAGACAACGCCCAAACGGTATTTCTCCCTGTTTATGGACGGGACGCACGTCGAACCTTTAAAAGCAAAACCCGGGCAGGATACGGTTTCGGAGCAAACAACTTCTGAAACGCTCCTGCCTCCGTAACGGTGTCCGGGAGAAGTGTTCTTTTCTTTATGCTTTGAGGGAAGGACATGGACGGACGGAAGCGCTCAAAGCACAACATTTACCAGTAAAAAAAAATTATTTATAAACAATATAAAACAGTTGAATTATGGAAAGTAAAATAATGAAATACGTATGGATTGCATCTTGCGGAGCAGTTGCGATTTTCCTTCTTGTACTTCAATTATACAGCGGCGGATTCAACGCCGGAGGGCTGAGTATCATTGCAACTTCACGCATTTTGCTATTGATTACGGCCATTATCTATGAATTGAAACTCGGTAAGGTTTTCTTTTACATCGCGTTGTCAATAAGTTTGATAATGCTCGTTTACGGATATTTTTTTGCTTCTCTTCTTTGAGAATGTTTAAATCCCGAATGGAAGATTGTGTTCAGAGGTTCGACCAAATCTACTTTCAATAGCATTTTAGCTTATACCTGTGCAATTAAGTAACAATCACAAGTCTGCCTTGTCTTTTTTTGTTTACTGTCTGGTAAGGCAGACTTTTTTTTTAACACTATCAATTATCAA
>JAISWR010000082.1 GCA_031270985.1 Bacteroidales bacterium | reverse complement strand
GGAAAAAGACGGCAAAACGAAAACGCTTAAGATAGTGAATAGAGAATAGAGAATAGTGAATAATGTAGGGGGGGCTGTCTCAAAAGCGAGGCAGCCCTTGGTAGGGGGCAACCCTGTGTGATTGCCCTGCTGAAAATAATTAATTCTTAATTCTTAATTTTTAATTTTTAATTTTTAATTCGTAATTCGTAATTTTTAATTTTTAATTTGTATGAAAAGAGCAGTAATTATCATTGTATGTCTATGTATGGCAGGTTTTGCCTGCAAGAAAAGTTCATCGCCCAAGAGCGGCGAAAAACGCATCACTCGCTTTGCTACGGGCACTGACGTGTGGTGCGACGGCAGTTGCGGTACCACCATATCCAAGTCGTTCTGCAAGACGGCCACGGTTGGCGTACAGGGTGCGAGCATCACCGTGTCCGCCAAGGCCACGGTAGCGCTCAAAAGCGGCACCGACTTTTTCTCCGGCGAAGGCGTGGTGTATACCGTCACCGCCGAAGACGGAACCACCGCCAACTATACCGTCAAAGCCACACGCACAACGGAACAATGTAATTAGTAGGGGCAATCCTATGTGGTTGCCCTTGGTAGGGTGCAACCCTGTGTGGTTGCCTCTGGTAGGGTGCAATCCTGTGTGGTTGCCCTTGGTAGGGGCAATCCTGTGTGGTTGCCTCTGCCTCAGATTAGGGATTAGGGAATAGGGATTGTAATTCCTAATTCTTAATTCGTAATTTATAATTGGATCGGTGAAGATGCAAAATCGGGCGACGATAAGCCCGATTTTGTTGTTTTGGACACTCCCGCTTTTGTATTCACCTAATTTTGTGCCGTTCGGCGGGCGGTACATTTTCTCCCGTATGGCGGTACATTTTCTTCCGTATGGCGGTAAATTTTCTTCCGTATGGCGGTAAATTTTCTCCCGTATGGAAATTTATTTTCTCCCGTATGGAGATAAATTTTCTCCCGTATGGAGATAAATTTTCTCCCGTATGGAGATAAATTTTCTCCCGTATGGAAATTATCCGACGCCGGCAGAGGTATTTATTTTTAATTACCATACGCCTGCATGCTCACAGTGTTCACGTCCACCGGCGCGGTTGTCCATACCCAAAAGGTGACCGCCGGTAAAGCGTGGTCGGTGTACAGCATTTCCGGACTGCTTGTCTATCGAGCTATGGCCGACGGTGAAGAAGCCGACGTCAATCCGACCGTGAAAGGCATGTATATCATTATCTCCGACAATGAGACGGCTACAACAGTGTGTGGTCGTTTGGGTCAATAGCATCCCAAAAAAGATTTAGCCCAATTTTCCCAAGTGTCGAATATTTATCTTATTTTTGTAAATTCGTTATTCCACGCAAAATAAGCGTATTCCCCTGAAAATGGATTCTTTGCGGGGAATAGTGATGTGTTTTTAACGATCTTAACGAAATGGCAAAAGTAATATCCATATCCAATCAAAAAGGAGGAGTGGGCAAAACCACTACCGCCGTTAATCTGGCAGCAAGCCTTGCCGTGCTGGAGAAAAAAGTCCTTCTGGTGGATGCCGACCCGCAAGCCAATGCGACGTCAGGATTGGGTTTCGACGTGGAAACCCTCGAATGCAGTATCTACGAATGTATGATTGACAATCTGAATCCTCAGGAAGCCATTCTCACGCCGGAAGGAATATCCGGACTGCACCTCATCCCTTCATATATTGATCTGGTGGGAGCGGAACTGGAAATGGTCAACCTGCCCAACAGAGAATATTATCTAAAAAACGTCATCGGACAAGTGAGGGACAATTATGATTTTGTGCTGATTGACTGCTCGCCCTCGCTGGGACTGATTACCATCAATGCCCTCACGGCAGCCGATTCGGTCATTATTCCCGTGCAGTGCGAATATTATGCTATGGAAGGGCTTGGTAAACTGCTGAACACCATCAGGCTGGTACAATCCGAGCTTAATGTGGCGTTGGGTTACGAAGGCTTTTTGTTCACAATGTTTGACCCGCGCCAACGCTTGAGCCATCAAGTAGTGGAAGAAGTGACGCGGCAATTCCAAGACATGGTGTTCAAAACCATCATCCAGCGGAACGTGAGGCTTGCCGAAGCGCCAAGTTTCGGTAAACCGGTGATTTTGCACGACGCCGGTTCTGCCGGAGCGATCAATTACCTGAACTTAGCCAAGGAGCTTATCCAAAAAAATGAAAATAACTAATTATCAGTAAGCAAAATATGGCAAAAAGGAATGCAATAGGATTGGGTCCGAAAGGAATAGGCGCTTTGATCCCGCAAGCAAGAGCGGAAACGGTGAATACCACCAATATGATTGACATGGCAATCATAGAAAACAATCCCTACAATCCCCGTACAAATTTCAACCGCGAAGAATTGGAAGAACTGGCTGCTTCTATCCGTCAGTTGGGCGTTATCACACCCATTACGGTACGCAAAACAGGGAACGGTAAATACCAGATTATTGCGGGCGAACGGCGTTATCGCGCATCTCAGCTGGCAGGGCTGAACGAAATTCCGGCTTACGTCAGAGAAACCGACGACGAAAACATGCTGTTGCTGGCGCTTATTGAGAATACGCACCGCAAGGATTTGAACGCCATAGAAGTAGCGATCAGTTACCAGCGCATGATGGATGAGCACCAACTCACGCAGGAGGAGATCAGCAACAAGGTGGGCAAACAGCGTTCCACCGTCACTAACTACCTGCGACTGCTGAAACTGCCGCCGGAAGTGCAATTGGCCGTGAAAGAAGACAAAGTTTCGATGGGACATGTCCGTCCGCTTATCAACATTGACCAGACAGACATCCAATTGCGGCTGCTGCACGAAATCATCAACGAAGATTTGTCCGTACGCGAAACGGAAAAACGCTCCCGCCTTTATACCCAACCGGAAAGCACGCCTGTGGAAACAGCGGCGACGTCGAAAACCGCTCCGGAAGAAAAAGTGGTGTACAACGACCCTGTTGAATCGCCCGAGATTCCTGAAAGCGACCTTGAACCCTACGTAACGGAACGTTTGAGCAACCTTTTCAGTACGAAAGTAAATGTGAAACGAGGTACTGCCGGATCGGGACGCATCATCATCCATTTCCGCACGGATGAAGAATTCCGGTACATTCGCCAAATGACCGAAAAAATATCGGTCCATGAATAAATGGAGCGTCATTATAGCCGGCTTATTGTTGCTGCAACGATCTGTTGTACAGGCGCAAACTCCGGACACGACACATATACCGGATTCCGGACTGATGATAATTTCCGAAACACCTGTGATTGAAGCTGTCGAGCTGACATCCGGTATGAGAACACCCATTCCGGCAAAAGCCACCATCATGTCGGCGGTACTTCCCGGTCTGGGACAGGCATACAACGGGAAATACTGGAAAATACCGATAGCATACGCGCTCATCGGCGCGTCCACCTATTTTCTGATTTATTCGCAAAACCGGTTCCTGCGTTTCCGCCGGTATTACATTGACCTGAAAGACGGCGACCCTTATACCAATTATCACGAAACGCTGGATTTTCCACCCACCTACACGGCAGAACGTAAAGACCGCTACATCACCACCTACAAAGACTCGTGGCGACGTTACCGCGACTGGGCAATCGTGGCGGTGGCCATATCTTATCTGATGAATGTAGTGGACGCCAATGTGGACGCACATCTCTTTAATTATAACGTAGATGATGATTTATCTTTGCAAATCAATCCTGTTTTTTTTAAAGATATTAGGTATTCCACAAAAATTGGCGTAAATTTGTGTCTTAGATTTTAAATCCTTTGGGTGATGAAAATGTTATGGAAAGCAGGAACAACAGCAGTTTTGATGTATATGGGGGTAGCGGCGGCACAGTCGGCTCCTCCCGAAGAACCGGTGAGTGATTCCATCCCGGAAGAACTGTTTTATTCCAACTTCGACAGAAATCTGGACAGCCTGATGAATATTTGGTATGTACAGGAATCTATCGGCAGTGATTCGCTGATTGCCGTACTCGGAAACGAAGAAATATCCTACGTGTCGGAGTTCCACGATTCGGTATATATCCGCCGGCTCAGCCGGATTCCGTCGCTGGTGCATCTCACCTACAACAATCTTGTGAGAAATTACATTCATTTGTACACCATCCAAAAAAGGGAAAAATTGGAAGTGATGCTGGGGCTGAAAGACTATTATTTCCCGCTGTTTGAAGAGGTGCTGGACTATTACGGGATGCCGCTCGAACTGAAATACCTGTCGGTGATAGAATCGGCGCTCAACCCTCGTGCCGTTTCCCGTGTAGGCGCTACCGGTTTGTGGCAATTCATGCTGAGCACGGGCAGGCTGTACAAACTGCAAGTCAATACTTTCGTGGACGAACGTCGCGACCCGCTTCTTGCCACACACGCAGCGGCTAAATACCTGAAAGACCTGTACAATATATACAACGACTGGGTGTTGGCAATTGCCGCTTATAACTGTGGGCCGGGAAACGTCAATAAAGCCATCCGCCGATCGGGGGGGAAAACGTCATATTGGGACATTTATCCCTACCTGCCGCGTGAAACCAGAGGTTACGTGCCCGCATACATCGGCGCTACGTACGCCATGAACTATTACAAGGAACACAATCTGACGCCCCGTTACATCGACGTCCCGCCGGTGTCGGACACCATCATGGTGAGGAAAAACGTTAATCTGGCGCAAATATCCTTCGTGCTGAACATTCCATTGCAACAACTGCGCGACCTGAATCCGCAGTATCGCAGGGAAATCCTGCCGGGTGACGCCGCTCCCTGTATCCTCCGCCTTCCGGCCTCGTACGGCACAAAATTCATCGACATGGAAGATTCCATTTACCGGTATAATGCGAACCTGTACCTGACCAATGCGTTTAAAGCCATAAACCCCGCTACACGGTCGGGCACGGTGTATAACATTGCCGGCAAAAACCGCATTGTACACACTATCCTGTCGGGCGAAACGCTTGGCGCTATCGCTATGCAGTACGGCGTGAACATCAACAACCTGAGAGATTGGAACGACATACGGGGGTCAAGAATCGTTGCGGGCAAAAAATTAGTGATATACACCAACAAAACATCTCCCGCAAAGACACAGGCAACAGCAACGGCGACAACAAACGGGAAAGTCGTCTATTACACCGTAAAATCGGGCGATACGCTGTACAACATCGCACGGAAGTATCAGGGCGTGTCCGACCGCGACATCATGCAATGGAACAATCTGTCCAAATCAAACATACAACCGGGCATGAAGTTAAAAATCATTCAATAGTCTGCTTATGGAAAGTATCCGCATCGAAAAAACATCAAAATCGCCGCTGTTCGTCCTTAAAGACGGATTTATCGGCATGACCGGTCGTTCCACTCCTCAAAATGCCAGACAACTGTACCAGCCCTGTTTCAACTGGATGAACGAATACGTCAAAAAACCGCTTCCGGAAACACGGGTGGATATTTATTTTGAATATGTTGATTCGGCATCCATCCGTTGCGTGGTGGACTTGTTGCTGTTGCTCGAAGAAAACAAAGGAGACGCGCGGATCGAAGTTAACTGGTATTATGAAATTTATGACGAAGACATGCACGAATTGGGAACGTACATACAGACGTTTCTCAAATTTTCGTTCAATTTTATTGTAGTGGAAGAACATCAAAACATCATTATTTAATATAATATTATAAATGGCAGGTAATTACACATTCACGATGATTAAACCGTGTGCCGTAAAAAACAGATATATCGGCGCTATTTTGACGGATATCCTGAAAGCGGGATTTGAAATCTCGGCGATGAAATACGTCCGGATGACCGTTTCACAAGCCGAATCGTTTTACGGTATCCATAAGGAACGACCATTCTTTTCCGATCTGGTGCAATTTATGACCTCCGGACCCGTCGTGGCGGCAATATTGAAACATGACGACGCGGTGGAAACATACCGCAAACTTATCGGAGCAACCAACCCCGAAAATGCGGCCGAAGGAACCATCCGCAAAAAATATGCACGCAATGTGCAGGAAAATGCCGTACATGGCTCGGACAGCGATGAAAATGCCGCCATTGAATCGAATTTCTTTTTTTCGCAGTTCGAGCGCTTCTGAAAAAATATAACGAAAAGAGGGGGCCTCATAGTTCAAGGGATAGAACGGAAGTTTCCTAAACTTCAAATTCGCGTTCGAGTCGCGGTGGGGCTACAATTATACGAGTTTTCAAAGAGAATTACAGATACACCGAATAAAATCATGATTTGGAACGAAGGACAACTTCCTGTTGCTTATCGTTCGCAATGGTCAGTTGAGCAGAGGGATTGATGTTTTTTCGCCCAAGCGTTTCAGCCTTGATATTCCTGAATTGCCTTGTCCTCCGACAGAGATAAACCGAAAAATTTTATCAACAGCAGATAAATTTTGATAGAATTTATTTGCCACATGGATAAAAATATTATTTTTGCGTTATTTTTTAAATTTTATTAAAATTCTATGAAAAAAACATTTATTACAGTTGCAGTTGCATTGGCAAGCATCACCGCTAATGCACAATTCTTCGCGGGTGGTGGATTGAACCTATCAGTTTCAGGAGGAAACACAACCCTCAGTGGTGGCGGAAGCGTAGATGCTCCCTCATCCTTTTCATTCGGATTACATCCTATGGCAGGCTTTTACCTCAATGACAAGTTTTCTCTCGGCGGGCGGCTGGGATTTGACGTGAGCGCCTCCAGTACCGGTGGGTCTTCACCTACAGAGACCACTTCGTTCTCTTGGGCTATAGCCCCGTTTGCGCGCTACGCCTTTATCCAGTTTGGCAAGTTGTCAATTGTCGGCGAAGCTGCGGTAAATATCGGGAGAACCACCGGCACAAGCAAGAGCGGCGGCGGTTCGGCAGTAGACACCGACCCCATTTTCAGATTGGGATTCAACGTTGCTCCGCTGTTGTCCTACAGCGTGTCCGACCGGTTGAACCTTGAACTTGCCGCAAAGTTTTTCTCCTTTGGAGTGAATACCACCGTGACGGGCGACGACACGAAAACCACCAGAGCCTCCATAGGCTTTGGCGCCAATTCGGGCGACCTTATCGGATCGCTTGGTAGCATTACCGTCGGAGCCATCTTTAAATTCTGATTTCAGAATGACATCTAAAAGGGGGACGTCCAATATGGACTCCCTCTTTTGTTTTCATCCCTCCGCCTTTTATCGGAAAACTTTTGAAACAGAAAACGCTTTTTGAAACGGTAACGAAATGGTTTCAGGCAAATATGCCGGTAGCCGAAACCGAGTTGCACTATCGCAATCCGTACGAATTGTTAATTGCCGTTATTTTATCGGCTCAATGTACCGACAAGCGGGTAAACATGCTCACTCCCGCATTGTTCGAGAAATATCCGGAACCTGCTTTGCTGGCGGCGGCAACGCATGAAGACGTCTTTGCGCTGATACGCAGTTGCTCATATCCCAACAACAAGACGAAACATCTGATAGGCATGGCGCAGATGCTGGTGGATAAATACGGTGGAGAGGTGCCTTCTTCCCACGAGGAACTGACGCGACTTCCGGGCGTGGGACGCAAAACGGCAAACGTGATAGCCTCCGTTGCGTTCCATCAACCCGCTCTGGCGGTGGACACGCACGTGTTCAGGGTGTCGGCGCGCATAGGACTTACCGTCAATGCCAAAACCCCCGAAGAAGCCGAAAAGCAACTGACCGGACATTTTCCCCGACAACTTTGGGGTATTGCCCACCACTGGCTCATCCTGCACGGACGTTATGTCTGTACCGCGCGAAAGCCGAAATGCGTGTCATGCGGATTATGCCCGTTGTGCCGTCACGCGCAGACAATGAAAACAACGTGATACAAAAGTACATTCCGGTTTGTCGAGGCGGCGGGATAAGGAATATAACTAAAAAATGCAGATTATTGCGTGTGATCCAGTTCTGCTATACCGATGCCGTTCTCTCCACCGACGGAATAAAGCAGATACCATTTTCCGTTTTCTTCATAGAAGGCGGGATCGCGCAGTTGCCTGACCAATCCGTGAAAAGCGCCTGATGTTGAAGTGATTGCGGGCAGCATGGCGCCTTCGTATTCGGTTGTCGGATATGCGAGGGTCACGGGTGCAGAAGCAGTCCATTCTTTCCAGTTGCCGGTCAGTTCGATGTTCGACAGCAGGATTCGTTCCGGCGTATCCCCTATTCGGGAATAGAAAACGAGCAGTTTTTCACCGTGTACCTTGACGGCGGCATGGCGGAGATAGTTGCTGTCGGTTTGAACGGCGTCGAAAGGGTTGTTGCCTTCTTCAAAAGTGCGACTTCCGTCGAGCGATCTGTAAAGGATTCCCTTGCGGGCTAAGGCATAGGTGACGCCGTTCCAGCGAAAAACACGAAAATAGGGGGCGCCCAGCGCAACGGTGTCGGGCAGGAAATGAATTCCGTCGGTGGATACAGCCCGAAATGTGCGCTGTCCTTTTTCGCCCGTCGGACAGTGAAAATACATCACTATTTGCCTGTCTTCGGAATTGATGTGAACGTCGGGAGAGGCGATGTGCTTGATGCAGCTACACTCCCCGAAATTCAGGCTTCCCGGCGTGTATATTTTCCACGGACCTTTCAGATCGTTGGCATAAGCCAGACGGATGTAAGCGCCCTGATGATGGGCGAAGTAGAGATAATACTTCCCCAGAGCACCGGTTACCCAGTCGGGTACCTTGACAAGCGATGGGCCATTGATATTTTCCCCGTCGATACCGGGTAAAAGCGACGGAGTGATGATCGGGTTGCGCTCAAATCGCGTAAACCGGAATTGGGCATTGCCATCAACAGGCAGTATTGAGCAAATCAACAAAATGAAAAATTTGTTTATTTGACTATGTTTAACACAGATCATTTTGTGGTCACGATGTGGTATCTCAATAATTGCTGATGTTGTTTTTCCGTTCGGAGACGCCTGTCGCTTTGAGTCTTTCCGCAAAGGCTTCCGGCGATTCGCCCGGGCTGGGCCACACATCGCTTGGCGTGTGTGCTTCGCGTGCATATCGGACAAACTTTTCCGTCAAATCGGGATAATTGTCTGCAAGATTGACGGATTGTTGCGGGTCTTTTACCAGGTCATATAACTCATTGATTCCCTCGTTAGAACGGTGAAACAGCCAGTTGCCGCTACGGATAATCTGATCCTGTTCGTATTCCCAGTAGAGATATTCCGGTTCTTTTTGGTTGCCTGTTTTCAGCAGGGTTGGTAGAAATGACACACCGTCGAGATTATCGGGCGGAGTGGCGCCGATAAGTTCCGCTACGGTAGGGAAAAAGTCCCAGAATGCCCATAAATGGTCGCTCACCTGTCCGGGCTGTATCACGCCCGTCCATCGGGCTAATGCCGGGACGTGGAAGGCGCCGTCGTAAGTATCGCCTTTGCCGCCGCGAGTGGGCGAAGCAGAATGGAAAAACTCGGTGAGCGACGGAAATTCTTGACCGTTGTGTTCCACCGAACTTTCCCTACCGCCCGGATTACCGTTGTCTGAAGCAAAGATTATCAGCGTGTTGTCCGCTATACCCAAAGAATCCAGCAAATCCAGTACCCGTCCTGTTTCCGTGTCCATGCGAGTGATCATTGCCGCAAGTTCTTTGTGGGGCGTAGGCCAGTCTTCGTGTGTGTACGCTCCGAGTTCGGGTACGATGAGCTGTCCGTGGGGTATGGTATAGGCGAGATACAGGAAAAACGGGCTGTCGCTGTTGTTGCGGATAAAGTCGCGCGACCGTGAAGCATATTCGTCGAATGAATATTTGCCCTTGCCCGGATCTTTGATACCGTTGGGATGACACACGCCGTTTTCATCATAACGGCTTGTTTTGGCGTAGTATTCCAATTTGTATTGTTCTCCATTTTCGGGGTAATACACACGTTCTTTGTTGTGGTATAAAAATTCCGGATAGAAGGTGTGGGCGTGTTGCTGGTTCAGGTAGCCGAAAAATTCATCAAATCCCTTGTCGTTTGGCAGTCCCGGCTGGTCGTGGTTGCTCAGTCCCCATTTTCCGAAAATTCCTGTTTTGTATCCGTTCTGTTGCAAAAAGGAGGCAACGGTAAAATCGTCGGGTTGCAGCGATTCGCGATATCCATTGAAAGAATTGTCGCGCACCCGCGCATGTCCGGAATGTTTGCCCTGCATGAGGCATGAACGGGAAGGAGCACTCACCGCATTGCCGCAATACGCCTGCGTAAAGCGGACGCCTTCCGCTGCAAGCCGGTCAATATTCGGCGTGCGTATTTTTGTTTGTCCGTAACAGCCAATATCGCCCCATTTCAAGTCATCTGCCAAAATGAAGATGATGTTGGGCAACGGTTGTTTTTTCTTTTTGAGGTTCGTACATGCTGTTTGAATCATCAGCGGAACGATCGTCAGTAATGTGATGAAACTTCTTCTATTCATGTGTATTTAAATTTTATGTGGTGATAAATTTTTTATTTTCCGTAATTCGGGTTCTGTTCCAGTTTTGGGTTCTGTTCCCGCGTGGCTAAACTGATAGGCCACAGGTAATCCCTGTCCTTGTTGAACGAGCGTGTCTGGATGAGGTCGCCGTTATTTTTATACACGGAGGTGTTCATTACCGTTTCCGCTGTTCGCCAGCGCCTGATGTCGTTGTAGTACAGTCCCTCGTTTGCCAGTTCAATTCTGCGTTCGAGCCTGATGACATTCCTCAATTCTCCCTGCGATAATCCTTGCGGGATGTCTGGCATACCTGCCCTGTCCCGTATCAGATGTAATGCATCGTACACCGACTGGTCAATGTTGCCGGCTTCGTTTTTGGCTTCCGCATACATCAGCAGTATGTCGCCATAACGCAGGTAGATATAGTTCAGCGGAGAATTTTTGACATCCGTAGCATAGGTCACATCGTCTAAGTAAGTGGTGTATTTTTTGTACGCATATCCTGTGGAATAGTATTTATTTTCGGGGATAATCGTGTTTTTGTACAAATATCCGGGTACCGAAATGGTAGCATGCAGCCGTGGGTCTCTGTTTTCGTAAGGTTGGGCGGGGTCGTAAACAGATGATTCGCTGGTGGGTTTGCCGTCCGATGCGAGGTAACTGTTCACTAAATCGGGTAACGGCGCAATGTTCAATTGCAGATCGAGATTCAGGTTTAACCCGTGGGTATAATCGGGTGCGGAATATTGAATGTCGAAGATAACTTCCTGATTATTTTCGTTTTCCGGCAGGAATAATTGCCGATAATTCTGGGTTGGCGTGTTTCCTGCCTTTTTGAACAGGCTGTAGCGGTTCAGGTCAATAATCGCTTTTGCGGCAGATGCGGCCTCTGTCCAGCGGCTTTCGTACAGCAGTATACGCGCTTTCAAAGCCAGCGCTGCACCCTGAGTGGCTCTGCCTATGTCGCCTCCGGAGTAGGACGGCGGCAACAGTTTTTGCGCCTCGTCCAAATCTTTCAAAATTTGCGTCAAAACGGCGTCTTTGCTGTCGCGGGGCAGGTTTTTCTGCGTGTAAAAATCAGGAGCGTCCGTAATCAAAGGCACACCTCCGTAGAGATTTATCAGTTCAAAATAGAACAGCGCACGCAGAAAATAAGCTTCTCCCGTGATGCGGGTTTTGATACTCTCGGATATAACCAAATCGGGTTGGGCAATGTGCGCCAGCACGTTGTTCACCCTCCCGATACCGCGATAGTTCAAATTCCACACATCGGTGAACCACCTTTCATTGCTGATGTCGTGCGTGCCTTCCGCCAGTTGCACCTGACCGCTCATGTTGTATGAGTTGGGCGAAACATTGTCGAGGTATAACTTATAGGAGCTGAATTCCCGCGTGACGGCATAACTGCCGTTGATAGCGGAGAGGAACTGGGTTTCTGTTTTCCAGAAATTTTCCTCATTATAGGTGTCTGTGGAAACAGTGTCCAGAAACGATTCGCTGCAGGATGAAAATATTGCTGCAAGAGCAATCAAGATTAAATATTTTGTTTTCATGATTATTTTTTTAAAAAGTAACATCAAGTCCGAAAGTTATGGTTTTAATGGAGTTATATTCTGCAAAATCTTCGTTCATCACGCCTCTTTCCGGATCTGTCTCCTTGAATTTGGAAAACGTCAGCAGGTTTTGCCCGTTTACGAAAACTTTCAGATTACTGACGGAAACGCTGCTTATCCAGCGTGCCGGCAAGGTATAACTCAACTGTACGTTTTTCAGGCGGAGATAAGAGCCGTCGCGCAGCCAGAAAGTTGAATTTTTGTAGTTCTGTCGGCTTCCGCGTTTGGGCAATCCGAAACGCGGGTATTTGGTTTGTCCGTCGGCGGGGCTGCGCCAACTGTTCGCCAACTGGTCTTTAGTGATGCCTGCGCCGTTATAATTAGGATATGCCAGATTGCCCTGAGGATACATGTCCACGCTCTGAACGCCCTGAAACAGGGCAGAAAGGTCGATACCTTTATAGTTCAACGCCAACTGAAAATTGTAAGTGAATTTGGGAACGGTGCGCCCTGTAATGATTCTATCGTTGCTGTCAATAACATTGTCGTCGTCCTTCACATTACGGTATCTGATGTCGCCCGGCGCTGTTTTGGCTGATTGAAAGGCGTGTGCCGCCACTTCGTCGGGCGTTTGAAACAGTCCGTCGGCATCATACAGGTAATAGGAATTGACGGGATAGCCTTCTTTGATGATGTACATGGCGTCGCCGTCGTCGCCGCGGTAAATATATTGCATATCGCCATTGAGAAAATCCACGTTGTTGTGCACAAAAGCAATACCGCCGCCTATCCGGTATACTACCTCACGGATGTTGTTGCTGTGGGAGACGTTGATTTCCAGTCCTCTGTTGGACATGTCGTAAAGATTGGTTATTGGGCCGTTGAGATCGCCCACTTGTGCGGGTACGTTTATTCTTGCCAGAATTCCGGTCGTCTTCTTCCAATAAACATCTGCCTCCAACTGCAACTTGTTTTGCCACAATCCCACATCAATGCCAATGTCGGAGATGACGGTCTTCTCCCATGATATTTTATTGTCCGACAGCGTAGTTACAGCAGAGCCTGCAACCACGGTATTGTTGAAACTGTGCCCCTGCTCAGTATTGATAGAATTTGAGTAACTGTACAGTGCAATATTCTGGTTGCCCAGCGATCCATACGACGCTCTTATTTTCAAATTATGAATTATGTCGACATCTTTCAGGAAATCCTCTTCGCCGATTTTCCATGCGCCCGACACGGAGGGAAAGAAGCCCCATTTATGCCCTTTAGCAAAACGTGATGAGCCGTCGTAGCGGAAATTCGTTTCCAGCAGATACCTGTCGGCAAAACTGTATCCTGCCCGTCCGAAATACGACATCAGTGAAGACCGCGACGAGGTGCCGCCCACATTCTTGTTGACCGTACCGTTGTTGAGTTCTGTCAGTTCGTTGCCCATAAACCCTTCAACATACGCATTGAAATGCGATGTGCGGAAACTTTCGCGGCTGAATCCTGCCAACAAGTTAATGTTGTGTTGTCCAAAAGTTTTTTTCCATTCCAGCGTCTGAAAAAACGTGGTATTCAGATTATCTCTGTTTGTGCGTTCGGAACTTCTGTCCGAGTTAAAACGCAGTATTTTGGGATGGTCCATGTCGGTGGGGTCATACAGCAGGATTTCCGGAACAAAGGTGTTGGACGTTTCCTCATATTTGTTTACCGCCAGATTGACGCGGTAAATGATGTCGAAAGGCAGTTTTACATCGGCAAAGATATTTGCGAGTATATGGGTTTCGTTGATGTCTGATCCGCCTTCCACCGCTTTGGCATAGGGATGACGGAACACGTTGTGACCGGGCGTGATGAAACGGGAATCGCCGTATTCGCCCGTTTTAAGTTTGTTGGGATAAATGGGCAATGCGCGGGTCAAATTGCCGATGACTACATCAGCGCCATCGGCGGGTTCATGGCGTTTCCAGAGGTTCGCCAGCAGGTTGGCGCCTATATTCATGACCGGCAGCACCTGCGCCGACACTGACGTATTCAGTGCATATTTTTCGGCAGATGTTGCAACAAGCACTCCTTCCTGGTTGAGATAATTAGCTGAGAGAAAATATTTTAAATTTTCGTCACCACCCGAAACGCTCAGGTTGTGTCTTTGTGTTTTTGCCGTCCGGTACATGATGTCGAACCAGTTGGTGTTGGGATATACATCGGGATCGGTGGCATTGCGCCATTCCTCAATGACTGTAGGACCGAATACAACAGCCTGTCCTTCGTTGATGGATGCTTGATCTCTCGTTTCCATCCAGTCCGCAGACACGTCCACCACGTCGGGCAGATAAGTCGCCCTGTCCAATCCGAACGATCCGGTATATCTCAGTGTGCGCGGCTTTGGGTTCCTCTTTTGGTAGTCACCAGAATGACGCCATTTGCCGCCCTGTTGCCGTAAATAGCCGCCGAAGCCGCATCTTTCAACACGGAAATATTTTCAATATCCTCAGGGTTAATGTCTTTTAGGCTGTATTCTATGCCATTAACCAATACCAGCGGATTGTTGTCGCCCAAAGTCCCGATGCCGCGAATACGTATGGTAGCAACATCGTCTCCCGGCTGCCCGCCTTCCTGATTGACATACAAGCCGGTAAGCCCCTGCAATGCCTGCGATGCGTTAGTCAAAGGTCTGTTTTCCAGATGTCTGGAATCGGCCGTGACAATGGATCCCGTCAGATTCACTTTTCGTTGCGTCCCATAGCCTATCACCACCACTTCTTCCAACTGCCGCGCATCTTCGTCCAGTGTAATATCAATAACGGTTT
Source organism: Bacteroidales bacterium (assembly GCA_031270985.1). GTDB lineage: Bacteria > Bacteroidota > Bacteroidia > Bacteroidales > UBA4181 > JAIRLS01. The sequence goes on along the minus strand of JAISWR010000082.1, from coordinate 12,456 downwards.
GGTCGCCCACAATCACCTGCTGGACAACATAACCTATGGACGAAAACACCAGCACTGCGTTGCCGTCGGGAACGGTAATGGCATATTTGCCGTTGGCGTCGCTGACCACGCCAACGGCGGCGCCTTCCAACAGGACGGTTACGCCCGGAACAGAAATGCCGCTTTCGTCGGTTACTGTACCGGTGATGGTGACGCCTTGCTGGACAGTTTGCGATATGCCGCTTTCCGGTTGCAAATAATTTTCTGCGGCAAAACTGTGAGGTGTCGGAACGATAAGCGCCAAACAGGTCACGCTTTTTATCATTCGCAATAAAATAGGATGATTTGAAGTCTTCATTATCTTTACAATACTGATTTTAATGTATTTATGCATACCATTATGGTATTTACGGTATATCTATCAAACATATTAGGTCTATTGGAACAATGTACATTAAGGTACAAATAAAATTGATAGCACAAAAGTATGGCGTTCCGTACCTGTCACCAATACCATGTTTATGGTATTTTTATTTTCAGATAAGAGGGAGAGAGGTGAAACATCGCCGCATATCGGGATGGCCTTTTTACGGGTTTCAGATGCTATGCGATCAGAGACTTGAATTGCAGTGCAATCGCCGTCAGCCTTTTGCTGGATGCCACGGAGATACGCTTGCGGTACGATTCGGCGATGACGCCTGTCCATAGCGATGCGATGTGCTGTGTCAGCATGTGGTTGCCGGCTTGCATTTTCCTGAAAAAGAAAAAGATAATGATTGTCGCGATGTATCCAATCCACGGAGGATGCCGGATGACCGTCTTGCGTAATCACGCCGTCGCGGTAATGTTTCAGGAAAATTCCCATTTCAGATTTTTTCGTGTTTCAATTTTTCGGAATCTTGTTCATCTTCTCAACGATATAAATAACGGCACAAAGCAACAATTATTATTGCTGTTTTTTGACTAATTTTGCGCATTATGTCCGACATCCATTCCATATTGAAACAATATTGGGGCTACGACGCTTTCCGTCCCTTGCAGGAAGATATTATCCGATCGACGCTGGCGGGACGCGACACGCTGGCGCTGATGCCTACGGGAGGCGGCAAGTCCGTCACCTTTCAAGTGCCTGCCTTGGCAAAGGATGGACTTTCCATTGTTGTGACGCCGCTCATCGCACTGATGAAAGACCAGACGGAAAATTTGAAAAAACGCCGCATTAAGGCGGTGGCGGTATTTTCGGGACTCACTGCCCGTGAAATAGACGTGGAACTGAACAATTGTATCTTCGGCGGATACAAATTCCTGTACATTTCACCCGAGCGTATCGGCACAGACATTTTTCGCACAAGGGTACAACAGATGAAAGTGAACCTGCTGGTGGTGGACGAGGCGCACTGCATCTCGCAATGGGGGCATGATTTTCGCCCTTCATACCTCGAAATAGCCTCATTGCGGGATTTGTTGCCCGGCGTTCCTGTCCTTGCCGTCACGGCAACGGCTACGCCGGCTGTGACGGACGACATCCTATTACAACTCCGTTTTCCGCAACGAAACATACTGAAAACAAGCTTTGAGCGGGAAAATCTGGTGTATCTGGTGCGCCACACGGAGGACAAGTTGCATTATTTGCTGAAAACGCTCGGCAGTTTTGCAGGAAGCGGGATCATCTACACACGCAACCGAAAAAAAACGAGAGAGGTAGCGCAATTCCTGCAACGCAACGGTATCGAAGCCGACTACTACCACGCAGGTCTTGGGCAGGAGACACGATCGGAAAAGCACGACCGATGGATGGCAGGGCTGTGCCGCATCATCGTTGCCACCAACGCTTTCGGCATGGGCATCGACAAACCCGACGTCCGCTTTGTGATACATCTGGATGTTCCCGACACTGTCGAAGCCTATTTTCAAGAAGCAGGCAGGGCGGGACGCGACCTGAAAACAGCATACGCCGTACTGCTGTATGAAAAAGCAGACGACACCAAGCTCAAACAACGGCTGCGCACCGGTTTCCCCGACGAAAAAACAATACGTGCGGTTTATCAGGCGCTGGGCAACTTTCTGCAAGTTCCCATAGGCGGCGGACGCGATATGCCGCTGGATTTTTCGGCTGAACGCTTCTCCTACGTTTACCGTTTCGAAATGCTGACCGCCTACCACGCCCTGAAACTGATAGAACGCGAAGGATACATACAGTATGACGAAGACCCGAAAGCGGCCGCTAAAGTACATTTCCTCGTGCAGCGCGACGACCTGTACAAATTTCAGGTGTCCAACGAACAGTTCGACCGATTCATCAAACTGCTGTTGCGTTCCTATACGGGATTTTTCTCGGAATACACCGGCATTGACGAAACTATGCTGGCAAAAAATGCAAAAGTGAGCGTCGATGTCATTTATGAATACCTGAAAAAATTGAACAGAATGAAAATTATCGACTACATCCCGCGACGGAAACAATCCGTCATTACGTTCGTCCGCGAGCGTATTGATGCAAAATACCTGACCCTCTCGCCCGCCAACTACAAGGTACGCAAAGAGGTCATGCAAAAAAACATCGAAGCCGTCATGCAATACGTACACGGTGAACGCTGCCGCAGCACAATGCTCCTGGAATACTTCGGCGAAAAGGACGCTCGGCCTTGTGGCAAATGCGATTGCTGCAGAGCGAACAAGGAACGGGACATCACCGCAGAAAACCGCCTGCGGATAGCATCTGCCGTAGCGCAGCATCCCGAAGCCGACATGGACACAATCAGCAGAGAATTGAACATGAATGTACACAAAGTCATCGAAATTGTGCGACAAATGAAAGACGACGGCACTTTCCCGTCCGCCTGAAAAATTATCCCTAAATGCCCATGCAGTTGTCAATTACTGACACAGCACGATGCACAAAAAATCAAAGGGTATGTTGTGCGAATCAATTTTTTTTGTATTTTTCGGACTTCAAAAAATGGAATTTGGAAAGAGGTTTAGTCATCAAATCTACGGGGAGTTACTATACTGTGCAGACAGACGGTAACGGCTGCGTGACGTGCCAGTTGAAAGGGCGGTTGCGTACCGGAGATATCGACAGTACCAATCCGGTGACGGTGGGCGACAGGGTTATCCTTGAGTCTGCGGATGGAAACCGGTTGATTTGCGACATAGAATCTCGCAAAAACTACCTGATCCGCAAATCCGCCAACCTGTCGAAACGGTCGCACATCATAGCAGCAAATGTGGACATGGCTCTTCCGGTGGTAACGTTACGTATGCCGGAAACGCCTCCGGAGTTCATTGACCGCTTTCTGGTATCCGCCGAAGCATACCGTATCCCCGTCTGCATACTGTTCAATAAGACAGACCTTTACTCGGCGGAGGAAACGGGAAAGATGCTGCAGATGGCGGACGTTTACCGCAGGATAGGCTATTCGGCGCTGGAAACTTCGGCAACAACCAAGAGAGGCATTGATGCGCTCCGGCAGATGCTGAAAGGCAAAATTTCAGTGATGGCCGGTCTGTCCGGCGCCGGCAAGTCTTCGTTGATTCGCGCCGTCGATCCGTCTTTGCAGCCCAAAGTGGGCGACATGTCGGAATACCACCGGAGCGGTAAGCACACCACCACTTTTTCCGAAATGCTTCCCGTTTGTGGCGGCGGTTATGTCATTGACACGCCCGGCATAAAGGGGTTCGGGCTGATTCATATCGAAAAACAGGAACTGTATCATTTCTTTCCCGAAATATTTAAAGTGGCAGAGCGGTGTGCCTTTCACAATTGCCTGCACGTTCGTGAACCGGACTGCGCGGTGACAGAAGCGGTGAGCAAGGGAGAAATCAGCGCCGGACGTTACCGCAGTTATTTAAATATGATGGAGGACGTGCACAGTAAATACCGGTAAAAACAGACAAAAACAGATGAAAAAACAGGTCGTTATTTCCATTGCAATATGTGTGCTGTGCATCACGGGCACAGGATTGTACACCTGTTCGGTGTACGAAAAGAGACTTGAAGAGAAAAAAATACTGCTGGAATCACAGTTGGCAAGCGTATTGTGGCAAATAGATAAAACGGGAATAGAAACGGGGAAACTTTCCGTCGCCATCAGACCGTTGACCGACACACTCATCAGGGAATTTTCAAAATATCCTGATATTGTCTTGCAGATGGAAAATTTCTTCGACCATAAGTTTGTTAAAAATTTCTCCATTTTCGATAGAAATGGAAAGGCATACAATCTGTTTCGCGACGAAAACGGGAATTTCATAGAAGACTATTACACGGCACGAGCAAAAACCGTGATTATTTCGGAGGAAAAAATCGTGATGGACGCCGGCAACAACATGTTTTCCCAGATTTTGCCCGTTTTTTCCGGAGAGGTACTGATGGGAAACATTTCCATTGACATGGATCTCAAATTGTGGTTGAACTACCTTTACGAATCCTGCGCCGAAGGCGTGCAGATGACAGCAATGTTTGCCAACGACAGCATCATGTTTCCCGAGTCGGGGGTGTTGTCCGCACAAGCCGATATCCTCATGGCTTCTGCGCTCAATTACAGCGGACACACAACGGGATACATAGAGACCCAACAGGGGGAAACACCAGTGATGATCTGCTACCAAAGACTCCCCTACGATGAAAACTTTGTAATAGCTGTTAGCGGCGACCTGTCCCATATCTTGCTGTCCACATGGGGTTTTTTCCGGATAACAGCTTTTTTGATGACTGTGCTTACCGCGGTCGTTATCATGACATTGCGCCATACCTTCCGCAACCTTCGGCAATCCTGCAAAACAAGCCAGCATCTGCTCCATCTGGTACAAACGGCTTTGCAAGACATACCGTTGGGATACATTGCGGTAAAAAACAAAATTCTGCTAAATGCCAATGATTTCGCGTTGAATTTACTGTCCGGCCTCATTCACCCCAAAGATATCGGATATCCTGTCGGCACAACGACATTGCTTAAAAAACTTTTGGAAACAAAGGACGACGAAATGTACGGCGAATGGGAACCGTTTTCGTTTGAACAATTCGGCAACGAAATCAGCATTCTCAAAGCCCGTTCCGACGTCGTGGTAGGCGACGAACATTACATCATTGTCGTATTTGTGGATGTATCCGTCATGGAGGCAGCCAAAAAAAATATCATCCGCTCGGAAATCGCCAAATCGGAACTGCTGAGCCGCATCAGCACGGATTTCAAACGCTCCATAGACCATATTCAGGACGCCGTCGCCCTGCTGATACAGAAGTATTCTCAGGAAACAGCCATCGTACACATTGTGAGATACATCAAATTGCTGTCGGAAAGCATCGCCAACATGCAGGATTTCGTCAATATAGAAGCCGGTAACATCACATTGGACGAAGTGCCGTTCAACCTCAACACAACAATAGAACAAGTGGCGGCATGCTATCTGGAAGAAACATACCGGAAAAACATCGAGTTGCAGGTACAAATAGACCCCACGGCAATGCACAAAGTTGTCGGCGACCCCAAACGCTTCAAACAAATATTGAACCATTTGCTGAACAACGCCATAAAATTCACCTATGAAGGCAAAATAAGAATAACGATGGAAACCACGCAAATGGAAGACAATAAAGTGCTGGTGCGGTGTTGCGTGGAAGACACCGGAATAGGAATGAGCAAAAAACAACTGAAAAACCTCTTCTCCATTGATATACGGGAAAAAGAAGGAACATCCGTAGGACTTGGCACTATTATCGCCAGACAATTGGTGAACATCATGGGCGGAAACATTCTGGCGTCCAGCCCGTCGCCCATTTCCACACATCCCGAAGCGCCCGGAACTCAGTTTTATTTCACCATACAGTGTCAGGTAGACACGAAAATCAAAAAAAGACTTGATTTTTCCGCCATCACATCCTGCGAACAGATAGGCATACTGTTTGTCGCATCCGATGTGTACAGCATCCGCTACCATTTGAATTTTCTGGAAAGGAAAGGAATACATCCCGACATATTCATCATCAACAAGGATACCGAACCCTTGCTGACAAATAAATTAATCGTGGACAAAGAGAGGTACCAGATGGTGATTATAGAAATCAATGACGGGAAAACCGGCTTTGCCGTTGCCGAAACACTTTTGCACGCAAACCTGACGGAGCAGTTCATTTTCGTGCTGATGAACAACGATGAACAGGAAGGCAATTACCTGAAAGCAAGATCCATGCTCATAGATTATTATGTGCCGAGAGATGACTTTTTCGGATTTGACGCGGTGCTCAGAGATTATTTCCCAAATATCGTCGAAATACAGGAAAGCAGCAACGACAACGAACTGCGGTTAGACCTGAACATTCTCATTGCCGAAGACACTTCACTGAGCCAGACAGTGAACGGAATCATTTTCAAAAATCTCGGATACCATAATGTAGAATTTGCGAGCAATCTGGAAGAGCTGAAAAAAAAGATTGCCGGCAAAAATTACGACATCCTCTTCATATCCTTGAAATTACCACCGTTCGACGGATTCAGGGCGGTAAGCATCCTGCGCAAGAACGGCTACAACTTCCCCGTCATTGCCATGACTTCTACGCTCACCAAAGACAACATCCGCAACATATACAACAGCGGAATGAGCGGATACATTGCAAAACCGCTGAGATCGGACGCTTTGAAATCCCTGCTCCAAAAATGGTTCGTATGATAGACACACACACTCATCTGTATGACAGTCAGTTTGACGCCGACCGCGAAGCGGTGATGACACGCGCTCTGCAAGCAGGCGTTTCTCGAATGCTGTTGCCCAACATCGACGCATCCACCGTGTCGCCCATGCTGGCGTTATGCCGTCGTTACGAAGGCGTGTGCCACCCCATGCTGGGATTGCATCCCACATCGGTGGACGCCACTTTCGGGCAACAAACAGAATACCTCGCTCAACATTTGAACGACAGCCGGATAGCAGCAATTGGCGAAACCGGTATTGACCTTTATCGCGACAGACAATACGTCGGCGAACAAATAGAAGCGTTCAGGATACACATCGGCTGGGCAAAGCAATACCGCTTGCCGCTGGTGATCCATTGCCGCAACGCCTACCGCGAAATAACGGAAGAAATCAAACGCGAACAGGACGGAACACTCACCGGCGTTTTTCACTGCTTTCCCGGTGACGTACAACAAGCCGGAGAAGTAACGGCGATGGGATTTATGCTGGGCATCGGCGGAGTGGTGACTTACAAAAACGCAGACATGGCAAGGGTGGTGCAATGCATAGACATCCACCACATCCTCATCGAAACCGACGCCCCCTATCTGCCCCCCGTACCGCATCGCGGGAAACGCAACGAAAGTACATACCTGTACCACATTGTGCAAGCCATTGCGGCGCTGAAATCCATGCCTGAAGAAGAAGTCATCCGCTACACTACAGCCAACGCCATGAGAACGTTCCCGAAAATAGCAAACAACAACATAACCGACAACAAATGACACTTTGTCACTTTATGGCAACGCGGCAAACCCGACAAGAAAAATTTCAAAAAATATTTATCCCCTTTACAATATTTATCCCTCATTTACAATATGATAGACCGCAAATCGGCATTGACGCAACAAATTTTTGTTCTTTTTATGCCAAATAGCATGATTTTAACTACTTACGGCACAGTATTTGATAGATATATTTAAATAAATATTGATGCAAATGGATATTACCCGCTCGTTAGTGTTACCGATCGAATGAAAGTGTCAAATTGTCTGAAATCAACCGTTAGCGGTTTTTTGTTGTGCATGACGGCCGTTGCCGCACATGCGCAGGATGTTGATATGCTCATTCAAAAGACAGATTCCCTTGCGGAATATCCGGAAATGTCACTCGAGATTCTCAACAAGGCAGTGTTTGCCAACTCCCAATCGGAAGAATTGCTGAAAGTACGCGCCGAAACATACGAACACCTAAAACAGTACGGCAAGGCTGCCGAAGATTACCAAAAAATCACGTTACTTTCTCCGGATGATGAGCATGTGTGGTATCTGTTGGGGAAAAACCAGTATGAAGATGGGCAATACGAAGAAGCATTGCAAAGTGTGAACCGATCCGTAGAAATCAATGCACAGTATATACCGGCGTATCATCTCAAAATCAATATTTTATTGCAAACCAACAAGCCTAACGAAGCGTTGAAAGTAAGTAATGCCACATTGAGAGTGGGAGAAACCGCCATGAACTACTTTCTGCAAGGAAAGGTGAATGATCGATTGAATGCGCGACAGCAGGCAGAATGGGCTTACAGCAAAGCCGTCAAATTGGACAAAGGCTTCATCGAAGCCTACATCGCCCTTTCCAATCTTGCCGCAGTACTGAATAAAGCCGAAGAAACGCTGGTGAATGCCGAAGCGGCGCTGGCAATCAATCCCGATTCGGAAGAAGCGCTGATTGCCCGCAGTCGAGGATGGGCATTGCAGGAGCAATACGGCGACGCCATCGAAGACGTTTCGTACGTCATCAAACTGAATCCGCAAAATGCACAAGCATACTGTTGGCGAGGAACATATTACCATGAAACGAACAAAAACAAAGAAGCATTGCAGGATTTTGAAAACGCATTGAAAATCGATCCGGAAAACCGGCAAGCCTTGGCAGGAAGAGCCGACACCTACGCCGCTATGGGCAATAAACAGGCTGCTTTGGACGACTATCGCAAATTACAGGCAACAGTGGCGGAATATCCCGAAAAAGAAGCCGTCCTCCAATTGGCGGGACGGAAAATATTTGAACTCAATCGCGAAAACCGTGCACCGCAACTTATGCTGGAAAACACAAACGATTTCTACCTTAAAGTGCCTGACAACAAAGACCATATCACCATCAAAGGAAAGGTGACGGACGAAAGCCCCATCGGTAAATTGCTGGTGAACCGCCACGAAATACCGCTCATACCGATTGGCGACGGCTTTGAATTTACCGCCGACGTACCGCTCGACGGTTTGGACGATATAGAGATTGAGGTTGCCGATGTGTACGACAACAGCAGCAAAGCGTCTTACCATGTGGTGAGAAATGAAACATCCAAGCCGCAAATCGCCCTGTTTACACCCAAAGCAGACGAATCGGGCACAATGACAATTGCTGCCGGCGACTTGTCCATCCTGTATATCGAAGGTAAAATCACGGATGAGAGTAATATCGTATCCATTGAAATAGAAGGAAAAGCAGTGGATTTCGACCACGAAGACACCAATCCGACGTTTTCCGCTGTGTTGGACGTCAGCCTCAAGTCCCGATTTACCATTACGGTGATTGACCAATACGGCAATTCCACCGAACAGATTTACCCCATTGAAAAAATCACAGACTCCACAGTATCCGTGCCGATGCAAACACAGCAGCCCATACAGTCGAAGCCTGTAGAACAACAAGCGTCTAATTGAATCTCAAATTTTATATACAGTTATAATATGGAGCAAATTATTGACACAAAATTAATGCATCCGCGCGACCAGATAACCGCGATTATCCGCAGGATTTACGAACGCAGCCTGACCACCACCTCTGGAGGCAACATATCCATTATCGACGACAATGGCGATATATGGGTCACACCCGGATCCATCGACAAAGGATCATTGCGCCCGTCGGACATCATGCTGGTGAAACGCGACGGCACGATTGTGGGCAAACACAAACCATCGTCGGAATACCCCTTCCATAAAGCCATTTACGAGTCGCGTCCCGACATAAAAGCCATTATTCACGCTCATCCGCCGGCGCTGGTGTCGTTCAGCATCGCCCGTCAGATACCCAACCCGAACGTGATTTCACAAGCCAAACAGATCTGCGGCGCCATCGGATACGCCACCTATGAAGTGCCCGGTAGCCGGGAACTCGGCAAATGTATCGGCGACGAATTTAAGAAAGGATTCAAAGCCATCATCATGGAAAATCACGGAACGGTGGTGGGCGGATCCGACATCAACGACGCCTTCCAGCGATTTGAAACCTTTGAATTCAGTGCACGGACGATTATTTACGGGCAAAAAATAGGTGAAGTGAAATATCTGGACGACGAACAGATTGAACATTTCGAGGCACAGACAATCAGCACGCTGCCGGAAATGAAAACCGTGGAATACCCGTCGGATGAACGGCAAATACGCACCGAAATATGCGGCATGGTACATCGCGCCTGCCGACAGGGACTGATGGTAAGCTCCTACGGAACAGTGTCCGTACGCTGGCGAGGCAACGATTTTCTTATTACCCCTACGGACGCAGTGCGGTGGAACATGAATCTGCAGGACATCGTACAAATCAAGGACGGACACCGCGAACCCGGCAAAAACCCCAGCCGCGTGACATGGCTGCATCAGGAAATTTACCGGCGTTTTCCGCACATCAACTCCATCATCCTCACACAGTCGCCCTACCTGATGGCGTTCGGCGCTACCCGTCAGGCACTGGACGTGCGTACCATCCCCGAAAGTTGGATCTTTCTGCAAGACGTACCGTTGATGCCCTTCGGATCGCATTTCCGCGGAAAAACGGAAATCGTGGAAAAACTATCGGAAGGAATGCCCGCTATCATCATCGAAAATGACTCGGTGCTGGTGACAGGCGACAAACTCCTGCAAACATTCGACCGCCTCGAGGTAGCCGAATTCAGCGCACAATCGCTGGTGCTGGCGTCGTCTATCGGACAACTGCACCCCATCAACCAGCAACAAATAGAGGATTTGCGGAAAGTGTTTCTGAAATAACAACGGGATACAAGGTGAGGGGCGAAGATGGCAAAGTTCATCATCACTTTGTCATCCCTTTTGCTGAAGTGCCGGAAGCGATTGTACTGTTTGTCGCCCCTGTCCAAACACCGATTCAGGTTCTATAAAGATACATAATTATTGACAAACAACCAAATATTTTTGGCGATATTTTGAAAAAAAGAGACTGTCTCACATACTTTTGAGGCAGCCTCTTTTTTGTCTGTTTTTTCTTTTCGGGGTAACGGGTTTTCCGCAGGGCGCGAAAAGCGTTTACTGAGTTACTCCGAACGCTTGCAGCCGCTTTTTGAGCGATGCGCCTGCCGTCGCCTGCTGCGACTTGCTGTTGTCGCTGTCATAAAAATACCATTGCAGGCCGGTGGGAGCGGTGCTGGTCAGTTCATACTCGTAACCGCTTTCTTTTTCCACTTCTTTTCCATATATCATGTTCCAGCCTTTTTTCAGGTGCACGTTATACTTTTCTATGTACGTTGACTCGCCGTCATCGTCTGTTGTGGAGCCTGTTATGGAGATGTCTCCGTTGGCGTATAGCAGTATTCCATCCCATGTTTCATCCGCCGTACGGTAGTAAAGTAAGCCTGTCAAGACGTCCGCCTTGTAGGCTAGGATTATCGTCGAGTTTACCTTGACGTTGGGATTGCTGATGGTTATGCCGGGTATTTCCTCGTCTTCGTCATCAAACATCGGCCCAAGATATTTGTCGGCGACGGTCGCCTGCAACTTAAGCGTAAAGCCGCCGTTGACGTAGGGGGCGCTTCCCGCCTCGTAGCCCGTCAGCACGTATGTTCCGGTTTCGGAATCGTACTCTTCATCAGCGTCGACAATCGCCTTCACGGCGTCGATCTGCCCGCTGTAGCTGCTGCCGTTATTTACTGCGGCGACAATGGTGTTGTCGGCAATCGCGCCGCTGTCCGTGTCGTCGTCTTTGTCGCAGGCGACAAATGTTGCCACCGACAAAATGGCAAACATTGCTGCCATCATCGAAAAATTAAATTTACTTTTCATAAAAATTGGTTTTAAAAGTGATTATTATAGAAATTAGGATTTAGATTTAAAGTTATAGACCCGGCATTTGAAGCTAAAGTCGGAAAATTTGCCGGTAGCCTGCCGGATTTTACGTAAAAACGCCGCAGGACAAACGTACATAAAAGCGATGCCGCACGCACCCGTTTCGGCCGTGTCAGCCTTCCCAAAATGGGAAAGCGATGTAACTTGCTGAAAATCAGTAAATTGTGGGGGGGGGGGGGTAAATGCCGTCTTACTGTCGGAAGGCTTTCCGGCAGCTGCAAAAACGATATGGAAATGACGGCTCATATTTTGATGACAAGTTTAAAACAGCGACAAAGATAATGATTTTTTGAACACAAAAATTTTTTGATGATTTTTTAGAGGCAACTTTGCGCATCACTTATGGGGACTACGGCTTTTTTCTCATACTCGCGTATCATGTGATATATTTCCCATATAGCCTCTTCAGTCAGGCTTTCCGTCGAACATCCGACGAAATAAAGACGGTCAGGATTACTCTTTTCGTTTTGCTTCCATGTCATGGAAGTAACTGTTTTTACCTTACCCGCTTCACGAAATCAGTAGGACTTTCGTTGTAATACTCTTTGAAACATTTGGCGAAATAGGACGGCGAAGTAAAACCGACGTCGTAAGTGGCTTCGGATATGTTGATTTCGGTAGTTGAAAGCAAGTGATACGCTTTTTTCAGACGCATAATCCGCAA